>NZ_LT629732.1:6082855-6403569 GCF_900104745.1 Actinopolymorpha singaporensis
CGCCCTCCGGGACGCCCGACCGGCCACTCCGTCGAACGCCGGGGCGAGCGTCGGGGCGCAGGCACCGTCGGGGCCAGGCTCCGGCGACCTCTCGCCCGGCGTGACCGTGGTGGTACGGGCCGGCGCGGGCGAGGACGTCTCCGGCTGCCTGCACGCACTGGCCGGGCAGGTGTGGGTGGCGGACGGAGAACTCCGCGACGTGCTGGTGGCCGTGGACGGGCCTGCCTCGCCCGAGGTCACCGACGCGGTGCGCAGCCTCGCCGGGGCCGCTCACGTGTCCGCCGCCCGGGTGGTCGACTCGGCCCGGCCGGGCATGCTGTCCGCCCGCGACGTCGGTCCGGCCGCCGCCCGTACGACCTTCACCTGTTTCCTCGACGCCACCGACCGCCCGGTCCCGGAGTTCGTCGCCTCCCTGCTCACCATCGCCGGACCGGCGGTCGTGGTCGCCGCGGCGGAGCGTGCCGGCGCGCAGGCTCGGCTCCCCACCACCGTCGCGGGCACGCTGGTACCGACAGCCACCGCACGGCAGGCCGCCGCCCGCACGTCCGGCAACAACGGCACCGGCAACAACGGCACCGGCAACAACGGCACCGGCAGCAACGGCACCGGCGTGGACGCCGCCCCGGGGCTCACGCCACACGCGGACGCGTTGTTCCTCGCCACGCTGGTCGCGGCGTACGACTGTCAACTCCGCCTTGCGCCCGTCACCGGGCCCCTCTCCGCCGCCGGTGAGGTGCAAGACCACCAGCAGGCCACGCCGCCGGCGGAGCCCGCTCTCGACGTGACCGCCCAACTGGACTTCCTGCGCCGTCTCGACGTGGTGGGCCGTGGCGCCGCGCCCGAGGCTGTCGCGCTGATCCGTGCCCACCTGGACGCCGAGGTCGACCGGCTCAACGCGCACCTGCGGGTTCACCCGGACGACCACGCCGAGGTGGTGGCGGCACTGGACGGCCACGCCTTCGACTATTTCCCGTACGACCGGCTCAACCGCGGGCGCGCCCGGGCGCTCGCCGTCGCCTACTGCTTCGCGCCCTACAACGACACCAGCGCGGTCGTGATGGCCAAGCGGGTGCGTGAGCGTCAGGACGTCGTTGACGCGGTGTTCAACGCGATGGACGGCAACCGCGAGCAGGATCCGAGCATCCGCCGGATCAGCGGACCGTACGTCGAGAACGAGATCGCCACGGACACCCCGACGTACTTCTCCCACTGGGGTGCGATCGAGGCGTACTGCTCCGCCGGTATGGAACGAATCACCGAACTCGAACGCCGGAAGGGCCCGTACGAACGCGTCTACAGCCGGGTGATGTGGCCCGCCTCGCACTTCCTCGCCGCCGCGTACAAGCTGCACAACCCCGCGACGGCCTGGACCGCGGAGTTCTCCGACCCGGCGGCGCGCGACGTGCAGGGCAAGCCGCGCGTCTCACCTCTCGGTGACAGCGACCTGCTCGCCCGGGCGGCCGAGCGGATCCGGACGCTCGGGCTGCCGGTGCTGGAGTCGGACAACGTACTGGACTGGTGCGAGTACCTCGCGTACGCCCTCGCCGACCGGCTGGTCTTCACCAACCCCAACCAGCTCGACTACATGCTGAGCTACGCGCCCGTGCCGCAGATCGCGGCGACGGCCCGGGAGAAGGCGGTCATCTCGCCACACCCCACCCTCCCCCCGGCCTTCTACGCCATGGCCGACCAGGCGTACTCCCTCGAGCCGGGCATCGCACACGTCGGCTACTTCGGCAACTTCTACGCCACCCGCGGCCTGGGCGACGTGCTCACCGCCCTGGCGGAGCTGGAGCCGGCGACCCGCGAGCGGCTCCGGCTGCACGTCTTCACCGGCAAGGCCGACGCACTGCGGGCCCACGTTGCGGAGCTCGGGATCGCGGAGCTGGTGCGGATCAACCAGTACGTGCGCTACCTGGCATTCCTGAACCTGGCCTCGAAGTTCGACTGCCTCGTCGTCAATGACGCCTTGACGTCGGACACACACGCCAGGAACCCTTACCTGCCGTCGAAGTGGAGCGACTACGCCGGCAGTGGGCGGCCGGTGTGGGGCCTGGTCGAGGACGGCAGCCCGATGAGCACCAGGCCGCTGGACCACCTGTCACCCGTGGGTGACGTGGCCGCCGCCCAGGACGTGCTGCGCAAGCTCGCGGCGGCCGCGAGCGAGTCCCGTACGCCCTAGGGTCCGAGCAAGACCTCGCGGAATCTCGGCTCCACGGCCCGCCAGTCGAAGTGCTCCACGACGTACTCCCGGGCGGCGGCCCCCGCCTCCGCGCGCCGCTCCGGGTCGGCGTGGGCAAGGATCCGCGCCGCCGCCTCCGCGGGACTGCGGACCACCCACTCGGCCGGGAAGATCCCGCTCGCGCCCGAGTAGTCGGCGTACATCGGCCAGTCGCGCATGACCGGGACCGCACCGGAGGCGGCGCCCTCGGTGGGCCCGACCGGGAAACCCTCCCGCCGGCTGGCGCTGAGCACGAATCCGGCGTCGCGCAGCACCTCGGGGAGCTCGGTGGTGTAGCCGACGTGGACCAGCCCGTCACGTACGTCGTCGGCGGCCGCGCGCTCGCGGAACTCGTCCTGGTAGCGCAAGGCACCGGCGTGCTGGTGCGGCGAGAAGTCCCGGCCGATCAGCAGCAGCCGCCACGTGGGGTCCTCGGCCCGCAACAGTGCCAGCACCTCCAGCGCCCACAGCGGGTCCTTCACCCGCTGCGCCCAGCCGACCATGGCCAGCGTCCGCTCGGCACCCGGCCGTTTGGGCAGGCCGAAGCGTTCCAGCCGCATCTCGTTGGGGACCACGTGCCGGCCGGGCACCTGGGTGAGGTCGGGCACGGCGCGTTCGACGAGCTCGCGGACGTGCCGGCCGACGAAGATCACCTCCGACACCTGTGACCAGTCGACCATGTGCGGCTGGGGTGAGATCGCTTCCAGGCTGTGGAATCGGACCACCAGCCGAGTCGTACGCGGCGCGTGGATGGTGACCCACTGGGCGGCGTTGTCGCACCAGTCGACGAAGATCGTGTCCGCCCACTCCAGCAACTCCGCGTCGGGTCGGGCAGGAGCCGGGACCGGACGTCCGACGGCGTCGCGCAACCGGTCCAGGACGAGCGCGCCTCGCTGGTAGCGCCGGCGTACGCCGGGCGCGCGGAGGTTCAGCACCCGCACCTCGAGGTCGGGTTCGTCGGCGAGCGCGCTGATGATGCCCTGGGTGAAGTGCGGGTAGTCGCCGGGCACGACGAGTACGCGGTGCGGTGCCGGCGTCCCGGGCAGTATCGGCGGCGGACCGGGGAGGGTGGTCGCCGGGGCGAGGGAAGCCGGTCTCTCCGGAGAGGCCGATGACCCCGAAGGTGCCGACGGGTCCGAGGGGACCGAGGGGACCGGGGACACGGCGCGGTTCGTGCCGGGCAACACCCAGGCCATCGACCCCGCCGGCGCCCGCAGCGCCTGGAACGTCAGCGAGTCTCGCAGTGGCGCGAGGAACCCCTCCGGGTCCTCGAGCAGTGGGCTGGCCAGGACGTCGGCGTGCAGCTCGCGGTGCAGAACCGCGTCGGTCGCCTGGACGGCAATCCGGCCGGCGGTCTCCAGGTCACCCTCGCGCAGTGCCTCGTCTGCGAACCCCAGCAACTCCCGGACCGCCTCGGCCAGTTCCCGCGCGGGACTGCCGCCCGCCGCGATCTGGTTGGTGACCAGCTCCACCCGCAGCGCGGCCATCTCCGCCGGCGGCAGGTCCAGGCCCAGCGCGGACCGGGCCACCACCTCCGCCTCCTCGAACGCGTGACCGCGCCGCAACGCGTGTACGACCCCCACCGCCTGACCGACGAAGTCGTTCAGGTGCGGTTCGGCCGGGTCGGCGGCCACCCGCTTCCAGGCCAGCACGACCTCCTCGGCGGTGGTGCGGGACAGGCCCTGCCGGAGCGCGCGGCGGAGGGGGACGGTGGTGGCGAGCTGGGCGAGTACGCCGTCCAGGGCCGGGTCGGTGGCGGTCAGGCGTACGGCGTCCCGGTTGTGCCGCGCCGCGAGCTCGGCAGCTCGTTCGGCGTCCCGGTCGGCGGCGAGGATCAGGTCGGCCTGGCGTGCCCGTCGCCGGATCCACGGGTCGTAGCGCACCATCAGCCAGCCGCGGCGTTCGTCGTCGGCGACCCGGACGCCGCCGCGGACGACCAGGTTCCGCGTGACCACCTTCGCCCAGCGGCGGGAGAACCGTGCCGGGGCGACGCCGCCGCGGCGTCCGCTGAGGTTCATCCGGACCATCCGGACCTCGGCGGCGTCGGTGCCGAGCTGTTCCTCCACGTCCGCGGCGGTGGCCGAGGCGGGGACGGCGAGCGCGACCCGAATGGTCAGGCCGGCGGAGCCGAGCCGTTCGAGGAGCCCCAGCAGGCGGGGTACGTCGGACAACGACACGACGATGAGCAGAACCTCTGTCATGGAACGTCCACAATCCCCCGGGGTCGTTCGTACTCCGTCTCGGCACGTGTCCGTCGGCTGCAGACTATCGACGGAGAACGACCGGGATCCGGATTCGCGGTCGGCCGGAGAGTGCGCC
Source organism: Actinopolymorpha singaporensis (assembly GCF_900104745.1). Classification (NCBI taxonomy): domain Bacteria; kingdom Bacillati; phylum Actinomycetota; class Actinomycetes; order Propionibacteriales; family Actinopolymorphaceae; genus Actinopolymorpha; species Actinopolymorpha singaporensis. The sequence goes on from NZ_LT629732.1 coordinate 6,087,396, forward strand.
CCGGCCGCATCTCCCTGGGCCGGTTCAGAACGAGTTGGCCCGGGGTTCGGGCCCGGTTCGCGCGGTGTTCAGCCGGGTCCGTCCGGCTGTGGTCGACTGGTGTCGGCGGACGACGGCGGAAGTCGGCTGACGGGGCCTCACAGCCGGTCGGGAGCGCAAAGGCCGTAACGCCGCAATGCGCTCGCCAGCGTGATCCGGGCCGCGTCGACCAGGACGAGCCGGGTGCCGTGGGCGGCCGTGGACGGTTCGTCTCCGCGCGGCAGCACCGCGACCGAAACCTCGAATTCCTCAACGCAGGAAAGGATCTCGGTGAAGTACTTGTGCAAGGCGCGCGGACTCTCCCGCGCCGCGACCGAGGGCAACTCGGCCAGAGCACACACCAGGCGGCGCGCCGGAGGGTCCGCGAGAACGGCCACCTCGAGCCGGTCCGGGTCGTACGGAACCTCCAGAGCCGGTCCGGCCCGGAGCAGACCGGCGAGCCGGGCGTGCGCGAACCTCGCTCGATGGCCGAGTTCATCGTCCGGCGGTGCAAACATCACCGGATGTTCGCCGTACGCCGGACCGGCGGCGACGACCTCGCGGACGGTTTCGGCGAGCGCAGCGTCGTTGACGACGACGTTCACGAACCCGCCCGCGGCCTCAGCGTGGGCCACCTCCGGGCTCTCCTGGAGCGCGGCGGCGACCAGTCGGGCCACCTCGCCCGGCGTACTCCCGTATGCTCCGGCCAGCCGTAGCGCGACCGGGCTGGCGTAGTCTCCGCGAGCGTTCCGGAACGGCCGCTCGACCCGGATCTCACCGGGGATGCCGGTCGTCGACGGGAGATGTCCCGACCGGACGAGGGCGTCGAGAACACGGCCGATCTGGTCGGCCAACCGGTCGGGAAGCACCGCGCCAGCGTAGCCACCGGAGGACCCTGCTAATCTGTCTCCGCCCCGAGCCCCCGTAGCTCAGGGGATAGAGCAACGGCCTCCGGAGCCGTGTGCGTAGGTTCGAATCCTACCGGGGGCGCACTCGCACCACCTGCGACGATCTGTCGCTGGCAGCCTTCTGACCTGGGGTGATGCCCCTGCGGACCCGTCGGCGCATGTCTCACTGACTCCGGCTGTGTCTCGCTATCTCGCAGCGTTCGCGAAAGAGAGGCGCAAGGGTCTCATCGGCTCGCGCAGAACCAACTGGAGTCGGTCAGACGGAGGCAGGATGGACTCGACCGACCGGCGCCGGGGCGACCATCCCTGACTTCCCTCGCCCAGCCTCAAGCAAAGTTGGATCGATCCGGTGTCCGCCGAGGTCGAGGACGAAGCCGCCGAGGCGGCAATGCATGAGCATGGGGACCCCGGATCGCAGTCGACTCCCCTGCCTGGATCAGTCGCATCCAGGGCCCCCGGCCCAGCCCTTAGGTTAGCCGACAGGTCAAACACGCGTTCGATTTCTAACTCACTTCCAGCCGTCTCGTCTTCCGGCGTGGGACTGGAGTGCTGACGTTAAGCTCAACCGCGCGCCCGCGCCGACCCTTGGCCACCCGAGAACCTCCCACCGGCCGGCTTGCTTCGACGGAGGCCCTGTTGGCAGGCGTCTGCAGTGTGGCCAGCCGTCGCCCGGCCCGGAGGGCTCCTACGCGCCGGGTGGCTGGAGGGTCAGTTGCTGCTGGTGGAAGTCGAAGTGCTGGGTCCCGAAGTGGTAGACGTCGAGCAGGCTCATCTTGTCTGCAAAGAAGGGGTCCCAGTCGACGGGGAAGTGCATGCCCCGCGCCAGGGCGTCGTCAGTCTCCTGGTCGAGGTTGCGGTGTAGTGCTGCCACCGTCTTGTCGAACTTCCTGGTCAGTCGGGCACCGCGGAACACGAGCGCGCCGCCGCAGGAGCCGAGGTAGTTCACGACGTGGAACGGTCTCGTGGTGGTGTTGAGCATGCGGGCAAACCGCCGACTGAAACCGTCCGGCAGTCGTCCGAGTGTTCGCACCAGCGGTAGCAGTCTGCGGACGATCATGTATCCGAACAGCATGTGGAACAGCAACTGCTGGTTCGTCCACCGGGTGCCATCGGAGTCGCGGCCGAGGGCGGCAGGGGATGCCTGCGACACCAGCGCCTGGAAGGTCGCACGGGCGTGCTCCATCTCCGCATGTATCGACTGCCGGTCCATCCGCGGCTCACGCACCCTCAGGTTGAAACCCCGCCAGCCGCAGGGCTGGCCTCAGTCTGCGCCGGCGGGCCGGGGTGTCAAGCGTCCCCAGTTCAGGCGGCGGTGACCGGGGCGAGGATGTTGGCGAGGCCGGTCAGGGCGTCGCTCACCACTTGGTAGTAGGTGAAGTTGCCGACCCTGCGTTCGGGGACGACCAGGCCTGCGGCGGCGAGCTTGCGCAGATGGTGTGTGATCGTCGGCTGGGTGAGCCCGAGCGGTTCGGTGAGGTCGCAGGTGCATGCCTGCATGCCTGGGCTGGCCAGCATCAGGGACAGCAGCCGTAGCCGGGTGGGGTCCGCGATCGCCTTGAGCCGTACGGCGAGTTCCTCGGCCTGCTCGGCGGTCAGCGGCGCGGCGGTGAGGGGTGCGCAGCAGGCGGCCGCGGGCGGCACGGGCTGGATCACGGGCAGCGGCTTCGGCATGCCACCCATAGTGCCACGAGATAGGTGGCCGTCTATCAACTCTCCGGCGGCGGCGGTGGGGCGAGCCCGCAAGCATTGCCGAAGAAACCTGAGATAGACGCTTGTCAATGCGCTTCGCATAGACCAGTATCTATGTCGTGGGCCGGGACGGTCCGGCCGAGGCGAAGGAGAAGGCTCATGCACCCGATCATGATCGAAGCCGTGGCGCAGGCACACCGGGATGACCTGCTCCGCGCAGGCGCGGCTCGGCGCAGGGCTTCGCGCGTGGAGCGCCGGCCCCATTTCGGACTGGCCGGGCTTTCCGGGCTTACCCGCACCGCCGGTGTTCTCCTGCGAGGCGCAGCGCCGCGTCGGCCCGCGACTGCGCCCCAGAAGTCGTCCGTGCTCTGCTGCGCCTGACTGACGAACATTCATATCGACCCCACTGATCCGACCAGGAGCATCAATGTCCCGTCTTCAGCTGGCCCTCAACGTCAACGACATCGACGCGGCCGTGGAGTTCTACTCCGCGCTGTTCGACACCGAGCCGGCCAAGCGCCGCCCCGGGTACGCCAACTTCGCGGTCGACGACCCGCCGCTGAAGCTGGTGCTGTTCGAGAACCCCGAAGCCACCGGCACCCTGAACCACCTCGGCGTCGAGCGGGAGTCGATGGAGGAGGTCGAGGCACAGGCCAACCGACTCGAGGCCGCCGGCCTCAGCCTGGACACCGAAGGCGACGTCGTTTGCTGCTACGCCCGGCAGGACAAGCACTGGGTCACCGGACCCGACGGGCAGCGCTGGGAGAACTACGTGGTCCTCGCCGACGCCGGAGCCGAGCTGGAGGGCAGGACGACGGCCGACGTCGCTGCCGGCGACCAGCCCGCCGCGGCGACCGAACCGGTCAAGACCGGTGACGGCGGCTGCTGTGGCGGCGCCGGCAGCACCTCGACAACCGAAGGCCAGCTGGCCGTTGTGCCGGCCGGCGGCGCCGGAGCGTGCTGCGCCGGCTAGCTGCTCGGTTCCGCTTCTTGTCGATCGTCCCGCCACAACGGGCCCGCCTCCAGTGAGGTGGGCCCGTTTGGCGTGTGCGTATGCCCGCCTGGGGCGCCCCAAGGCGGAGAGGTCAGCAGGGCCGCTTGCGGGCCTGCGCGGCGTCAGCGTCTACCGCGAGCTGGGCCACCTCGCCGGCCAGGGCGTGCAGGACCTCCGGGCGCAGCCGGTAGTAGGTGAACCGGCCGCATGGTTCGGTCTCGACGACACCGGCCTGCCGGAGCAGCCGCAGAGCATTGCTGACCGTCGTCTGGCCGGCGCCGGTCTCCTCGACCAGGTGGCAGGTGCACAGCTGTTCCTGGGTGAGCAGTTCGACGATGCGGCGGCGGAGTGGATCGGCGAGCACCTTGAACAGGGAGCCGACCGATGCATCAGTGCTTGGTGATGTCATCATCGGTTGATATGTTATCGGCCGCCGACCGGCCCGCCAAGCTGAGGAGAACCGTTGAGCCCGCAGCATCCCACCGTCGTCGACGCGCGGTCGACAGGGGCAGCCCCTCATGGCGTGGTGGGAGGGCTGTCGCGTCTGGACCGGTTCCTGCCCGTCTGGATCGGCCTCGCGATGGTGGCGGGGCTGCTGCTCGGACGGTGGGTGCCCGGGATCGCCGGCGTGCTGGATGCCATCAAGGTGAGCTCGGTGTCGCTGCCGATCGCGCTGGGTCTGCTGGTGATGATGTATCCGGTTCTGGCGAAGGTCCGTTATGACGAGGTGGGCCACGTCGCCCGTGACCGGCGCACGATGGTCTTGTCGTTGGTGCTGAACTGGCTGGTCGGCCCGGCACTGATGTTCACCCTGGCCTGGACCTTCCTCCCCGGTCTCCCCGAGTACCGCACAGGGCTGATCGTCGTCGGGCTCGCCCGCTGTATCGCCATGGTAATCATCTGGAACGACCTGGCCTGTGGTGACCGCGAGGCCGCCGCGGTCCTGGTGGCGCTGAACTCCGTCTTCCAGGTACTCGCGTTCGGGCTGCTCGGGTGGTTCTACCTGAACCTACTTCCCGGCTGGCTTGGCCTGGACACCACCGGCATCGACGTGTCCGGCGGACAGATCGCCGGAAGCGTCGCCGTGTTCCTCGGCATCCCGTTGCTCGCCGGCTACCTGACCCGCCGTCTCGGCGAGCGCAAGCGAGGACGCGAGTGGTACGAGTCGCGACTTCTGCCCCGGCTCGGGCCGTGGGCGCTGTACGGGTTGCTGTTCACCATCGTCGTCCTGTTCGCTCTCCAAGGCCGGGCAATCACCTCCGAACCGCTCCACGTCGCTCGCATCGCCGTCCCACTCGTCGTCTACTTCGCGCTCATGTGGGGCGGCTCCATGCTGATCTCCCGTGCCGTCGGCCTGGGCTACAGCCGATCGACCACGGTCGCGTTCACCGCGGCGGGCAACAACTTCGAACTCGCCATCGCGGTCGCGATCGCGGTGTTCGGCGTGACCAGCGGCCAGGCCCTCGCCGGAGTCGTCGGACCACTTGTCGAGGTGCCCGTACTCGTCGGCCTGGTCCACGTGAGCCTGTGGGCACGCCGCTTCTTCCATGACCAGCCGCCCCGGAGGAGCCCGCAAGTGCTCGTTGACACCGGTGTTCGCCCGTCGAAGGAGCTCGCATGAACGACCGGCCCCAGATCGTCTTCGCCTGCGTACGCAACGGTGGCCGGTCCGTCGCGGCCCGCGTCCTCACCGAGCACTACGCGGGCGGTCGCGTGGTAGCCGTGTCCGCCGGCACCCAACCAGGCGAGCACATCCACCCCGAGGTCGCCGACGTACTCAACAAGCTCGGGCTGGACACCTCCAAAGAGCACCCCAAGCTGCTCACCCGCGAGACCATCGCGGCCAGCAACCTGGCCATAACCCTCGGGTGTGGGGAGGAGTGCCCGTACGTACCAGGGGTGAAGTACGTCGACTGGCCGGTCGACGATCCCGGCGGCCAGGACGAGGCCACGGTCCGCCGTATCGTCGCCGACATCGACACCCGCGTCCGGCGCCTCCTCGTCGAACTCGTACCCGACATCGAACTGCCGCCCTCGGTTCTCGGACAAAGCTGACCGAGTTCGGGGTGGGGCAGCGACCGGATCGCTCAACTGACGGGCGCGCCGAACCACTTCGGCAGCCGGCCGAGCAGATCCTGCTGGTCCTCGCCGACCCACGCCACATGGCCGTCCGGCCGGAGCAGAACCGCGGGCACGTCGAGTTCCTCGCTGACGTCGACGACGTGATCCACCCGGTCCGCCCAGCCCGCCACCGAGAGCCGGCCGGTCTGGTCGAGCAGCAGCCCGCGGCCGCGCCGCATCATTTCGTACAGACGTCCCTGCTTCAGCGCCACGTCCCGCAGCCTGCGGCCGAGCAACTCGTGCCCCTCGCCGAAGTCGTACCGGATCCCGACCGCGGTGATCTTCTCGATCAGGAAGCGGTTCACCTCCTCGATCTCCATCAGCTGTGCGATCAGCCGGCGCAGCGCCCGGGGGCCTGGTTCGTGCGACATCAACTCCGACTGCGCGCGGGTGTTGTCGAGTACGTCGGCGGCCACCGGGCGTCGTTCGGTGCCGTAGCTGTCCAGCAGACCCGCGGGTGCCCAGCCGTCGATCTCCGCGGCCAGCTTCCAGCCCAGGTTGAACGCGTCCTGGATGCCGAGGTTGAGCCCCTGGCCGCCGAGCGGCGGGTGGACATGCGCCGCGTCACCGGCCAGCAGCACCCGGCCGACGCGGTAGCGCTCGGCGAGCCGGGTCGCGTCGGTGAAACGGGACAGCCAGCGAGGTGAGTGCACACCGAAGTCGGTGCCCGCGTACGCCACCAACTGGTGCCTGATCTCCTCCAGCGTCGGCGGGACCAGGCGGTCCTCGGCCACCTCGGCAGCGGGTACGACCGCACGGTAGGTCCCGTCCCCGGTCGGCCCGACTCCGAACCCGTGTTGCGTCTCGCGGATCCTCGCCACCACCGCCGTCACCTCCGCAGGCGGCGCCGTGACCTCCAGCTCGCCCAGCAGCCACTCGTTCTTCGCGGGCTCGCCGGGGAAGGCGACACCGGCCAGCTTGCGTACGGTGCTGCGGCCGCCGTCGCAGCCGACGAGATACCGCGAGCGCAGCCGCGTACCGTCGGCGAGTTCGGCCGTCACGCCGTGGTCGTCCTGGCTCAGTCCCACCAGCTCGGTGCACCACCGGATCTCGGCGCCGAGCTCGGTCGCGTGCTCGGTCAGGATCCGGTCGGTTTCGGTCTGCGGGATGCCGAGGATGTACGCGTGTGCGCTGTCCATCCGGCCGGGCCAGGGTTGCCTGATGCCGGCGAAGTAGCCACCCAGTTGGTACGTCTTGCCCCGCGCCAGGAATCGTTCCAGCAGGCCGCGCTGGTCCATCAACTCGATGCTGCGTACGTGCAGTCCGAGTGAACGAACGATTCTGGTCGGCTCCGCATCCTTTTCCACAACGACGACGCGTATGCCGCGCAGTCGCAACTCACCGGCCAGCATCATGCCGACCGGCCCGCCGCCGGCAATGACCACATCGATCATGAGTCCCCCAGTTGTCGTACGGAATGCCACCTGGCTTGTCGGCGGAAACCTTCGAACTGCATCGCGTGGCGCCGGGTGTTCCACGCAGGTTGACAGCGCGTACCCCGTGACGTGTGAGCACGAACACCGCGTTCGTCGAATTCCGCGGAACCGGCTCAGGCCGGAGATTCTGCAGCATGACCCGGGTCTTGCGGCAAGCCCCCAGGTGCGCTGTATCTTGGTAGTGGCAAGGAGCTGAAGCTCCTTGCCCTCTCTTTGTGTCGGCCACTTTTCGGCAGACCGGCCCCCGGCAGGCCGACGCCCTCGTCGATGTCGGTGCGGGCGGCGAGGCCGAGCTACGCCGCCGGTGTCGACCCTCCTCGTGTCGATCCGCGCCTTCGTCGTTCGTGTGGAGGGTGAGGCGCCGGCACTTCGCAACCCCCAGCCGGCCGACGACGAAGGAGACGGGGCATGGGCAAGGTCATCGCGGTCGAACACCTGACCCTCGACGGCGTGATGCAGGCACCCGGCGACCGGAACGAGGACGCGAGGGACGGTTTCGTCCACGGCGGCTGGGCGAGCCGGCGCCAGGACCCGGTGATGCAGAAGGTGATCGGCGCACGGATGGGAAGCTCCTGGTCGCTGCTGGCCGGGCGGCGTACGTACGAGCAGTTCGCGGAGTACTGGCCGGCTCAGGAACCGAACCCGTACACCGAGGCGCTGACCCGGGCGCGGAAGTACGTCGTGTCGACGACGCTGACCGAGCCACTTCCCTGGCAGAACTCCGTTCTCCTGAAGGGCGGTGCCGTCGACGCGGTGACCCGGCTGCGGGCCGAGGAGAACGGCAACCTCGTGGTGTTCGGCAGCGGTGAGCTCGTCCGGTCGTTGCTGCCGCACGGACTGGTGGACGAGTTGGTCCTGATGGTGCACCCGGAAGTGCTCGGCTCGGGCCGGCGGCTGTTCACCGGCTCAGGCTCGGAGCCGTTCGGCCTCCAACTGGTCGAGTCGGCGACGACCGGCACCGGAGTGTTCGCCGGCGTCTACCAGGCAGCGGAGCGCTGAAGCCGAAGCCGACTACGGCGTGGGCGGCTGCTCGATGGGCGCCCTGGTCGCGGTGTTCAACACGATGGGCTTCCGGCTCACCGCCGGGCCGTTCTGCCTCGCGGTGCTCACCGGCGGATTCTTCGCCGTCCACGGCGTGGCCAGCGGCTGAGTTCCGGCGCGGGCGCACGCCGGCGGGGTGCCACCGGTGCGCTCACGCTGCTGCTCCGCCGGACGCCCACGCTTGCGAGCGGAGTGCGCTGAGATCGCCGGCGCTACCGTCATCGGGACAGTTTCGCTATGCCCAGCAGGGCTTCCGGCTTGCGGTCCGGGTCGCGGAACACGTAGCCGTCCCGCTTGCGGTCGTCCCGTCCCTCGTACTGGTGGACCACCTCGCGCAACTGCGCGGCGTCGTAGATCAGCAGCAGGTCGAGCCGGACCGGTACGCCGTGGACCGCGATCGAACTGTGGTAGAAGCCCCAGCTCATCGCCTCGAACAGCCGCATCCGCGGGGTGGCCCTGCGCCGGAAGGCGAACAGGTCGATGCGCTTGTTCTGGAGGTTGTCGTACCGGTCGCCTGCCCGGTCGGGGTCGTAGCGGTCGGTGCCGAGCCGGCAGACGATCTCGATCAGGTCGTCGACGGTCCGGCCCGGATGGTGCTGCGCGCCGATCCCGCGTACGACGACCGTGCGGCCGAGGAAAAGCTTGCGTAGCTCGGCGTCCACGACCCTGCCGACCGCTCGGTGGTCGGGCTCGGTGTCAACCCGGTATTGCGGTACGTCGATGTCGAACACCACGGGCCCGGACGCGGGACCCGACGGCACCCGGCCGTGGTCGCTGCGGTCGGCGGTGTCGCTCACCGGGACAGAATGCCCGAACCTCCCTCGACGGGGGGAGAGGTTTCCTTCCCGCGGGTAGGGCGGGCACGGCCCCGCACTGGGATCTTCGAGGTCATGAGTACATCCGTTGCCGTTCGTTCGAAGGTTCCCCACCTCTCCTCGCGGCTGCGCGCCGCCTGGCGCGCCGCTCACGACCCGGTTCCGGGAGTCCCCACCTGGGCCCGGATCGCCGCGTACGCCGTGCCGTTCACCGTGCTGCCGTCCGGCCTGTGGCGTATCAGCGTGGTGACGTTGCACCTGCCCATAGTCAGCACCACCCCGCGCGCCGGGCACACGCTGGGCATGCCGGACGAGGTGTACGTCGTGGTGTTGTCGGCCGTGTCCGAAGTACTGGCGTTCACCGCTGTCGGCCTGGTCGCCCGCTGGGGCGAGGTCTTTCCGTGGTGGGTCCCGGTACTTCGTGGCCGGCGGGTGCCGACAGCGGCCGCGGTCCTCCCCGCCGCCCTGGGCGCCACGGTGCTCACCGCGCTGTGGACCAAGGTGTTCGCCGGCCTGCCCGCCTCGCTGCGAGAGCCCGCACCTCCCGGCGACCCGATCGCCGAACACGGCTGGCGGCTGGTCGTCTTCGTCGGCAGCTACGCCCCGCTGCTGCTGTGGGGCCCGTTGCTGGCGGCCGTCACCTACGCGTACTGGCGGCGGCGAACCGGCCGATCCAGCTGAAACGGCCCGGTCCGATAGATTTGACCGGATGGTCGACGGTCACACGGTGTGGGTGCAGGTTCTGCTGGTTCTGGTGGCGTTCGCGCTGTCCTCGCTGATCGGGCTCGAACGCCAGATCCGGCAGAAGTCCGCGGGCCTGCGCACCCACGCGCTGGTCGGCATGGGATCGGCGTTGTTCATGGTGGTCAGCAAGTGGGGCTTCGCCGACGTACTCGGCCCGCACGTCTCGCTCGACCCCTCCCGGATCGCCGCCCAGATCGTGTCCGGCATCGGCTTCATCGGCGGTGGGCTGATCTTCGTCCGCCGCGACGCCGTACGCGGGCTCACCACGGCGTCGGTGGTCTGGGTGACCGCCGCCGTAGGTGCGGCCGCCGGTGCCGGCATGGTGGTCGTGGCCGTCGCGGCGACCGCGGCACACTTCGCGGTCATCGTCGGCTTCACCGCACTTGGCGGCCGGTTGCCGAGCGCCCGCGGCGCCGTTCAGCTCCGCATCGTCTACGCCAACGGCAGCGGCGCGTTCCGGCGTGCGCTGGTCGCCTGTACGAGCAGGGGTTTCGAGGTCGGTCAGGTGACGATCGAACGCGGTGACCTGCTGGCCGAGCCCGCCGACGAGGGGCGCGGCAACGGTCACCGGCGGGGCACTCCCGTCGACCGCGACGGTGGGGAGGACACGAACGCCCGGGCCGGCGACGTGGTGGTGGCCCTGCAGCTCTACGGCAGCGCGCCCGTGGCCGACCTCGCGGCACACCTCACCGAGGTGACCGGTGTGCGGTCGGTGCTGGTCGGTGCGGGCACCGAGGAGGAGTGACCACCGCCAAGCGACGTCAGACGAACTGCTCGTCGACGAAGCACCACCGCCAGTCCTCGCCCGGTTCGTACGACGCCACGATCGGGTGGTCGGTCTCGCCGGCGTGCGCGCGGGCGTGCCGCAGCGGCGAGGAGTCGCAGCAGCCGACGTGGCCGCAGGTCAGGCACAACCGCAGGTGCACCCACGGTGAGCCCAGCCGCAGACACTCCTCGCACCCGGTCGGTGTGCGGGGCTCGACCCCCTGGATCTGTTCCACATGTGGATCCAGCGTCCCCGGCATGTCGTTCCTCCGTTCCTCCGTCCCCCCCGTTCCTCCGTTTCCCCCGTTCTCCGTTCGGCGTTCAGGCGGCCTCGGCCCGTCTGGTTGGGGCGGGGTTGTGGTGGGTCACGGTGATCTCGCTGTTGTGGGTGTCGACGGTGATGACGGCGCCGTCGTGTATGTCTTCGGTGAGGAGGGTGCGGCCGATGCGGGTCTCGATTTCGCGGGAGATGAATCGTCGTAGGGGCCGGGCGCCGTAGACGGGGTCGAAGCCTTCCAGGGCGATCAGTCGGCGGGCTTGTTCGGTGACGTCGAGCCTGATCCGCCGGTCGGCCAGCCGTGCCCGTAGTTCGTCGAACATCAGGTCCACGATGCGTTCGATCTCGGTCTGTGTGAGTGGTTTGAACAACACGATCTCGTCGACCCGGTTGAGGAATTCCGGCCGGAACCGTGATCGCAGGTCGGCCATTACCCGTGCCCGGGCGTCGGGGGTGATCTGTCCGCCGGCGGTCGCGCCTTCGAGGAGGTATTCCGACCCGACGTTGGAGGTCATGATGACGACGGTGTTGCGGAAGTCGACCGTGCGGCCCTGGGCGTCGGTGAGGCGGCCGTCGTCGAGGACTTGCAGCAGCAGGTTGAACACGTCGGTGTGCGCCTTCTCGATCTCGTCGAACAGCACCACCGAGTACGGCTTGCGGCGGACCGCTTCGGTGAGCTGGCCGCCTTCCTCATAGCCGACGTATCCGGGTGGGGCGCCGACCAGGCGGCTCACCGTGTGGCGTTCTTGGTATTCGCTCATGTCGATGCGGACCATGTTGTCCTCGGTGTCGAACAGCGCGGCGGCGAGGGTCTTGGCCAGTTCGGTCTTGCCGACCCCGGTGGGGCCGAGGAAGATGAACGACCCGATCGGGCGGCGCGGGTCCTTGATCCCCGACCGGGCCCGGATCACCGCGTCCGCGACGAGCTGGACCGCCTCGTCCTGGCCGATCACCCGCTGGTGCAGTATCTGGTCCAGCATCAGCAGCTTCTCCCGTTCGCCTTCCTGCAACCGGCTCACCGGGATACCGGTCCAGCGGGAGACGATGGAGGCGATCTCCTCCTCGGTGACCACCTCCCGCAGCAGCCGCCGCTCGCCGAGCTTCTCACTCAGCTGCTCCTCCTCCGCGTGCAGCCGCCGTTCCAGCTCCGGCAGCCGGCCGTGGCGCAGTTCCGCGGCGCGGTTCAGGTCGTAGTCACGCTCGGCCTGCTCGGCGTCACGGCGTACCTGCTCGATCTCCTGCCGCAGCTCCTGCACCCGCCGCAGCGCCTGCCGTTCGGCCTCCCACTGCGCCCGCATCGCGTCGGTCTGCGCGTGCAGGTCCGCCAGCTCCTTACGCAGCTGTGCCAACCGGTCCTTGCTCGCGGCGTCGGACTCCTTGCTCAGCGCCGCCTCCTCGATCTCCAGCCGCCGCACCCGCCGGGTCAGCTCGTCCAGCTCGGCCGGCATCGAGTCGATCTCCGTGCGCAGCATCGCGCACGCCTCGTCGACCAGATCGATCGCCTTGTCGGGCAGGAACCGGTCGGAGATGTAGCGGTGGCTGAGCACGACAGCCGCCACCAAAGCCGCGTCCTGGATCCTCACCCCGTGGAACACCTCCAGCCGCTCACGCAGCCCGCGCAGGATGGAGATCGCGTCCTCCACCGACGGCTCGTCCACCATCACCGGCTGGAAACGGCGTTCCAAAGCGGCGTCCTTCTCCACGTTCTTGCGGTACTCCACCAGCGTGGTGGCGCCGATCATGTGCAGCTCACCGCGGGCCAGCATCGGCTTGAGCATGTTCCCCGCATCCATCGCACCCTCGGCCGCACCCGCACCCACCACGGTGTGCAACTCATCGACGAACAACAGGATCCGCCCCTGCGCGGCACGCACCTCGTTCAGCACCGCCTTCAGCCGCTCCTCGAACTCACCGCGATACTTCGCACCCGCCACCAGCGCACCCATGTCCAGCCCGAACACCACCTTGTTCCGCAGCCCCTCGGGCACATCCCCGTTGGCGATCCGCTGCGCCAGCCCCTCCACGATCGCGGTCTTCCCCACCCCCGGGTCACCCACCAGCACAGGGTTGTTCTTCGTCTTCCGCGACAGGATCTGCACCACCCGCCGGATCTCCCCATCCCGCCCGACCACCGGGTCCAGCCGGCCCGCCGCCGCATCAGCCACCAGATCCCGGCCGTACTTCTCCAACGCCTCATACGCCGCCTCCGGCTGCGCGGAGGTCACCCGCTGATTACCCCGGACCCGGGTCAGCACCGCAAGGAACCGGTCCCGCGACAGCCCCAGATCGTGCAACAACCTCCCCGCCGGGCTGGCCGGCCCCTCCTCCAGCAAAGCGACCACCAGATGCTCCACCGACACATACTCATCCTTCAGCCGCCTGGCCTCCCGATCCGCCGCATCCAGCAACCTCGACAGCCGCTGAGTCACATACACCTGCCCCGGCTCCACACCCGGCCCACTCACCCGCGGCCGGCGTTCCAGCTCCTCCTCCACCTGCTTACGCAACAGGTCCGGATCCACCCCCGCCTGCACCAACAACCGCGGCACCAGACCCTCTGGCTGGTCCAGCAACGACAGCAACAAATGCTCACCATCGACCTCGGTATGCCCAAACCGCAACGCGGCGGACTGCGCCTCCTGCAAAGCCTCCTGGCTCTTCTGAGTCAACCGGTTCGGGTCCACAAGCTGCCTCCATAACGTCGGGCCACAGACGACTGTCCGCGCCCACCGGATTTGGTGACCGTCCGCCTACCGGCACCAACAGTGCCAACGGTGCCAACAGGGTCAACGGTGTCAACGGGGTCAACGAAGGTAGACGGCTGCGGGGAGCGCCGCGGAAGGCGCACACCAGCCGCGCGTTCGGCCGCCTCCAGTTCCGCGATCCGGTCCAGCAGGTCCAGCACCACCCCGATCCCCGCATAGTTCAAACAAAACCCGGCCCGCAACCGCTCGATCCGCGCAGCACGGCCAACCTGAGCAGGCGCGAAATGCAGCCGCCCCGACGGGTCGGCATCCGCGTCCAACAAACCCAGCACCACCAGCCGGCGAACATGATCCGGATGCAGCCCCACCACCGCAGCGAACTCCTCCAACCCAAGATGCCCCTGCCCGCCAGGACGCCCCTCCCGCCGAACCCGCACACGCACCAGCGCAAACGACATCAGCCACCCCCTGCGCGTGGGGCGAACCCGGACGCCTGGGCCAGCTGCGACCACAACGTGCGTTCTTCCTCACTCGGGTGCGGCGGCACCATGATCCGCACCTGCGCGTAGACGTCACCCGGCCGGCCGCGTGGGTTCGGCATCCCCCGGCCCCGCAGCCGCAGCGACCGCCCGCTGGAGGTGCCCGGCGGCACCTTGACCTTCGCCTCACCGCCCGGGGTGTCAACCGCGACCGTCGCGCCAAGAGCCGCCTCCCACGGGGCAAGCGGCAGGTCCAGGTAAATGTCGCGGCCCCGCACCCGGTAACGCCGATGCGGCACAAGCCGCACAACGAGGTAGAGGTCACCGGGCGGGGCGCCGTCACTTCCCCGCCCGCCCTGGCCGGCCAGCCGGATCCGCTGCCCCTCGGTCACACCGGGCGGAACGTTCACCTCATACTGCCGGGCACCCCCCGGCCCCGACAACGTCACCGACCGGGGCCCACCCCGATACGCCTCCTCCACACTCAACGGCAACTCGGCCTCCTGGTCCGCACCCGGAATCGGGCCCCAGCCACGCCCGCCCCAACCAGCCCGACCAGCCCGCCCGGTCCCGGCGCGTCCGGCGCGTCCGCCGAACATGCCGCTGAGCAGATCCTCCAGATCGACCTCCTCCCCCTCCGCGCCACCGAACCCCTCGAACCCCTCAAACCCCTCGAACCCGCCGAACCCGCCGGCACCCCCGAACCCGCCTGCGCCGCGAGCCCCCGCACCCGCCCGGGCACGACCACCCGCCCGGGCCCGCGCCTGCGCCTGCGCCTGCGCCCGCGCCCAGGTGTCGGGGTCGACGTCGTCAGGCACCCGCCGAAAGTCCGCGCCGAACACGTCGTAGCGCTTACGCAGATCAGGATCCGACAGCACGTCGTAGGCCTCCGAAACGTCCTTGAACCGGTCTTCGGCACCAGGATCCTTGTTCACATCGGGATGGTTCTCCCGCGCCAGCCGCCGGTAAGCGCGCTGGATCTCCTCCCGGGTCGCCGTCCGGGGAACCCCGAGAACCTGGTAGAAGTCACGGTCAGCCATCCGCCCTCACGCCGCCTTCGTGGCCACCACCACACCCGCCGGCCGCAGCTGCCGCTCCCCCTCGCCATAACCCGGCCTCACCACGTCCAGCACCGTCCCCGCCGGCACCTCCGCACTGGGCACACTGGCCACCGCCTCATGCCGAGCCGGATCGAACACCGCACCCACCTCCTCGTCCTGACGCGGAAACCCCAGACCGGCAAGCACCCCGACCGCCTGCTCCAAAACCGCCCGAACCCCCTCCAGCAACGAGTCCTGCTCCCCCACCTGCGCACCGTGCGAACCCTGCGCGTGCGAACCCTGCGCGGCCTGCGCGTGCGAACCCTGCGCGTGCGAACCCTGCGCGTGCGAACTCTGCGCGGCCTGCGCGTGCGCCACCGCCCGGTCGAGGTTGTCCACCACCGGCAGCCACCGCGCCGCCAAACTCGCCGCCACCTCCGCACGCTGCCGGTCCAGCTCACGCACCTGCCGCTTGCGCTGGTTGTCCGCATCGGCCACAGCACGCCGCCACCGGTCCTCAAACTGCGCCACCCGCTCCTGCGCCTGAGCGAGCTCGTCACGAAGCTCGAAGTCCGCAGGCACACCCGTCTCGCCGGTCGCACCCGCCTCCGGGTCATGCGGGCGGCCTCGCGGAAGGTTCTGCTCGGTCATCACAACCCTCAGTCCGTGGTGAACTCCGCGTCGATCACGTCCTCGTCCTCGGCCGCTGCACGCTGCCCCGGCACACCCTGACCGCCAGGCCCACCACCAGGCCCACCACCAGGCCCACCACCAGGCCCACCGCCAGGTCCGCCGCCGGGTCCGCCACCGGGTCCGCCGGGTTCACCGCCTGGTCCGCCGCCGGGTCCGCCCGCTTGGCCACCAGCACCCGCGGCGCTCAGGCTGTGGTAGATCTGCTGCAGTTCACCGGTCAGCGACCGCAGCCGTTCCAGCGGAGCACTGTCGTCCTTGACCGCCTGGCGGGCATCGCCCAGCAGCAGCTGCGCCCGCGCCCGCTCATGCTCCGGTGCGGCGTCACCGAGCTCACCCAGCCGCCGTTCGACCTGGTAGGCCGCCGCGTCCAGACCGTTGCGGGCATCCACCACCTCCCGGATCCGGGCATCGTCGGCCCGGTACCGCTCGGCATCAGACACCATCCGGTCCACCTCGGACTTGTCCAGGTTGGAACTCTCACTGATAGTGATCCGCTGCTCGGCCCCGGTGTCCTTGTCACGCGCGGACACGTTCAAAATGCCGTTCGCGTCCACGTCGTAGGTCACCTCGACCTGCGGCTCACCACGCGGCGCCGGCCGGATGTTCTCCAGCCGGAACCTCCCCAGCACCCGGTTGTCACTGGCCCGCTCCCGCTCACCCTGCAACACCACCACATCCACCGCGGACTGGTTGTCCTCGGCCGTACTGAACGTCTCAGTACGCCGCGCCGGGATCGTCGTGTTGCGGTCCATCACCTTCGTCATCACCCCACCAAGGGTCTCGATCCCCAACGACAACGGCGTCACATCAAGCAGCACAACGTCCTTCATCTCCCCCTTCAGCACCGCCGCCTGGATCGCCGCGCCCAGCGCCACCACCTCATCAGGGTTGACCGTCATGTTCGGGTCCTTGCCACCCGTCATCCGCCGGACCAGGTTCTGCACCGCCGGCATCCGGGTCGCCCCACCAACCAGGATCACCTCATCGATATCGTCCGCGGTCACCTTCGCATCAGCCATCGCCTGCTCCACCGGCCCACGGCACCGTTCCACCAGATCACGGGTGATCTCCTCAAACGTCGACCGCATCAACGTCATGTTCAAATGCCTGGGCCCGGAAGCGTCAGCAGTGATGAACGGCAGATTGATCGTCGTCTGAGTAACCGAGGACAACTCGACCTTCGCCTTCTCCGCCGCCTCGAACAACCGCTGCAACGCCTGCGGATCCCGCCGCAGATCAATCCCGTCCGAACGCTGGAACTCCTCCGCCAGATAGTCCACCACCCGACGGTCGAAGTCGTCACCACCCAAATGCGTGTCACCCGCCGTGGCACGCACCTCCACCACCCCATCCCCCACATCGAGCAAGCTCACGTCGAACGTCCCACCACCCAGATCGAACACCAGGACCGTCTCATGCCCCTTCTTGTCCAGCCCGTACGCCAGCGCCGCCGCCGTCGGCTCATTGATGATCCGCAACACCTCAAGCCCCGCGATCCGCCCCGCATCCTTCGTCGCCTGACGCTGCGCATCATTGAAATACGCCGGCACCGTGATAACCGCCTCGTTCACCTTCTCCCCAAGAAACTTCGCCGCATCCTCGGCCAACTTGCGCAACACCAGCGCAGAAATCTCCTCCGGCGAATACAGCTTCCCGTGCACATCGAACCGCACCGCACCATCCGGCCCCGCCACCACATCAAACGACACCGCACGACTCTCGCTACCCACCTCCTCAAACCGCCGCCCGATGAACCGCTTCGCCGACGTGATCGTCCCCTTCGGATTCAAGATCGCCTGCCGCCGCGCCAACTGACCCACCAACCGCTCACCACCCTCGGTGAACGCCACCACCGAAGGCGTCGTCCGCTGCCCCTCCCCATTCGGAACCACAGTCGCCACACCATCCACCACCGCAGCAATCACCGAATTCGTCGTACCCAGATCGATACCAACCGCTTTCGCCATGGTGTCCGTCCTCACGTCGGGTCTCGATCCACAGTCTTCGCCGCCCACGCGGGCAGCGACAGACCCAGCGGCCGCAGTGGGATCCAAGTACCCGGCGGACCGGGACTCGCGGGCTGCTGGGCCCCTGCACGCCGGGACCTTCGGGTTCACCCGGATGGAGTGGCGCGGGCGGGCCCCTCGCCCCACAGGTGTCGAACGGCGTGACGGAAACGGCGGGCAGGAGTTCACCCGGTCCGGGTGAGGTCGCGGGCCGGGGTCTGCACGCAGCGTGGTGTGTGGACCCCTCCGTCGAACGGAGGGCGCGAACCACCAGGGGGTTATGGGCCATGACTGAACACGGCGACATGGGCACGCCGGCGCAGGAAGGGCGCGGGCAGGCCCAGCAGGCGCAGGGACAAGCCCAGCAGGTGCGGGGACAGGCACAGGGCCAGGCTCCGCAGGGTGCTCAGCAGGGGCGTGAGATGGGCCAGACCAGGCAGGCCGAAGCCCCGGCCACGGTGCCCCAGGCCCGCCGGTCCGCCGAGGCCGAGGCCGAGGCGCGAGGTGGCCGGCCCAGCACCATGCCCGAAGCAGCGGGGTACGGCATGGGCTGGATGGTCTATGCCGGAACGGTCCTGATCGTCCTGGGTTGCCTGCAGGCGATCTGGGGGTTCACCAGCCTGTTCAAGACGACCTACTTCCTGGTCGCCAGCAGCGGGCTGATCATCCCGTGGGGCTACACCGCCTGGGGATGGTTCCACATCGGGCTGGCCGCCCTGCTCGTGGTCACCGGTCTCGCGATCCTCGCGGGACAGACCTGGGCACGGTACGCCGGTATCGTGATCGCCTCCATCTCGTTGCTCGCGAACTTCCTTTCGCTCGCGGCGTTCCCGATCTGGTCGGCCATCCTGATCGCGGTCGACATCCTCGTCATCTACGGCCTGTCGGTGCACGGGCGGGACATGGCGATGTTGCGCGAGTGACCGGAGCGAGCGACACCCGAAGCACCATCAGGCAACGGGACGGCGCCGGGAAACCGGAACCGTCCCGGTTTGCCGTGTGCATGGATGGTCTTCTTGGATGTTCGGCCGGTGTTGTTTCGTGGGGAGCGCGTCGGTCAGCGGAGCAGGTCGATCTGGAGGGCGCGGGCGATCGCCTCCCGCCGCGAGGTCACCCCGAGTTTGCGGTAGAGCGTGCGCAAGTGTGACTTGACAGTGTTCACCGACAGGCACAGGTCCTGCGCTATCTCCTCGTTCGTCAGGTGCGAGGGAAGGTAGCGCAGGACGGCGCGTTCGCTCGCGGTGAGCCGGATCGCCTGCTCGGTCGACCTGGCCTTCCAGCCGGCCGCCGGGGCCACGTCGAACCGGTGCAGCAGCGCGCTTCGGAACGCCGCGTGCCGGCCCTCCGGTGCCACCACCACCGTGAGAAGCGCGCGCACTCCCCGGCCCGCGTCCAGGAAGACCCGGACCAGGTAGTCGCGCTCGGCCAGTGCCAGCGCGCGTTCGAGATACTCACCGGCAGGCGCCTGCTCACCCAGCCGGCGCTGCGCGGTCGCCGCGACGAGCAGGGCGGCCACGGTGTCGAGCGGGCGCGCGGGAGCCCGGTCGGCATCCAGGCAGGGCGCCACCGCGGTGAGTGCGCCAGCGGGATCACCGGCCGCCAGCAGGGTGCGTCCCTCGGCAACCAGTACGGCGGGCGGTGGGCCGGCCGCGGCGCCACCGGCCGAGGTGTCTCCGGCCGAGGTGTCTCCGGCCGAGGTGTCTCCGGCCGAGATGTCTCTGGCCGGGCCCGGATCGCGGCGCAGCCCGGCGAGCAGTTCGGTCGCCCGCTCGGTGGCTCCTTCGTGGGTGGAGATCTCCGCCTCGAGCAGCGTGGCCGCCTGGTCGACCACCGGGTGCAGCCGGCCGGCGGCGTCCCTGGTGGCGGCGAGTTCGGTGCGCGCGGAGCCGAGGTCGCCCCGGTAGAGCAGGGCCCGGGCGCGCAGCACCCCGAGCAGGTCGCCCAGCGGCGGATCGGCGGGATCCGCAGCGGCCACCACACCCGTCGAGTCGATCCGTTGGGCCGGATCGCCGGGATCGGCCGGAACAGCCGGATCGACCGGAACAGCCGGATCGGCCGGATCGGCCGGATCGGCCCTGTTCGTGTCGTCTCGCTCCCTCGTGGGCCCTGGCGTGTCTGCAGCGCCGATCCGGGTTCCCTCGTGGCGGTGATGTTCGAGGAGCACCCAGGCCTGGTCCAGCCTGTCCCGTTCGAGTTCGATCGCGGCGCGGGCCAGATCTCGTACGAGCGGAGAGCCGGTCCGGGCCTCGCGGGCCCGCTCACCGGACGGACCCGCGTCCGCACCGGCGGGCCGGATCTGCGGCGCGGACGGCGCTTCCCCGCCTCGGTCAACTCCCGCGCGCAGCACCTGCTCGGCCGCCGCCAACCGGCCCTCCAGGGCGTTCAGCAGGGCCAGCCAGTCGCGCGCGTGCCCCTCCCATCGGCGTAGCCCACCGGTGGTCAACCGGCCGAGGGCCTGCGCGAACGCCTCCTTCGCCTCGGGCAGGGCGCCGCGCCAGAGCTCGGCCACCCCCACCCAGTACGCCAGCGCCCCCACCTCGGCCTGCCGGTCCGCGGCGACGCCGGCCGTGCGCGCCCGGTCGAGGAGTTCGCGTCCGCGCGCCACGTCCGGGCGAGTGACCCGGCCGCGCAGGCAGGTCTGGCGTAGCCGCAACTGGGCGGTGCGCAGCAGGCGGACGAACGCCTGCAGCTCGTCGGCGCCGTCCGCCGGCCGCGCCTCCTCGGCCAGCCGGAGCAGGGCCTCCGCGCCGTCCGCGTCCCCCGCGTTCAGCCGTACGTGAGCGCAGGCGGCGGCCAGGTCGGCGTGCGCGGCGACGGCCTCCGCGGGGACCGAGGCCAGCAGCGGTTCGAGCTCGGCGCCCTCACCGTTGGCGAAGACGCGGCTGCCGTCCCGGCCGAGGACCTCGCCGGCGAGCACCCAGTCGCGTGCCGCCACCGCGCAGCGCACCGCGCCCGCCACCATTCCCGCACCCGCGTACCACCGCGCCGCCCGGCACCGCAGCTCCGGCTCCTGCCCCGGCCGCTCCCGCCCGAGCCGGTACGCCAGGAACTCCCGCAGCAGCGGCGCGTACCTGAACCACACCCGCCCGGAGCCGACGCCGTTCACCAGGGCGTTGTCCCGGTCCAGTGCCTCCAGCGTCAGGGCGCCGTCGCGCTCACCCGTCATCGCGTCGGCGAGGTCGCCGCACACCGGCTCGACCAGGCAGGTCGCCAACAGGAACTCCCGGGCCAGCGGCGGTTGCGGGCGCATGAGCTCGTCGTCGAGGTACCCGGCGACCAAGGGCTGGTCGCCGGTGAAGCCCGTCAGGTCCCGGCCCGCGGCCGGCTGAGTTTGCCACCACAGGGCAGCCAGCCGGAGACCGGCCGTCCAGCCCTCGGTACGTCGCCACACCTGGGTCGCCTGGGCGTCGTCGGCCTGTACGCCGTACGCCGCCAGCAGGTCGACGGCCTCCTCGCGGGTGTAGGCCAGGTCGGCCGAGCCGAGGTCGGCGAGTTCGCCCGCCACCCGCAGCCGGGCCAGCGGAAGCGCCGGCTGCCCACGCCCGGCGAGCACCAGCCGCAGGCCTGCCGGACCGTGCTGGAGCACCGTCTCCAGTCCGGCCAGCAGCCGCCAGTCGGTGATCTCGTGCGCCTGGTCCACGATCAGGACGACGGGTTCGCGCAGCCTGCCCACCGCGTCCAGGAACCGCCGCGGGAACTCCTCACCGCCCAGGTCCGCCGCGCCGAGGTCGGCGAGGAGCGCCGCATCCTCCGCACCGCACGCGCGGCGCAGGGACTCCACGACGTACGCCCAGAAGAACTTCGGCTCGTTGTCACCTCTGTCGAACGAAACCCAGGCCGCCCGCTGGTTGGCCGACCAGCGCAGCCACGAGGCGAGCAACATCGTCTTGCCGGTACCGGCGGAGGCGTTCACGACGGTCACCCGGTGCTCCACCGCAGCGGTCAGCGCCGCGAACAGCCGGGGGCGCGGCAGCACCGGCACCGTCGGCACGGGCACCGTCACCTTGGCGTCAAGGAAGCCTTGCGCCGCCGGAGCGGGCGCACGGCGCGCTTGTGGGATCAGTGACGGTGTCGAGGAACCCACGCCGCCCATCTCGGACCTCGCAGGCATTACCTCTCCACCTCCGCCCCCGGGCGCGCGGGCTGTTCACCCCGTGCGGGCGACAGCCGACCGAACTTCTTCGACTATGGCCCGCGACCGCCGGGTCCCGCGCCTTTTTCACATTGTTGACCAGAGGGCGGACCGGACTGGAAAGACGATCAGCAATTGTTCGAGAAAGGACAGCACGCGACAATTCGGGTCCGATCGGCGGTGATGCCTGCCATCACTCCGAATCACCTTGCCTGCAAGGGAATCTCCTGTTCTGGGCAGTCCGGACGAAGGCCGGGGACCCGTCGGACTTTCCGGAAGGCAATTGTCGGACCAGCGTTAATCGATGACTGAGATGTCGGAAGGATCACGGAAATTCTCATGTTTCGGCTTGGGTGGTTATTGCGCGGAAGAATTCCCAACCGTCGCCGGGCCTCAGGGTGTGAAACCGGCCGGGGTTGCCGACCACCCGGGTAAGGAGCCTCAGCCGGGCCGCTCGCCGTCCCGGTTCGGCCGGCGCCGGAACATCCCTTCCCAGCGCTCACGCGGCAGGCGACCTTCGCGCGCGGACTGCTCGCCCGGCGACCCAGGTTCCTCGTCCTCCCAGCGACCCTCGTCGGCCGGCTGGTCTCCCCGCACCGAGGGATCGTCGTGCACCACACGGTCGTCCCGCACGAAGGGATCGTCGCGCATGAACGGATCCTCGCGCACCAAGGGATCGTCGCGCGCCGGGGGATCCTCCGGAAGGAGGTGCTCGCCGGGGAGGACCGCCCCACCGGCAGTCGCGCTCGGAACGCCCGGGGGACGCGGCAGCCCGGGCGGTTCGGCCACGTCACGACCGGCGAGCGCCGCCACGTCCGGCAGCCCGGTGGGCCGGGCCAGCCGCGCGCGGAGTTCCTCGCCGACCCGGGCACCGATCTCGTCGGCCCGGAACTCCTGCCGGCGAAGCGATGTCGTCGCGTCGCGTTGTTCCTGGGAGAGTTCGGGTCCGCAGTCGCCCAGCCGCGGGCTGCCCGGGTCGCGGGGGTCGACGAGCACGAACGCCGTCGGCGACAGCGACTGCAGGAACGCCGGCTCCACACTGAACTCGTACACCCGCTGGTAGCCCATCGCCTGGCCCTCGGTGCTGCCGGACTGCTCCGACCGGCTGGTTCCGGTGGTCGCGGACGTACTCCGCCCGGTGGACGTCGACGACTGGTCCATCCTGGTGCGGGCGCCGGAGTCGTGCGGAAAGTCCATCAGCGCGCCGTAGTGGTACTCCCGGCTGCGCGACCACTGCCGCCCACTGGTCTTCGCCTGCTGGTCGCTCACGCTGTCTGCCCGGGACGTGCCCACCGTCGTGGCCAGGCTGGCGCTGCGCGACACGGTGAACTGGCTGAGCACCAGCCGGTGGTCGCGGCCGATGAACGCCGCGGCCTGTTCGGCCTCGCGCGCGTTGCCGAGCCGCAGGAACATCACCGCCTCTCCGCCGCCGAGCACCTCGACCGCGTCCTCGCGCAGGTGGCGGAAGAGCAGCACGAGGCGGACACCACGCCGGCGGGCCAGCCGGTCTAAGCGTTCGATGTGCGTACGACGGAACCGATCCGCGCCGACCAGCGCCACCACCTGGCCGGAGACGTCCTCCTCGCCGCGCAGGCGGTACAGCAGCACCTGGAACACGACGTGGGCGAGCAGGTCGCCGGCAAGGTCGCCGACGCGTTCGGACAGCTCCCAGACCTTCAGGCCAGGACGCGCGGCCGCGTCGGGCGGCGACGTCGATCGGGACCTCAGCCGGTCCTCGGGCCCGGCTTCGGCGTCGGAACCGGTGCCGGAACCTGCATCGGTGCCGACATCGGTTCCGGTGCCGGCCAGGGACTTGGACTCCAGCGCCGCGAGCCGCCGCAACGCCGCGGCCAGCCGGAACAACCGGGCCTCGGTGGACCGCCGGGCACCCTCGCCCAGCAGGCCGGCCAGCCGGGCGTACTCCTCCTGCGTCAGCTGCGGCGGGCACGGCTCCTGGTGGGCGACCACCCGTACCGCCGCGTGCAGGCGGGTGAAGTTCAGCGAGCCCTGCAGGCAGGCACAGACCTGCTCGACCAGGGTGGCGTCCAGCGTGCGGTCGCCGCCCGGGGCTCGTTCGCGTTCGGTCACGTGCACCGCCTCCGCGACGACGCCACCGACATCCTCCGCGGACAGGCCGCCGAGCAGGTCGAGGGCGGCGAGGCCGTCCGGAAGCAGGACCGCCTCGACCGACCGGTGATCCTCGCGCGCCTTCTTCGTCACCGGATGAGCGATCCCGTCCTGGGAGAGGTCCACGACGGTGACCTGGGCGCCGGTGTCCAGCAGCGATCCCGCCACGCTCAGCAGCAACGCGCCCGCGCCCTCGGGGTCGCCGCCGTAGACGTCGACGCGGTGAGTGGTCACCGGCCGCAGCGGCTCCCAGTGCTGGGGGCGTTCGGTGGCCGACCGTACGCGGTCGTGTTCTGCCCGGCGGCGCGCCCACTCACGGGTCTGGGCGAGCACCGGACCCTGGTCGGCGAGAACGGAGCGCCGCCAGCGGCGGTAGCGCAGGTCGCTCCACCACGGCAGGACGAACGGGCGGACGGTGAAGTAGCCGACGACCGCCGTGCCCGCGCCGAGCGTCCCGGTCGTCCAGTGCCCGGCGTCGCCGGTCAGCGCGGTGGACATCCAGGTCGCACCTCCGCACAAGGCGAGCCCGCAGACCCGGCGTACGTGCGACCACCAGCCCAGCGGGGTGCGGTCGCGGCGACCGGCCAGCCTGGTCAGCCACGGCGCGTCGGCAGGTGGCAGCCCGGGCGGCTGGTCGGCGAACGGCTGCGGCGGGGCGACCTCCGGTGCCCGCAGCTCCCACCCCCACCGCTCGCCGGTCCCCTCCGTGGGACCCGGCTCCCGCGGTGCTCCGACCGTCACCGGTCCGCGCCCCTGTCGGCGCCGCCCCTGTCGCCGCCGCCCCTGTCGGCGCCCTCCGGCCGGGGCGGCCAGTCGGCGAACAACCCGGCGCCCGAACCCAGCTCGGCCAGCTCGCGTTCGGCGCGGGCCGACTCCTCGGCCGCGATCCGGCCGCGTTCGTCCCGCTCGGCGTCGTCGGCCGGGGCGAACCTGCGCGCACATCCACGGCAGTGCAGTACGCCGTACGCCGACCACTCGCCGCAGCCGCGGCAGTGACGGGCCTCCAGCCAGGTACGGCGTTCCTCGATCACCTGCCGGAGGGCGACCGCGCGTTCCCAGCGTTCGCGGCTTCGCGCCAGCACCCGGGACAGGTCCGCGTCGGGCACCGTCCGGCCACCTGCCGACCGCACGGCGTCCACCACGCGGCGCAGCGCTCGGCGGGCCCGGATCGAGGCCGCCGACTCCGGCCCCACGGTGACCACCAGCGGGTACCACCCGAGGACCACCAGCAGCAGCGAGTCACCCCCCGGATGTCGCCACTGCCGGCGCAGCACCGGGAGCCCGGGCTCGGCGTCGGCCTCGGCGTTGACGACCTGCCACGTGCGATCGCCCCGGCCGGCCCGGATCTCGCCGCCGTCGTCACCGTCGCCGTCGGCCTGGCCGTGCACCGCGCGGTCGAAAAGTTCGCGGTGGCGCTCGTCCAGGTGGGGAACGGGCAGCACCAGATGGGCGTACGAACGCCCGACCCACGGCTTGCGGGCGGACTCCCGGTCGGCGTCGGCGGCGTTCGGGCGAAGCGCGCGCGGTATGCCGGACGACCGGCCGCGCGCCGGCGTGTTGGCCACCCCGGTCCACATCCGCCTCACCCCGTGACCAAGCCGACCGTCGGGCCGGGGCGGCGGCCTGGCCGGCCGATGAAGCGCCGGGCCCGACGGGGAGGAACTTTTGCACAAGGTACCCCGATTTCGTCCGGGACGAGGCGTATGACCGGCGCGCCGGGAGACCGGTCGCGGGGCTGCCGAGGAGCCGGTCGGCCCTCGCGCCGGTCGGGTCGGACCCGGGCCGCGAGGGGATCGGGAGCGACTCCGAGGCGGCTTGACAGCGGGTCACACGTGTTGAAGGCTGCCCGGGACCAAGCGGTCGAACCTTCGCAATCCAACAGCTCCGCAGGTGGGAGGAACGTTCGATGAAGGACGTCCAGAAGGGCCGGAAGTCATGGCTGGAGCGGCTCACCTCGCCGCCTGAGGACAGCGAGGACAACGAGCAGTACGACGACCAGACCCAGGCGTTCCACCCGTTCCCTACGGACGACGGCCGGCGTGACCGCGACGCGGACGACGAGCGTCCGGACGAGCACGCCGGCCAGGACTACTCCCCCGAGCACGGGCGGCGTCCCGAGCAGGGCCAGGACCCGGAGCGCACCGAGCGCACCGAGCGCACCGAGCGCACCGAGCGCCCGGCGTTCGGTGCCGGCCCGCACCAGCAGGGGGCACGGGTCGCCGGTGTCGAGGGCAGGCAGCCGGACGACTTCGACGCGGCGTTCGCCCCGCGCGGGCTCCGCACTCCACCGAGCGACTTCCGCACCGGGCCGCTGGAGCGCGCTCGCGTCATGGGCCGGTCCGCCCAGGCGCCGGGTCCGTTCCGCCCCGACGCCGGCGACACCGCGACGCCCGAGCGGCACGGGTTCCGGCGCAACCAGCCCGGCACGCAGGGCGAGCCTGCCTGGGGCGGTGAGCCACCGCACACCACCGACGGCGGCGCGTTCGGGCGGCACGGCGCCGACCGGCCCGAGACCGGCCGGCGCGAGGCCGACAGGCCCGAGGCCAACCGGCCCGACGTCGAGCGCCCGGACCTGGTCCGACAGGACACCGACCAGCCGGACACCGACCGGCCGGACACCGACCGTCCGGCGACCGACGAGGACACCGGGCTGGGCGGCAAGCCGCAGGGGGACGCTCCGGCGGACCGCGAGCAGGAGGTCGGTGAGGTGGCCGAGGGGCCGTTCACCGGCCGGGCGGAGTCGCCCGAGGCCGATGGACGCGAGCGCGACGACCGGTTCAGGCATGAACACGACTCCGCGTCGGCGGAGGAGGTTCCGGCCCGCGATCACCAGGACGGCCCGGACATTTCGGACAGCCAGAACGAGTCGGACAGGGAGGCTGTCCTCGCTCTCCCGGACAGGTCTGCCGGTCCGAACGACTCGCTCGCCTCGGAGGAGTCGGCCCGCCGGCCCGGCGACCGTGCCCAAGCGGAACACGACGACGTGGTTCGGAGCGACCGCGACCTGGCCGAGGTGCCCGCAGGCGATACATCGGGCACGAACGCCCCGGCGACCGGCCGTGACGAGTGGGACGCTGCCGAACGCCGGCGCCGGATCGACGATCTCCAGCAGCGGTGGCTGGACGCCCAGGCCAAGCTTCTGGACGACCCTCGCGACGCCGCACACGAGGCCGGTCTGCTCGTCGGCGAGGCCATGGTGTTCGTGACCTCGACGTTCACCGAGCACCGCGACCGGATCGAGCGCGACTGGCGCGACGCCGCCGATCTCGGCACCGACGAGCTACTGTCGATCATGCGCCGTTACCGCAGCTTGTTCCGGTCTGTCCTGGCGGCCTCGGAGCTTCCCGAAGACCGCCGCTGACCTGGGGCGAGACCCGCTTCGACAACACCGTGTGGGCGGCCGCCCACACGGTGTTGTCGGCCGTGGTCCGGCTCGTAACCAAAACCCCTGCTCCGGGACCAACGGAGTTGAACTCGGCGACTAGGCTTGGTTCCCGGAAGCCGAACAATCGGTCCAAACGATCATGGTGAGCGGAAGAGGCGATCAACGCCGTGGCGTCCCAGTCCTCGCACAACGACCCGCTGTCCCAGTTCGGGACGAACGAGTGGCTCGTCGACGAGATGTACCAGCGCTACCTGAACGACCCTGATTCCGTGGACAAGGCCTGGCTGGCCTTCTTCCGCGACTACCAGCCCGACCGCAACGGCAGTGGCGCCGACGCGGGCACGGGCGGTGCCTCGGCGAAGGCCAAGGGGTCCGGTGGCGCGTCCGGGACGAACGGCACCTCCGCCGTACCCAGCCGGTCCGGCTCCGGGAAGCAGGTGGCGTCCGGCCAGCCGAAGGCGGCCGCTCCGGCCAAGCAGGCTCCCGCCAAGACCGCCCCCGCCAGGCCCGCTCCGGAGAAGTCCGCGCCGAGCAAGGCCCCTTCCGCCAAGACCGCCCCCGCCAAGCCGGCCCCGGGCAAGCCCACTCCCGCCAGGCCCGCGCCCGGCAGGCCCGCCGCCCCGGCGGAGGAGACGAAGGCAGCCGAGCCGGAGCTCGTCCCGCTGCGCGGCGCCGCCGCCCGCACGGCCAAGAACATGGACGAGAGCCTCACCGTCCCGACCGCGACCAGCGTGCGCCAGGTGCCGGTGAAGCTGCTCATCGACAACCGCATCGTCATCAACAACCACCTCGCCCGGTCCCGCGGCGGCAAGGTCAGTTTCACCCACATCATCGGCTACGCGATCGCCAAGGCGGTCCGCTCGATGCCGGAGATGAACCACGGCTACACCGAGGTCGACGGCAAGCCGACCCTGGTCAAGCCGCCTCACCTCGCCCTCGGCCTGGCGATCGACATCCAGAAGCCGGACGGCACCCGGCAGTTGCTGGTCCCCAACATCAAGGCCGCGGAGACGCTCGACTTCGCGTCGTTCTGGAGCGCCTACGAGGACGTCGTACGCCGCGCACGGAACAACAAGCTCACCGTCGAGGACTTCCGGGGCACCTCGATCAGCCTCACCAACCCGGGCACGATCGGCACCAGCCACTCGGTCCCGCGGCTGATGGCCGGGCAGGGCGCGATCATCGGCGTGGGCGCGATGGAGTACCCCGCCGCCTACCAGGGCGCCGCCGAGGAGACGATGAACCGTCTCGCGGTGAGCAAGGTGATGACGCTCACCTCGACCTACGACCACCGGGTGATCCAGGGTGCGCAGTCCGGTGAGTTCCTCCGGCGGGTGCACCAGCTGCTGCTGGGCGACGAGGACTTCTACGACGAGATCTTCGCCGCGCTGCGGATCCCGTACGAGCCGGTGCGCTGGGTGTCGGACATCCCGACCTCGCACGACGACGAGATCGGCAAGCAGGCCCGGGTGCTGGAGCTCATCCACGCCTACCGCGTGCGCGGCCACCTGATCGCCGACACCGACCCGCTGGACTACAGGGTCCGCCGGCACGAGGACCTCGACGTGGTGACCCACGGCCTGACGCTGTGGGACCTCGACCGCGAGTTCGCCACCGGCAGCTTCGGCGGCGGCAAGCGGTTCATGATGCTGCGGCACATCCTGGGGCTGCTGCGCGACGCCTACTCCCGCACCGTCGGCATCGAGTACATGCACATGCAGGAGCCGGACGAGCGGCGGTGGATCCAGGACCGCGTGGAGCGTCCCCAGGACCGGCTGCCGCAGCAGGAGCAGCTGCGCATCCTGTCCAAGCTCAACCAGGCCGAGGCGTTCGAGACCTTCCTGCAGACGAAGTACGTCGGCCAGCGGCGGTTCAGCCTGGAGGGCGGCGAGTCGGCGATCGCGCTGCTGGACGAGGTGTGCGAGCAGGCTGCGATGGCGGGCCTGGACGAGGTCACCATCGGCATGGCCCACCGCGGCCGGCTCAACGTCCTGGCCAACATCGCCGGCAAGCGGGCCGCGCACATCTTCCGCGAGTTCGAGGGCAACATCGACCCGCGGACGATCCAGGGCTCCGGCGACGTGAAGTACCACCTCGGCGCGGAGGGCGAGTTCACCGCGGACAGTGGCGCCAAGATCAAGGTGTCGGTGGCCGCGAACCCCTCCCACCTGGAGGCCGTCGACCCGGTGCTGGAGGGCATCGCCCGGGCCAAGCAGGACATCCTCAACCGCGGCCTGGAGTTCCCGGTGCTGCCGCTGCTCGTGCACGGCGACGCGGCGTTCGCCGGGCAGGGCGTGGTGGCGGAGACGCTCAACCTCTCCCAGCTGCGCGGCTACCGCACCGGCGGGACGATCCACGTCATCGTCAACAACCAGGTCGGCTTCACCACCTCGCCCACGGCGTCGCGCTCCTCGACCTACTGCACCGACGTCGCGCGGATGATCCAGGCGCCGATCTTCCACGTCAACGGCGACGACCCCGAGGCGTGCATCCGGGTGGCCCGGCTGGCGTTCGAGTACCGCCAGACGTTCCACAAGGACGTCGTGATCGACGTCATCTGCTACCGCCGCCGTGGGCACAACGAGACCGACGACCCGTCGTTCACGCAGCCGAAGATGTACGACCTGATCGAGGGCAAGCGCTCGGTCCGCAAGCTCTACACCGAGGCCCTGATCGGGCGCGGCGACATCTCCGTGGAGGAGGCCGAGCAGGCCCTCCGCGACTACCAGGAGCGCCTGGAGCGGGTGTTCGCCGAGGTGCGGGCCGCCAAGAACGCGCCGTCGGACGACTACTTCACCGCCCCGGACTATCCCGAGAAGCCGGCCGCCGAGGCGGACACCTCGGTGTCGCTGGAGACGCTGAAGCGGATCGCGGACGCGCACGTGTCCACGCCGGAGGGGTTCACCGTCCACCCGAAGGTGCTGCCGCAGCTGCAGCGCCGGGCGGCGGCGATCACCGACGGCCCGATCGACTGGGCCACCGCGGAGATCATCGCGTTCGGCTCCCTGCTGATGGCGGGCCGGCCGGTCCGGCTGGCCGGTCAGGACAGCCGGCGAGGCACGTTCGTCCAGCGGTTCGCCACCATCGTCGACCGGCACACCAGCGAGGAGTGGACACCGCTCCAGCACCTCGACGAGGACCAGGGGCCGTTCTACATCTACGACTCGCTGCTCAGCGAGTTCGCCGCGATGGGCTTCGAGTACGGCTACTCCGTGGCCCGCCCGGACGCTCTGGTGCTGTGGGAGGCGCAGTTCGGCGACTTCCACAACGGCGCCCAGACGATCATCGACGAGTTCATCTCCGCCGGTGAGGCCAAGTGGGGCCAGCTGTCCGGCGTCGTGCTGCTGCTGCCGCACGGATACGAAGGCCAGGGCCCCGACCACTCCTCCGGCCGGATCGAGCGGTTCCTGCAGCTCGCCTCGGGCGACTCGATGACCGTCGCCCAGCCGTCCTCACCGGTCAACTACTTCCACCTGCTCCGCTGGCACAGCCTGGGCGCGGTGCACCGTCCGATGGTCGTCTTCACCCCGAAGTCGATGCTGCGCAGCAAGGCGGCCACCAGCAAGCCGGAAGAGTTCACCAGGGGCCGGTTCCTCCCGGTGATCGGCGACGACACCGTGGACCCGGGCAACGTCGACCGGGTCGTCATGTGTTCGGGCAAGATCGCCTGGGAGCTGCTCGCCGAGCGCAAGCGGCGCGAGGGTGCCGAGCCGCGCACCGCGATCGTCCGGGTGGAGCAGCTGAGTCCCCTCCCGGCCGAGGCGCTGCGGGCAGAGCTCGCGAAGTTCGACGGTGCCCGCGAGCTGGTGTGGGCCCAGGACGAGCCGGCGAACCAGGGCGCCTGGCCACACATGGCGCTCAACTTCTTCCCCCAGCTCGGCCAGTCCGTACGTCTCGCGGCCCGGCCCGCCTCGGCGGCGCCGGCCGTCGGCTCGGGCGCGGTGCACAAGACCGAGCAGGCTGCGTTGTTGGACAGCGTGTTCGCCTGAGCCGCCGGGCACCACACCCGCGAAGTTCGCAGACCGGAGTTCGTAGCCACGATGTACTTCACCGACCGCGGAATCGAGGAGCTGTCCGACCGCCGGGGAGACGAGGAGGTCTCGCTCGCCTGGCTGGCCGGACGGCTGCAGGAGTTCGTCGACCTCAACCCCGAGTTCGAGACGCCGATCGAACGACTGGCCACCTGGCTGGCCCGCCTGGACGACGAGGACGAGTAGGTCACGCCCGTCTTCACACCCGCGCCGGACGAGTAGCGCGAACCGGCCAGGGTCCGCAGCACGGGACCTCGCGCTACGACTGGACCGTGAAGACGACCTTGCCGAAGAGGTCGCCGTCGGCCATCGCCGCCAGGCCGTCCTTCACCTGCGACAACGGCAGCACCCGGTCGATCACCGGCCGGACCCCGGACTGGTCGCACAGCCGGACCAGCGCGGCGAGTTCGTCCCGCGTGCCCATCGTCGAGCCGACAACCCGCAGGCCGAGATAGAAGATCCGGTTGAGTTCGGCCGGCGGGTTCGGACCGCTCGTGGCACCCGAGCACACCAGCGTCCCGCCCGGTCGCAGCGCCTTCAGCGAGTGGCTCCAGGTGGCCTCGCCGACCGTCTCCATCACCGCGTCGACCCGCTCGGGCAGCCGGGCGCCGGACTCGAACGCGGCGTCCGCGCCGAGTGTGTCCACCGCGCGCGCCCGCTTTGCCTCGTCCCGTCCGGTCACCCAGACCCGCAGGCCGGCGGCCTTGCCGAGCACCACCAGCGCGGTCGACACGCCGCCGCCGGCCCCCTGGACCAGCACGGTGTCACCGGGCCGAAGGCCGGACTGGGTGAACAGCATGCGGTACGCCGTCAGCCACGAGGTGGGCAGGCAGGCCGCCTCCTCGAAGGACAGCGAGGCGGGCTTGGGCAGCAGGTTGGCGCGGGGCACCGCCACCCGCTCGGCGAACGTGCCCGGATACCGCTCGGACAGCAGCGAACGCCGCGGGTCCAGCGTCTCGTCGCCGCGCCAGTGCGGGTCGCCGACGACCGCGTGGACGACGACCTCGTTGCCGTCCTCGTCCACCCCGGCGGCATCGCAGCCGAGGATCATCGGCAGCTGCTTCTCGGCCAGGCCGACACCGCGCAGCGACCACAGATCGTGGTGGTTCAGCGCGGTGGCCCGGACGTCGACGCGCACCCAGTCCGGCGCC
Source organism: Actinopolymorpha singaporensis (assembly GCF_900104745.1). Taxonomy (NCBI): domain Bacteria; kingdom Bacillati; phylum Actinomycetota; class Actinomycetes; order Propionibacteriales; family Actinopolymorphaceae; genus Actinopolymorpha; species Actinopolymorpha singaporensis. The sequence goes on from NZ_LT629732.1 coordinate 6,119,953, forward strand.
GGCTCCGGCTCGGGGCGCTCACCCCACTCCAGCGCGGACAACGGGTCACGGGCATCGAGTCGTGCGGCGTAGGCGGCGAACACGCTCCGACCCTACCGACCCGGCCGGTCGGCGTCAGGCACTCCCGGCCGGGCGAGGTCGGGCAGTGGCCCTCCGCGTACTACGGCGCGAGGGCTCAGCGTCGGGCGAGCCCTTCCGCGCGGGCAGCGTCGGCGACCGCCGCCGCCACGGCGGGTACCACCCGGGCGTCGAACGGCGAGGGGATGATCCGGTCGGCTGCGAGGTCCTCTCCGACCAGCCCGGCCAGCGCCTGGGCCGCGGCCAGCTTCATTCCTTCGCTGATCCCGGTGGCCCGCACGTCCAGCGCTCCCCGGAACACTCCCGGGAACGCCAGCACGTTGTTGATCTGGTTGGGATAGTCCGAACGCCCGGTGGCCACCACCGCGGCGTGCCGGGCGGCGACCTCCGGATGCACCTCGGGTGTCGGGTTGGCGAGCGCGAACACGATCGCGTCCGGCGCCATCGCGGCCACCATCTCCTCCTCGACCTGTCCGCCCGACACGCCGATGAACACGTCGGCGCCGGCGAGGACGTCGGACAGCGAGCCGGTGACCCCGGTCGGATTGGTCGTCAGCGCCAGCGTCTGCTTGATCGGGTTGAGGTCGGTCCGCCCAGGGTGCAGAGCCCCGCCACGGTCGGTGACCACGATGTTGACCACACCGGCCGCGAGCAGGATGGCCGCGACCGCGACGCCCGCCGCACCCGCGCCGGAGATGACCACCCGGAGGTCCACCGGCTTGCGGCGGGTCAGCTCGAGGGCGTTGGTGAGCGCGGCGAGGACGACGATCGCCGTGCCGTGCTGGTCGTCGTGGAACACCGGGATGTCCAGCCGGTCGCGCAGCCGGCGTTCGACCTCGAAACACCGGGGTGCGGCGATGTCCTCCAGGTTGATGCCGCCGAACGCCGGCGCGATCCGGGTCACGGTCTCGACGAGCTCGTCGACGTCGGTGCAGTCCAGGCAGATGGGAACGGCGTCCACCCCGCCGAACTTCTTGAACAGCAGCGCCTTGCCCTCCATCACCGGAAGCGCCGCCTCCGGTCCGATGTCACCCAGTCCGAGCACGGCGGTCCCGTCGGTGACGACCGCGACCGAACGGGACTTCCAGGTGTAGTCATGGACGAGTTCGGGCGATTCGGCGATCGCCGTACAGACGCGGGCGACACCCGGCGTGTAGGCGAGGGAGAGGTCGTCGCGGCCCCGCAGCGGCACCGACGAGGCGACCTCGAGCTTGCCACCGCGGTGGAACGGGAACGCCGGGTCCTCCTCACACCCCACTGGCACGGCGGGCGGCGGAGCCGGGTTGGACCGGGAGAGTCCGGTCAGGGACGAGTCTGTCAAGGAGTCTGTCGACATGAGGACCCTGCGCTAAGAGGCGAGAAAGGGGTGGATCGGCGCGGGGGCACGCGTTCGGTACCCGGCCGGCGCACGAGAAGGACGACACCGCGGCGGCGACGGGAGGGTCCGGGTCGGTCGCTGCGTCAAACGGGGATCACCCGTATCCGATGAGTCTGTCATACCATGTTCGGCCTCGCGGGAGACAACGCGAACTCGCAGGCCACCCGCAGCACTCCGCAACAGCAGTCCACACGCAAAGGACGTGCCATGCCCAGGCAGTTCACCCGCCTCGCGACCGCCTCGTGCGCGGTACTCGTCACCGCCGCCGCGCTCGCCGGCTGTGGCAGCAGCAGCCAGTCAGGCTCCGCCGCCAAGCCGACCGTCACCACCAAGGCCGACAGCAAGCTCGCCGCGATGGTGCCGGAGGAGATCAAGGCGGACAAGAAGATCCGGGTCGGCACCGACGCGTCCTACGCGCCGAACGAGTTCATGGACGCCGACGGCAAGACCGTGATCGGCATGGACGTCGAGCTGTACGACGCGATCGCTGCCAAGTTGGGCTTGCAGGTGCAGTGGGTGCCCAGCGAGTTCGGCAACATCCTGCCTGCGGTGCAGTCCGGAAAGTACGAAGCCGGCGTGTCGTCGTTCACGATCAACCCCGAACGCACCAAGCAGGTGCTGATGATCTCCTACTTCAACTCCCCCATCCAGTGGGTGACGGAGAAGGGCAACCCGAAGAAGGTCAGCATCGACGACGCCTGCGGTCTGCAGGTCGGCGTGCAGAAGGACACCGTCGAGGTGCCCGACCTGGAAGCCCGGTCGAGGAAGTGCGTCGCGGCCGGAAAGCCGAAGATCGGCGTGCAGGCGCTGCCCGGACAGGACACCGTGACCAGCAACGTCGTCACCGGCAAGTACGACGCGATGACCGCGGACCTTCCGATCGCGGTCTACGCCGTGCGGCAGAGCCAGGGCAAGCTCGCCCTGCTCGGTGAGCCGTACGGCCAGGCGCCGTACGGCTTCATCGTCGGCCGCGACCAGAGGAAGTTCGCCGACGCGCTCGCCGCTGCCACCAAGGCGATCATCGACGACGGCACCTACGCCAAGATCCTCAAGAAGTGGGGCAACCAGAAGGGCGCCATCACCGCCGACCAGGTGAAGGTCGAGTCCGCCGCCTCATGAGCGACGCCCGCACCCAGTCCCCGTCGGGCCAGGCCCAGGCCGTCGAGGCGGTGCCGGTCCGCCACCCGTGGCGGTGGGCCGCGAGCGCGGTCATCGTCGTCCTGGCGGCGATGTTCGTGCACATGCTGCTGACGAACCAGGCGTTCCAGTGGGACTTCATGGCCCGCAACGCCTTTTCCGGGCCGGTCCTCGACGGCGCCCGCACCTCGATCGCGCTCACGGTCGTGGCGATGGCGATCGGGATCGCGCTCGGCGTGGTGCTCGCGGTGATGCGGCTGTCGGCCAACCCCATCCTGTCCGGGATCGCCTGGCTGTACATCTGGTTCTTCCGTGCCGTACCCCGCGTCGTGCTGCTGGTGCTGTTCGGCAACCTCGGCATTCTCTACAAGCGCTTCGAGTTCGGTGTCCCGTTCGACTGGGCACTGGCGGACCTGCTGGGCGTGGACCTCGGCGGCCGGCTGTTCGGTTTCGACGCCCGTACGGTGATCTCCGGCTTCGTCGCCGCCATCCTGGGCCTGGCCCTGTCGGAGGCCGCCTACATGGCCGAGATCGTGCGCGCGGGCATCGAGTCCATCCCGCAAGGCCAGCTTGACGCGGCCGGTTCACTCGGCATGTCCCGGGCCCTCACGCTGCGGCGGATCATCCTTCCCCAGGCGATGCGGGTGATCGTGCCGCCGACCGGCAACGAGACGATCGCGATGCTGAAGGACACCGCGCTGGTGGCCTACGTCCCGGCGTACGAACTCTGGTTCCAGTTACAGGGCATCGGCAGCCGTACGTTCCAGGTCTTCCCGATGCTGGTCGCCGCCTGCCTGTGGTACCTCGCGATGAGCAGCGTCCTGATGCTGGTCCAGCACTTCGTCGAACGACACTTCGCCCGCGGAGCGTCCTCCCGGTCAGGGCGGTCCACAAGTGCGGGGCGCACGACCTGGATGCGGCTCGGCCGCGGTGGGACAGGTGGCTCATGACGACACCGGCGGGCACGGGCACCGAAGGCACCCAGGGCGTGCCGAACACCGCGGAGATGGTGCGGGCCGAACAGGTGCGCAAGCGCTTCGGCCGGCACGAGGTGCTCCGCGGCGTCGACCTCTCCGTCCCCAGCGGCCAGGTGTGCTGCGTGATCGGACCGTCCGGCTCGGGCAAGTCGACGTTCCTTCGCTGCATCAACCACCTGGAGAAGATCGACGGCGGCCGGCTGTGGGTGGACGGCGAGCTCGTGGGCTACCGGCAGCGCGGCAACCGGCTGCACGAGCTGAAGCCGAGTGAGGTGGCGGCGCAGCGCCGCGAGATCGGCATGGTCTTCCAGCAGTTCAACCTGTTCCCCCACATGAGCGCGGTGGAGAACGTCATGGAGGCGCCGGTACGCGTACGCCGCGAAGCGCGGTCGGCCGCCCGCGAGCACGCCGAGAACCTGCTGCACCGCGTCGGACTGCGCGACCACATGCGCAAGTACCCCGCCCAGCTGTCCGGTGGGCAGCAGCAGCGGGTGGCGATCGCCCGTGCGCTCGCCATGCGCCCGAAGCTGATGCTGTTCGACGAGCCGACGTCGGCGCTGGACCCCGAGCTCGTCGGCGAGGTCCTCGAGGTGATGCGTCAACTCGCGCTGGACGGCATGACCATGGTCGTCGTCACGCACGAGATGGGCTTCGCCCGCGACGTCGCCGACACCGTGGTGTTCATGGACGACGGCGTGGTGGTCGAGTCCGGAAGGCCGTCGGACGTGCTCACCGACCCGCGGCACGAACGCACCCGGGCCTTCCTCCAGCGGGTCCTGCACACGCGCACCGAGGAGGACCGCGCCGGCCGCTGACCTCAGTCCTGGCGGCCGGTGTGACGGGCTCGCACCCGGCGGGCGACCGCGTTGACGAGCCGGAGCCGGCTGATCACGACGGCGACCAGATCCTGCGGCGGCACCGCACCGACCTGCCACGAGTCGACGCCTTCGTACGGGTTGTCCCGCTCCACCCACCAGCCCTCGGGCTCGCGGCGCACCAGCCGTTTCACCGACAGCGGCCGGTGCGGCAGCCGGACCAGGACCAGCGAGCCCGGCCGAACCGGGACATCGGTCTCTCCTGCCGTGCCGCTGGTGTTGTAGCGCACCACCAGCCGGTCCCCGTCCCGTAGCGTCGGTTGCATGGAGCGGCCACGGACGACTGCGATTCCGAACCGCGGCACACGCTCCCCCACTCACCAGTGTTTGAATGCGGTAGTAGTGTCACAAGACGTTGCAAGGGAACATAACCACCCAGACACGGTTGGGAAGGAAGGGCGAGGATGTTTTCGCGTCTGATCGCACCGGCAGTGGAAGTTTCGGCACACTGTGATCTGCCGTGCGGGGTGTACGACCCGGCCCAGGCACGGATCGAGGCGCAGTCGGTCAAGGCGATCATCGAGAAGCTCGAGGGCAACTCCGACCCCGACTTCCGGGTTCGGGCACTGATGATCAAGGAGCAGCGGGCCGAGCTCGTCAAGCACCACCTGTGGGTGCTGTGGACCGACTACTTCAAGCCGCCGCACTTCGAGAAGTACCCGCAGCTGCACACGCTGTTCAACGAGGCCACCAAGCTCGCCGGCGCCTCCGGCACCAAGGGCTCGGCGGACCTCAAGGCCGCCGACCAGCTGCTGGCCAAGATCGACGAGATCGCCGACATCTTCTGGGAGACCAAGAAGGCAGCCTGAGCCCTCCCGACGACGGCGACCGCGCACGGCCACGAACCGCACCGACTCCCTCGACGAGGGAGCGGTGCGGTTCGTCTTTTCTCCCCACTCGGCGCATCCGCCCGCACACCAGGTCGTCACATGCAGCAACGCACTTCACACTCCCCGTCGCCAAACCAGTCACCAGCAGGTAGTCTCCCGGCGTACGGTGGGGCTGTCGCGACGCAAGCCCAAGACCGAAGGCCTGACCGACAGGTTCGACCACCTCGACGACGCGCACCCGGACCTTCGCGCGCACTCCCGTCGAGGGCCCCCTGCAACCACCTGCGGAGGAACCCCCAGTGACCGAGGTACCGCACAGCGCCGAGGCAGAACAAGGCGACCAGGACAGCGACGTCGTGGAGCTCGGCGTACCCGCACGAACCGCGTACGTCTCGGTCCTGCGCACAACGGCAGCCGCGTTGGCGGCCCGGCTCGACTTCACCCTCGACGAGATCGAGGACCTGCGCATCGCTGTCGACGAGGCGAGCGCGCTCCTGCTCCACCAGGCGGTGGCCGGTTCGCAGCTTCAGTGCCGGTTCGAACTCGCCGGTGACGAGCTCACCGTCGCGGTGACGGTGCACTCGCGCAACCCGCGGGTCCCCGCCCGGAACTCCTTCTCCTGGACAGTGCTCACCGCACTCGCCGGCCACGTCGACACCCTCGTCGAGCCCGAACACCAGCGGGCCACCGTCACGCTGACCAAGCGTGGCGAGACCGCGCGCCTGGCGCACCCGTCGGGTAGCGCCGTCCGCACCCTCGACGACGCGCGGAGCCAGCGCAGCCGAGGTCACCGTAAGCACACCGGCGAGTCCGGAACGTCGCCCGAGGGGAACGCCGCGTCCGGCGGCACCTCGGCAGAGTTACCGCCACGGGGAAGAGGCGCGGCAGAGAAATGATCGAGCACCCAGTGACGCATGATTTCGGGCCGGCGCCGGAAGACCTGCCGGGCCTGGACCGGGTGCTCGACACCCGCACGCTGACCCGCGAACTCTTCGCCCGCCTCGCGCGCTTCGACAGCGACGACCCCCGTCGGGGCAAGGTCCGCGACCGGCTCGTGGAGATGCACCTTCCGCTGGTGGAGCATCTCGCCCGCAGGTTCCGCAACCGCGGCGAGCCGCTGGACGACCTGGTGCAGGTCGGCACCATCGGTCTGATCAAGTCGGTGGACCGGTTCGACGCCGACCGCGGCGTGGAGTTCTCCACCTACGCCACACCCACCATCGTCGGCGAGCTCAAGCGGCACTTCCGCGACCGCGGCTGGGCCATCCGGGTTCCCCGCCGCCTGCAGGAGTTGCGGCTGTCCCTCGCCACCGTGACCGGTGACCTCACCCAGGAACTCGGCCGGGCACCGACGGTCGGCGAGCTCTCGGGCAAGCTCGGCGTGCGGGAGGAAGAGGTTCTCGAGGGGCTGGAGTCGGCCAACGCCTACAGCACGCTGTCTCTCGACGCTCCAGACCAGGGGCAGGACGACGCACCCGCCGTCGTGGACTCCCTCGGCACCGAGGACGAGGCACTGGAAGGCGTGGAGTACCGCGAGGCCCTTCGGCCGCTGCTGTCGCAGCTTCCCGAGCGGGAGAAGCGCATTCTGCTGCTGCGGTTCTTCAAGGGGATGACGCAATCCCAGATTGCGGCCGAGGTCGGCATCTCGCAGATGCACGTGTCCCGCCTGCTCTCGCGTACGCTCGCCCAACTTCGCGAACGCCTGCTGCAGGACTGACGCACCGGCGCGGCCCACCGCACGGCAGCGGAGATCGCCGAGCTCTACTCCCGGAACACCGCGGTCGAAGGCGGCGCCAGGACGAGCACCAGAGTGACGATCGCCGCCACCAGCATGGCCGCGCCGACGGCGGTCGTACTCCCCGACAGGAGTTCGTACCCGAGCGGCAACATCAGCAACTGGATCGCGACCACCGGACCGCGACTCCATCGGCGGCCGCGCCGCAGGCCCCACGCCACGAAGCCGAGTCCGACTCCGGCGGCGAGTACGAACACGCCGGCGCTGGCGGCGATTCCCATGCCGCGCGGACGAGTGATGATCGCCTCGACGGTCAGCCAGCCGCCGGTCACCACCGCGCCCAGCGCCTCCAGCCCGACCACGACGGCGGCGGCGATCAGGGTGGCCGGCGTGCCCGCGGGCCGGCCGGTGGTCGGGTCGGCGTCGGCGGTCGCTTCGGCGGGTGCCGACGACTTCGGCGAGGGGTTGGTACGACGGCGGGACATACCGCGAAGATTACCGAGCAGCCGGTTGGCGGATACCGCCGAGCGACCCGCGTCGGCCCGCCGATATCCTATGCGGTTTGCTGCGACATGTTCGGTGCGTGTAGATCAACATCACGCACGGTGACCGTTGGGCCCGGTTTGTGACGTAACCGACATGGACTTTTCCGCGGCATAACGCGGAAAGGGTCTTGTGTATCGCTGGCAGAGTTGAAACTATCGAGCCTGCAGAGAGGCGCAGACACCCGATCGGTGCGTGCGCCGGGGGCTGACGTACGGCGATCGCATATGTGTGGCCGCCACCAGGACACTGGTGTGCGCTCGTTGTCACGCAAAAGATCGTGAAAGTGTTCACACAGCAGAATCAAGCCAACTGCGAGGCCGGTGGATCCGGCACGCAACGAACTGAGGAGTGAAGCCTTGATGGACTGGCGCCACCGGGCCATCTGCCGGGACGAGGACCCTGAGCTGTTCTTCCCGATCGGGAACACCGGGCCCGCGCTCCTGCAGATCGAGGAGGCCAAGGCGGTCTGCCGTCGTTGTGAAGTCGTCGACCTCTGTCTGCAGTGGGCCCTTGAAACCGGCCAGGACGCCGGAGTCTGGGGCGGAATGAGCGAAGAGGAGCGACGGGCGCTCAAGCGCCGCGCCGCCCGCTCCCGGGCCCGCATCATCTGATTTCGCGACGCCTCGGAACAGCCCCTGCCCCATCGGGCGGGGGCTTGTTTCATGTCCGCGTGGTGTCGAGGTGATCGGCGGCGTCACAGGTGTGCGTGCCGCCCGCGACCGCGCGGCTGTCCCTCGTCGGGAAGGTCGACCACCACCCGGGTGCCACTACCTTCCTCCCGGCCGCCGATCGACAGCACCCCGCCGAGTTCGCTCTCCACCAGGGTGCGGACGATCTGCAGGCCCAGCTGGCCCGAGCGCTCCACGTCGAAGTCCGCGGGCAGTCCGCGCCCGTCGTCCTCGACCACCACTCGCAACCGGCCCGCCGACCGGTCGGCGATCACCTCGACCCGGCCGCCCCGCCGGCCCACACCGTGCTGGACGGCGTTCTGCGCAACCTCGGTGATCACCATCGCCAAGGGCGTCGCCGTCTCCGCGCCGAGCAGCCCGAACGACCCGACCCGCCGGGGCGCCACCCTGGTCTCCGGGATCGACACCTCGGCCACCATCGCCAGCACCCGGTCGGCCACCTCGTCGAACTCGACGCGTTCCTCGAACGCCGTGGACAGCGTCTCGTGCACGATCGCGATCGTGCCCACCCGCCGGACCGCCTCCTCCAGCGCCTCCCGGCCACCGGCCGCTCCGATGCGGCGCGCCTGCAGGCGGAGCAGGGCGGCCACCGTCTGCAGGTTGTTCTTGACACGGTGGTGGATCTCGCGGATGGTCGCGTCCTTGGTGAGGAGTTCACGTTCGCGCCGACGTAGATCGGTGACGTCGCGCAGCAACACCAGCGCGCCAACCTGGGTAGCGTTCGGCACCAACGGAATCACCCGCATGGTGACCACCGCACCGTTGTTCTCCACCTCGGTCTGGCGGGGCGCGCGTCCGGAGATGAGCACCGGAATCGCCTCGTCCACCGGGCGGCGCGACGGCGGCAGCAAACCGGCGGTGATCGTCCCCAGGTGACAGCCGAGGAGATCGCCGGTCAGGCCGAGCCGGCGATATGCCGACTGGGCGTTCGGACTCGCGTACGTCACAACGCCGTCCACATCGAGCCGGACCAGACCGTCACCCACCCGCGGTGCCGCGTCGAGGTCGGCCGGCTCGCCTGGCAACGGAAAGCCGCCCTCGCTGATCATCTGCGCGAGGTCCGCCGCGGTCTTGAGGTATGTCAACTCCAACCTGCTCGGCGTTCGGACCGAGAGCAAGTTCGTGTTGCGGGTGATGACGCCGAGCACCCGGCCGGAGCGGCGCACCGGGATGCTCTCGATCCGGACCGGCACCTCGTCCCGCCATTCCGGGTCACCTTCCCGGCAGATCCGGCCGTCGTCGTAGGCGGTGTCCAGCAGCTGCCGGCGTCCTCGTGGCACGAACGACCCCACCAGGTCGTCGAGGTGGGCGGTCGGCCCGGTCGTCGGGCGCATCTGCGCACACGCCCAGAAACCCAGCCCCTCCCGGTCCGGGACCCACAGGACGAGATCGGCGAACGACAGGTCCGCGAGCATCTGCCACTCGGCCACCAGTCGGTGCAGCCACTCGCGATCGAGCTCGGCGAGCTCGGTGTACTGGCGGACGACGTCGTCGAGAGAGGGCACGCCGAGAGCGTATCCGGCGGGCGCACCGGCGCGTCTGCCCAAGTCGGGCCGGTGCTCGTGCGACGCGGAGACACACGAGCCAGGCAGCCCTTTTCGGGCATGCGCTAGTCTCGCGGCCTGCGGCGGTTTCGATCACGCCCGCGCGGTCCTCGATAGCACGCGGAGTACGCGTATGTCTGGAAGGATGTCCCCGTGGGGGTTCGGTCAGGTTACTGGGAACACATCCGCGCAAGCGGTTTCAGGCTGCCCGACGACCGCCCTCTCGACGACCTGACCGCCGAGCTCGTGCAGATGCTCGGCGACCCCGACCCACGGGTTCGCGACGGCATCGCCCGGCCGGTGCTCCTCACCTGGATCGGCGACGGCGTCTACGACGACCTGCTGCCCGGTTTCGGCGACGGGGTGGCCGAGGGCCTGTACACCGGGCTCGGCGACGACGGCACCGACACGGTGTTCCGGCGCGCCGGCTCCGCCAGGTTGCTGGCCGAGGCGGTGTTGCGGGACCAGGTGGCCAGGGTGCTGCACTCCGACGCGATCTTCCGCTGGGGCGACCGGGCGGCTTCGTGGTTCGTCCGCGAACGCGATCTACGCGGGTACGTCGACGGGCGCGGCTGGGCGCACGCGGTCGCCCACGGCGCCGACCTGCTCGCCGCGCTGGCCCGCTCCGAACACTTCGAGAAGCTCGAACTCACCGTGCTGCTCGACGTGGTGGCCGACCGGCTGCTCACCCCCGCCGGCTACCACTTCCGCAACGGCGAGGACGACCGGCTGGCGTTCGCCGTGATGACCGTGCTCCACCGCAACCTGCTCGACGTCGACGTGCTCGAGCCGTGGGTCGAACGCCTCGCCGCCGCGCTGGTTCCGCCGCCGGACGAGGACGACGAGCCCCAGCCGGAGTGGCCCACCCCGGTCGCCGGCAACACCGGTTCCTTCCTGCGGGCGCTTCACCTCCAGCTCGCGCTCGGTGTCGTCGGTCAGCAGACGCCACGCGACGTGGCGTTGTTCGGAACCCCACCGCACGTACGCGCCGACCTGCTGCTGGTGCTGCTGCGAGTGCTGCGGGCCAGCCGCCCGGGGTTGTTCTCCGCGCCGTCGCGCTGACGTTCCACCACGCTTTCACGACGACGTTCCCTACGTCCTCGTTCCGTCGCCAGGGCGCGTCGCGGTCAGAACTCTTTCCCCGAACCGGACCGGGCACTACTCTCGTCGCGGCTGTCCAGCACGGAGGTTCTCGGACGTCTACGGAGGTCGTCATGGTGGCACCAGCAGCTCGCGGATCCGCACCACTGGTCACCCCCACCCGGGTGGTGGTCGCGGTGCTGCTCGCCGCGCCGTTCGTGGGCACGTTGTGGGTGACGTCGTACGCCCGGGTGGAGCCGCGCCTCGGCGCGTTCCCCTTCTTCTACTGGTACCAGATCCTCTGGATCTTCCTGTCCGCCCTGTGCACGGTCGCCGCCTACCTGCTGGTGCGGCGGGAGAACCGCCGGCGCGGCAGCTCGGCGTCGACCAGGGCAGCCGAAGCCCGGTCCGCCGGTGACACGGGCACCACGACCACCACGACAGACCGGACCGAAGGCGGTACGCGATGAAACCTGGAATCGACGCCACCGCACTCGCGGTGGTCGTGGTGTTGTTCGTCGCCGTGACGGTGCTCGGCTTCAAGGCCGCCCGGTGGCAGCAGGGCGGTTCGCTGGCCAGCCTGGACGAATGGGGGCTCGGCGGCCGGCGGTTCGGCACGTGGGTGACGTGGTTCCTGCTCGGCGGCGACCTCTACACCGCGTACACCTTCGTGGCCGTGCCGGCGGTGATGTTCGCCTCCGGCGCGCAGGGCTTCTTCGCGGTGCCGTACACGATCATCGTGTATCCGTTGGTGTTCTTGTTCCTTCCGAGGCTGTGGTCGGTGTCGCATCGGCGCGGGTACGTCACCCCGGCCGACTTCGTGCAGGGACGCTTCGGCTCCCGCGCGCTCGCCCTGGCCGTCGCCCTCACCGGCATCCTGGCCACGATGCCCTACATCGCCTTGCAGCTGGTCGGAATCCAGGCCGTGTTCGAGGTGATGGGCCTGGGTGGCTCGGGCAACATCCTGCTCGCCGACGCCCCGCTCTTCCTCGCGTTCGCCGTCCTGGCGGCCTACACCTACTCCTCGGGCCTGCGCGCGCCGGCGCTGATCGCCTTCGTCAAGGACCTGCTGATCTACCTCGTGATCGTGGTGGCGATCGTCTACATCCCCACCAGGCTGGGCGGTTGGGGCGGCATCTTCGACGCGGCCGAGAGGAAGTTCGCCGCCGCCGACGGCGCGGCCGGGCACCCGGCGGAGTTCTCCTTCGCCGCGGTCGGCCAGGCCTGGCCGTACGCCACGCTGGCACTGGGTTCGGCGATGGCGCTGTTCATGTACCCCCACGCCATCACCGCCGTCCTGTCGGCGAAGAACCGCGCCGTGCCACGCCGCAACGCCGCGATCCTGCCGGCGTACTCCTTCCTGCTGGCCCTGCTCGCCCTGCTCGGCTTCATGGCGATCGCGGCCGGGATCAAGCCCGTCGGGCTGAACGGCAAGCCCAACGCGCAGCTGTCGGTGCCGATGCTGTTCGACGCGATGTTCCCGAGCTGGTTCGCCGGAGTGGCCTTCGCCGCGGTCGCGATCGGCGCACTGGTACCCGCCGCGATCATGTCCATCGCGGCGGCCAATCTGTGGACCCGCAACGTCTACAAGGCGTTCCTGCGCCCGGGCGCCACTCATGCCGAGGAGGCCAGGCAGTCCAAGCTGGTCTCGCTGGTGGTGAAGTTCGGTGCGCTGATCTTCGTGCTGGGCCTGGACAAGAGCTTCGCCATCAACCTGCAGCTGCTCGGCGGCATCTGGATCCTGCAGACCTTCCCCGCCATCGTCTTCGGGCTCTACACCCGGTGGTTCCACCGCTGGGCGCTGTTCGCCGGGTGGGCGGTGGGCATGGCCTACGGCACCTGGACGGCGTACAACATCTCCAACCCGCTCACCGGCGCGCAGCACTTCGGCGGGTCCACGGCGAGCATCCCGCTGCTCGGGGAGAAGGGCTACGTCGCGATGACGGCGTGGGTGCTCAACGTCGTGGTGACGGTGGTCGCGACCGTGGTCCTGCGGGCGCTGAAGGTTCCGAACGGGCAGGACCGCACCCAGCCCGGCGACTACCTCGCCGACGCCGGCGAGCCTGGCGTACGGGACGTCGTGACCCCGGGCGTGACCGGAAAGTCCGGCGCGGCCGCGGAGGCGTAGGGGCCACGAGTCAGGCGTCCCCGCCTCCGGACATGCCCGGACAGCGGCGTGCGCGGACTACCGCAGGGTAGGTTTCGGACATGACCGAGATCGAGCAGACGGGCATGGGGGGCTCTGAGAGTTCGGGGGTCCGCGAAGGCCACGGCGGCGACCTCGCGGTCGCGGTGGCCCGGGCACACGGTGTCTCCGCGATGTTCACCCTGTCCGGTGCCCACGTCTTCCCGCTGTACGACGCGGCGGTCGGCGGCGCCGGGCGGCCCTCCCCTCCCCCGCTGCGCCTGGTCGACGTCCGGCACGAGCAAACCGCCGTGTTCGCGGCCGAGGCGGTCGGCAAACTCACCCGCACACCCGGACTGGCGGTGGTCACCGCCGGGCCGGGCGTCACCAACGCGGTGAGCGCGGTGACCCAGGCCCACCAGGCGGGGTCACCGCTGGTGTTGCTCGGTGGCCGCGCGCCGACCCAGCGGTGGGGCGCGGGCAGCCTGCAGGAGCTCGACCATCCACCGCTGCTCGCCCCGGTCACCAAGCTGGCCGCGACCGTACCCACCGTGGACGAGATCGTCCCTGCGGTGGACCAGGCGTTCCGGCTCGCGGGCGCGCGCCACCGTGGCCCGGTCTTCCTCGACGTACCCATGGACCAGCTCTACAGCCGTACGTCCGCGTCCGTGCCCGAGGTGGCCGAACCCGATCTCGGTGAGCCGGACGCGGAGGCAGTCGGCGAGATCGCGAGCCTGCTGGCGTCCGCCCAGCGTCCGCTGCTGGTGCTCGGCTCCGACGTCTACCTGGACCGTGCCGACTGTGCCGCCCGCACGCTCGTCGAGGAGCTCGAGCTACCGGTCGTCGCCAACGGCATGGGCCGCGGCATCTTCCAGCCCGGGCACCCGCAGCTGGTGTCCCGGGCCCGTTCGACCGCCGTCGGGCGCTGCGACCTGGCCATCGTGGTGGGTACGCCGCTGGACTTCCGGCTGGCGTACGGCTCCTTCGGTGGCCGCGACGGCGCGCCGCCGGCGAAGGTCGTGCACGTCGCCGACGCACCGGACCAGTTGGCCGCGCACGTAGCCCTCGCGGCCGCCGCGGCCGGGCCGTTGCGGATCACGCTGGCCACCCTGGCAACCGCGTGGGAGCAGGTGCTGCGCCGCCCGGGCTGGACGGCCTGGTCCGCGGAGCTGCGGGCGAGCGAGCAGGCGGCCCGGGCCCGCGACGCCGCGCTGCTGACGGCGGACACCGACCCGATCCATCCGGCCCGCATCTACGGCGAGCTTCGCCGCCTGCTGGCCGAGGACGCCGTGGTGATCGGTGACGGTGGCGACTTCGTGTCGTTCGCCGGAAAGTACGTCGAGCCGGCCCGCCCGGGATGCTGGCTGGATCCCGGGCCGTTCGGCTGTCTCGGCGCGGGCCTCGGCGCGGCGATCGCCGCCCGGGTGAGCCGGCCGTCCTCGCAGGTCGTGCTGCTGCTCGGGGACGGCGCCGCAGGGATGTCGCTGCTCGACGTCGACACGCTGGTGCGGCACCGGCTGCCGGTGGTGATGGTGGTCGGCAACAACGGCTGCTGGGGGCTGGAGAAGCACCCCATGCGGATGTTGTACGGCTACGACGTCGCCACAGACCTGCGCCCGGCCACCCGCTACGACCAGGTCGTGCGTGCCCTTGGCGGGGCCGGCGAGACGGTCGCCCGCCCGGACGACATCGGGCCTGCGCTGCGCCGGGCGTTCGACTCGGGGGTGCCGTACCTCCTCAATGTGCTCACCGACCCCGAGATCCCCTACCCGAGGGCCACCTTCGGCGTCTGAGCAGCCGTCGGGCCACCCCCGCGGTGTCCCGCCGGGCTCGCGTGGGGCTGTCGGTTGCCTCGGCTATAACGGACGGATGCTTGTCCGCGACGCCCGACCGAGCGAGTACGACGCCGTGAGCCGCCTGCTGGGCGAGGTCTACGGTGGCGAGAGCCTGGTCCATCCCCACTACCTCCCCGCCCTGGGCGACACCCGCAGGCGAGCCGAGGATCCCGCGACCGACGTCCTCGTCGCGGTCGACGCCGGCCGGGTGGTCGGCACCGCGACTCTCACCCTGCCCGGCACCCTGTGGACGGAGGATCCGCCTGCGGAGGCGACGCTGCGGATGCTCGCGGTCGCCCCGGACGCGCGTCGAGGAGGCGTCGGCACCGCGCTGATCGAGGAGTGCACCGCGCGGTGCCGGCTGGCCGGGGAGACCACCATCGCGTTGGCCACCACCGACTCCATGGCCGACGCGCACCGCCGCTACGAACGCCTCGGCTTCGTCCGGGTGCCCGAGCGCGACTGGGTGACGCAGTCCGGTGAGCCACTGCGTGCGTACGTCCGTTCGCTGCCGCCCGCGCCGGTGATCCGGGAGGCACGTCCGGAGGAGTACGCCGCGGCCGGGCAGGTGACGCTGGCGGCATACCAGCGGGACGGCCTGCTGGCCGGCACGGACGACTACGCCGAGACACTGCTCGACACCAAGCGGCGGGCCCACGAGGCGTCGCTGCTGGTGGCCGTGGGCGAGGCTGCCGGAGAGTTCGCCGGGGAGGCCGAGGGGGCGGTGCTGGGCACGGCGACGTACTGCCCGCCCGGGTCGCCCTACCACGAGCTGAGCGGCCCGGGTGAGGGAGAGTTCCGCATGCTCGCGGTGGCGCCCGCCGCCCGGGGTCGCGGCGTCGGCGAACTCCTCGTCCGTACGATCCTGCGGCTGGCCCGCGCGGACGGCCACCACGCGGTCGTGCTGTCGACGACGACGGGTGCCCACCGGGCACACCGGCTGTACGAACGCCTCGGCTTCGACCGGGTACCCGAACGCGACTGGCAACCCGTGCCGGGTCTCACCCTGCTCGCCTACCGCCGCGAGATCTGACCGAGAGGCTGCCGGAGCAGGTGGGCCAGGCGCCCCACTTCGCAACCCACCTCAGTCGAGTACGACGAGCAGGTCGCCTTCCTGGACGACCTCGCCCGGCTTCACGGTGACCTCGCGCACCCGGCCGGCGTACTCGGCGAGCACGGGGATCTCCATCTTCATCGACTCCAGCACCAGCAGCGTCTGCCCCGCCAGCACCGAGTCACCGGACTGCACCGCCACCTCGAAGACGTTCGCGACCATCTCCGCCCTGACCTGCTCGGCCACAGCCTCTCCTTCCCTGGACCGCCCGCCATCCAACCACGCAGGGCACGGCCGGCACCGTCTCCGTGGTTCGCCGCGCCGTCCAGTGGGGACCCGCCGTCAGCGGGAAGCCGGCCTCAGCGGGGAGCCGGCGTCACCCGGTCGAGAACCCTCGCCAGCGAGGCGACGACCCGCGGGTCGTACTCGTACGCCATTCCCAGCCGGAGTCCCTCCAGTGCCTCCAGCCGCGCGTCCTCGCTGGTGGCCCGGCCCACCATGTCGTCATAGGCGTTGACGACCTTGATGATCCGGCTCTCCTGCGGCACGGTCGGGTCGTCGGGCAGGTGCGGGCGGCGGTACGGCTCGGCCTGGGCCTCCACCACCTCCGCGACGTCCTCCAGCACGCCGGTCTGGCGGACGACCTGCGCGCCGAACGTCGCGATCCGCCGGCGCTCGTCCGGGGTCACCAGCACGGTCGCGCCGCCGGGGATGGCGTCGGTGAGGGAGAGCTGGCCGAGGTCGTGCATGAGGGCGGCGTACTGCAGTACCCGCATCCGGCGTTCGGGCAGGCCGAGGTCGCGGCCGATGGCGAGGGCGAGGGCGGTGACCCGGCGGGCGTGGCCGGTGTCGGTGTAGCCGCCGACCTCGGTGGCCCGCGACAGCGCCTGGATGGTCTGCACCTGGGTACGCCTGATCGCGGCGTACCGGCGGTAGGACAGCTGGGCCAGCAGCAGCGGGATGGTGACCAGTGGCAGGCCCCACAGACCGACTTCCCACGTGGCCAGCGGGATGAGCACCCCGGTAGACGCGATCGCCGCACCGATGCCGAAGAACGCGCCGAGCTCGTTGCGCAGCAGCGCCCGGAACGGCCCCCACTGCTGGCTGGCCGCGACTCCGGCGGCGAGCACCGCTTCCAATGGCCAGGCGACCAGGCCCACGACCACCGTGAGCAGGACGTAGTCGGAGGGGACGTGGCTGTCGAACGAGGCGAACAGCTCGTCGTCGAGGACCAGCGGACGGAACAGCAGGGCGACACCGGCCACCACGAGCACCCGCCGGGCGATGCCCTCCAACTCGGCCGACCGGCCTGCGAGCACGTGGGGAAGCGCGCCCGCGAGCATCCCGCCGGAGGTCACCGCGACGGTCTGCAGGATCGAGTGGGACGCCCGTCCCTCCGTGGGCAGGTGACTGAGGAGGGCGTATCCCAGTGCCGTGGCCAGCCCGATGGGCGCCTGCACCCGGTCATCGGGCAGCCGCAGTCGCACCATCTCACCGACCGCGACCAGGCACCCGAACACGCCCGCCACCGCCGGCGCCGTGACGCCGCGCATGGCGGTCTCCACCACCGCGACCAACAGCAGGACACCGGCGCACACCGACAGCAGGACCGAGCCGTCCAGTCGCGGGTGGGTGCGGTACGGCGACAGCGTGCCGCTCACGAGTTGGCCTCGGCCGAGCCCTCGACCTGGGGCGGGTGCACCGGGTCGTCGTGGTCGAAGAGGACCTTCTGCCTGGCCGCCGGCGTCGGCTGCACCGGCTGCGCCGGCGCGGGCTGCCATCCCTCGCGTTCGACGGCGGTGACGAACTTGTCGACAAGCTCGGGGTCGAAGTGGCTTCCGCGGCAGCGCCGGAGCTCGTCCAGGGCCTCCGGGACCGGGCGGGCGGCGCGGTAGGAACGCACGCTGGTCATGCAGTCGAAGGCGTCGGAGATCGACAGCACCCGGGCGAACACCGGGATGTCGCCGGCCCGCAGCCCGGAGGGGTAACCGGTGCCGTCGTAGCGCTCGTGGTGGTGCATGATGCCGGCCCGGGCGTCCTCCAAAAACGCGATGTCGCCGACCACCTCGACGCCGTGCAGCGGGTGCTGCTTGATGGCCTCGAACTCCTCCTCGGTGAGCCGGCCGTCCTTCTGCAGGATCCGGGTGGGTACGCCGATCTTGCCGACGTCGTGCAGCAGACCGGCCTCGGCCACGGCGTCCAGGCGGTCGCCGTCCCAGCCCATCTGGGTGCCGAGCAGGCGCGCGGCCCGGGCGACCCGCTCACCGTGGCCGCGGGTGTAGAGGTCCTTGGTCTCGATCGCCTGGGCCAGTGCCTGCAGCGTGGACTGGTGGGACTTCTGCTCCGCGGCGTACTGCGCGAACGCCCAGCGCGCGACCAGCAACGGCACCAGGAGCAGCAGACCGGCGAACGGGCCGAGCTGGCCGAGCCAGAGCACGGCGAGCAGCAGGCCGAGGTAGGAGTAGCCGAGGAAGGAGAGGAAGACCTCGAAGAAGTTGGCACGGAGTGCGCGCACCGGCGCCCGGCCGCCGTCGAGCCAGAGAACCCCGATCAGCAGCGTGGCGTTCGCCACGTGGTAGGCGACGATCGCCGCCGTGATCTGGACCAGGATCTGCGGGAACGAGTCACGTGCGAGGTCACCGACCTCGCCGCCGAGCGTGATGTACGTGAAGCCGCCGATGAACGTGCAGACGACGTTCTGGGCGACGTTGTAGGCCCGTTTGAAAACGGGATTGTCATGCCTGGTGGCGAAGAGCGCGCCGATCAGTGCCGGCGCACCCCACATCCCGAGCACCGGGTAGGTCGCCACCGCGACGACGGAGGTGAGGGAGACGATGACGTTGCGGCCGAGCCTCGACTTCAGCTGCTCGGTGAGCAGCACGAGCAGGGCGAACCACACGATGTCCGTCGGCCTTGAGACGTTGGCCACCGAGAGCACGGAGATCACGCCGGCGACAACACACAGCCCAAGTACGTAGACCCGGGTGGACCGCCTCGGCATGGATGACCACTCTTCCTGACCGGCTGCCGAGCAGCTTAGCTGGCTTGAGCACCCGGATCATCCCCACTCCCAACCGCCCTGCACCACGGTCCGGTCTGCGGTGGCTGCACTCATCCGCGCACCCCCTCTCCTGTGGTCGGCGCAGTCACCCGGTCACCGTGCCTGTCCGCCGTTGTCAGGCGGTCGGCAGCGTGGGGGACTTCGCGGGTTCGGCTGTGCGATGCAGGCCGTTCGGGTGCCGTCGTACGACCGTCGCTCATCCGGTCGACCGGGCACGCCTGGGCTGTCAGCCCCACTCCCAGCCGCGCTTGGCCGCCGATGTGGCGATGGTGACGGTGGTGGTGACGGTGGTGGTGCGAACGCCGTTCATAAGCCTGCCTTCCTTCGAGTGATGACGTGGGGCGAATCGACAAGGACCGGGGAAGGCAACACGGAGAGCTACATAAGAGGCAGGTGCCTGCTGGCGAGATGGTCACTTTCCGCCACCGAAACATCACCTCGGTCGCGGCTCCACTGCTCGCTCGTGACCCGGTGATGAGGAGTCAACGGGGAAAGATCAGCGCGGTCAACTCTGTACCAGACCAACGACTCCGAAGAGTGATGACTACTCTTCGTGAGTACTGACCGGTAGGCGTTCGGCGGCAGAATCACCCAAAGCGTCCTAGCCACAGGGGATTTGGTTACGGGTCGTTCACGTGGTCAGACCGAGAATCCGGCAGATCGCCCGACCGAAGTTACGCAGAGTCAACAGTGCCACGAGGCGTGTGCGACTGCCGACAAGCCCGGGGACAACCGGCGTTCGGCAGTTCGCCGGTGCTGCCGAGGCCGCTCCGCAGGCCGACCAAGCGTCGGTCACCGTACGCGTTCAAGGTTGGGACATACCCCGCCCCACGAGCGATCCTGGTCGCGAAAATTTTCTACGCAGAGTCACAGGTATTTTCGCGCCGGGAACTGGCTCCGCCGCTTTGCGCGGCTCCGTCGGGCCGATGCCCTGGCAGAGGGAATCAGGGGGCGTGGGAAGATGCCGGGGCGTACGAACGCATCGGCGCACCGTACGCGACACATGGACCACGAGAGGGTGACGAGATGGCGAAGAACGGAAGGCGACGTCGGGCCCGGCGCAAGAAGGCCGCCAACCACGGCAAGCGCCCCAACACCTGAGCCGCCGCCAGAGCCGGCCGGGCCACCAGGGTCTGACGCAGTCCTGCGGCAGCCCTGGAAAGCGAACGGACCCCATCGCCGATGGCGTGGGGTCCGTCGTCGTCTACGGCGTCCCGAAGAGTTCGGGTTCTCCCTGCGGACCGGGTCGCGGGTGGGGCTGCCCGGAGTCAGCCGGCCGGCGGTCCGGAGTCCTCGCTGATCTCCACATGCACCGCGCGGATACGCAGAAGCACCTTCTGGCGAAGGTCGCTCGGCGGCTTGTCCTGGCCGCAGGAGCGGGCCACCAGGGACTTCACCAAGCCCTCGAGGTCGTACTTCTGCAGACACGGCGCGCACTCGTCCAGATGCCGCTGGATCTGCGAACAGTCCGCGTCCTCCATCTCCCGGTCGAGGAAGAGGAAGACCCGCTCCAGGACCTCCGAACAGTCGGTCTCGTGGGGCTTGCCGCAGCTCATGCGTCCTCGCCACCCTTCGCGTCCGCCGCCGGTACCAGCCCGCGCCCGCGGGCGTAGTCCTGCAGCAGCTCACGCAACTGGCGCCTGCCCCGGTGGAGCCGGGACATCACGGTGCCGATCGGTGTTCCCATGATGTCGGCGATCTCCTTGTAGGAGAACCCCTCCACGTCGGCGAGATAGACAGCCATCCGGAAGTCGTCCGGCACCTGCTGCAAGGCCTCCTTGACGTCGGAGTCGGGCAGGTGCTCCAGCGCCTCCGCCTCGGCGGACTTGAGCCCCGCCGAGGTGTGCGACTCCGCGCGCGCGATCTGCCAGTCCTCGATCTCCTCGGTGGCGGCGCGCTGCGGCTCCCGCTGACGCTTGCGGTAGCTGTTGATGAAGGTGTTGGTCAGGATGCGGTACAGCCACGCCTTGAGGTTGGTCCCCTCGCTGAACTGGTGGAACGAGGAGTACGCCTTGGCGAAGGTCTCCTGCACAAGGTCGTCCGCGTCCGCCGGGTTGCGGGTCATCCGCAGGGCAGCGTTGTACAGCTGATCCAGGAAGGGCAGTGCATCCCGCTCGAATCGGGCGCTCCGCTCCTCCGGCGTCTCGGCGTTCACGGCAGCTGTCATCGCCCGCGAGGATAGCCCCACCGACGAGGAGCCGTCTTCGGGAGTCCACTCTCGCCAGACCGCCACCGCCTCCGGCGGCGGCTGGGTGGAGGGCGTCGGGCGGTTCTGGCACGCGGCAACCACAAAGCCTCCTTCGCGACGGCACCGGACACTCGCGCGGCACCGTCCGAGACCGGAACACACCTCGGCCCGCCGGAATTCCCGGCCGCTGGACGAAACCCTCCCGAACCTCGCGGGGCGGACAGCCGGAGATTCACAGCCCGGCCGGCGGGACGTCCTGTCCGGTCATGACTGAGGCAACTCGGCGCCGGTCGTCCGGGCGATCCACTCCAGCGTGGACTCGGCGATCAGGGTGAGCGCCTCCTCCTGGGTGATCGGCGCGGAGCGCGGCACCACGAAACTGTGGTCGGCGCCCGGCACCGCCACCACCTTCTGGTCCTTCCGGCCTCTCGGCATGTTCCTCGGCCCGCCGAACGCGTCCCGCTCCCCCTGCACGACGAGTGTGGGCACACCGGCGTTGCGGAGCTCGTCGGCGCGTGACCTGTCAGGACGGCCCGGCGGACGCAACGGGAACGCCAGCGCCAGGCAGCCGACGGCGCCGAGCCTCCGGGCGGTCCGGCAGGCGACCCTGGCGCCCGCACTGCGCCCGCCCACGATCAGCGGTGTCCGGGTGCGCATGCTGTTCAGTGCGGCGATCCAGGCCAGGTCCAGCTTCTCCGGCGGCGACGCGATCCGGCGCCCGGCCACCCGCCAGGGCTGCTCGACGCGGATCACGGTCACTTCGTACTCGGGCAGCGCCTCGGCCAGCACCGCGAGATCCCACGCGTCCACCCCGCCGCCGGCGCCGTGCCCGAGGACCAACGTGACGGCCGTCCGGCGGCCCCGGTTGTAGATCAGGCGGGCGGGACCCTCCGGGGTCGGCACCACGCGTTCGCTCACGGTGTTCATGACGTCCTCATCCGCAGGGGTGACCCACCCTAACGGGGGTCCGCCACGTCGCCCGCCTCCTCTGCCGGGAGCGGATCAAGCAGTTGTGGGCCGTTGTTACGGACGTTGTTGACCGCGGTCGAGACGGGGTACGCGTCCAGCCGTCCGGGCGCCGCGGGCACCAGAACCGAACGCAGTTGGTCGGGGTCGTCTCGGCGCGGGTCGAGCCAGGTGGAGTACTCCGCGGGCTCGACCAGCAACGGCATCCGGTCGTGGATGCGGCCCAGCTCATCCTCGGCGGTGGTGGTGAGCACCGTGCACGTCCACACGAACCGGTCGGGGTCGTCCTCGGCCTTGCTCGGGTCGCGCCAGATCTCATACAACCCGGCCATCGCCAGAACGCCGCCGTCGCTGCGGTGGATGAAGAACGGCTGCTTGTGGCCCTTCTTCTCGCCGTACCACTCGTAGTAGCCGTCGGCGGGCACCAGGCACCGGCGGGATGCGAACGCCTTGCGGAACGCGGGCTTCTCCGCCGCGGTCTCCAGCCGGGCGTTGATCAGCCGGTTGCCGATCTTGGGGTCCTTCGCCCAGAACGGGATCAGGCCCCAGCGGACCGTCCGGAGATGGCGTTCGAGCTTGCCCTCGTCGCCCTTGGCTGCCTTACCGCCCTTGGCGGCCTTGCCGTCCTCGCCCTTGCCGCCCTTGCCCGGCGGGCGGTCCACCACGACCGCGACCTGCTTGGTGGGTGCGACGTTGTAGTCGGCCAGCTTCTCCCGCACGTCGACCTGGGTCACCTCGAACTCGCGCGCGAGATCCTCAGGGTCCCGGCTCAGCGAGTATCTTCCGCACACACCGACCACCTCCCGTGACCGGTCCGGGTGGACCGGCGCCGCGACCCATTGTTCTGCACCCGGGCGGGGTGCCAAATCCCGGGTGCGGGACGGTCGCCGCCACGCGTAGGCTGGGCGCCAACGGCGACGACGGAGACAAGTAGCGCGGGCACCCCGGAGCCCAGAGAGCCGACCGGTAGCTGAGAAGGCGGCCTCCGATCCCGGCGCGAAGACACTCCCGAGCCGCGGGGAAAAACACCGGTCACCCGGTCAGTAAGCCCCGCCGACCGGCCCCCGTCAACGGGCCCGAACGAGGCCGCCGGCCCCGCGTCCCGCGGGATCGGCGGCGAAGGTGTGGTGGCACCGCGAGTCCCCCTCGCCCACACCCCAGGGGACGCAACCAGGCAGGGACCGCCGGGAAGCCCGGGGTCCCGCACCCGTGGGAGGTGACCACCATGCAGCGACCTGTCCATGCCTTCGAGCAGACCTCCGAGCAGACAGGTGTCCGCACTCTCGCCGCCGAGCTGCCCGCCCGGGCCGGTGAGGACGTCCGGCTCGCCGGCTGGGTCCACCGCCGCCGGCGCCTCGCGTCCGTCACGTTCGTCGTACTCCGTGACCGCTCCGGTCTTGCCCAGGTCGTCGTACGCGACCCGGCCACCGTGGAACGCATCGAGGAGTATGCCGAGGAGACTGTCGTCGAGGTGACCGGGAGGGCCGTGGCCAACCCGCAGGCACCAGGAGGGGTCGAGGTCGACGAACCGACCTTCACGCCCCTCACCGACCCGGCGCCTACCCCGCCGATCGAGCTGTGGCGTCCGGCTGTCAACGCAGGCCTGCCGACCCTGCTCGACCACGCGCCGGTCACGTTGCGGCACCCGTTGCTGCGGGCGCCGTTCGAGCTGGCCGCGGCAGCCGTCGCCGGGTTCCGGGAGACGCTGACCGCACTGGCTTTCACCGAGATCCAGACGCCGAAGATCGTGGCGTCGGCCACCGAGAGCGGCGCGAACGTCTTCCGGCTCGACTACTTCGGGCGGCCCGCCTACCTCGCCCAGTCGCCGCAGTTCTACAAGCAGACGATGGTCGGGGTGTTCGAGCGGGTCTTCGAGGTGGGCCCGGTGTTCCGGGCCGAGCCGCACGACACGGTCCGCCACCTGGCGGAGTACGTCTCGCTGGACGCGGAGTTCGGGTTCGTCCGGGACCACCGGGACGTGATGGAGGTCGTCTCCTCGGTCGTCGGCGGCATGCTGGCGGCGGTCGGCGAGCGGGCACCCAGTGCGCTGGACCGGCTCGGCGTGGAGCTGCCGAAGCTGCCGCCGCGGGTCCCGGAGCTGCACTTCGCCGACGCGCTTGCGCTGGTGGGCGCCGACCCTGACGAGCCGGACCTCGCGCCCGCGCACGAACGCGCCATCGGAGAGTGGGCGCTGCGCGAGCACGGCAGCGACTTCGTGTTCGTCGTCGGCTATCCGATGAGGAAGCGCCCGTTCTACACCCACCCGCAGCCGGACGACCCGCGCTGGTCGAACTCCTTCGACCTGCTGTTCAGGGGTGTCGAGCTCGTCACCGGCGGGCAGCGGCTGCACCGGTACGCCGACTACCTCGCGGCGCTGGAGGCGGCCGGCCAGCCGGCTGAGCCGTACGCGACCTACCTGGAGACGTTCAGGTACGGCATGCCGCCGCACGGCGGGTTCGCGTTCGGGCTGGAGCGGTTCGTGGCCCAGCTGGTCGGCGCGGAGAACATCCGGCAGGTGACGCTCTTCCCGCGGGACCTGCACCGCCTGGCGCCCTGAGCCTGGCAGCTCCGGGTGCCGCGCCGATCGGCGCGGCACCCGGGGCGGGTCCGCACCCCGCCCCGGACACCACGCGGGGTGGTCGTCCGCCCGGATTCGGCCAGTGAGACCACGGCCGGAGAGAGCCGGAATGTTCGGACCACCCCCGGACGCGGTATGAAGATCCCATGACGCTCGTACGAATGATCGCTCGTCCGATGCTCGCGTCGACCTTCGTGGTCCACGGGGTCCGCGCGATCCGCAACCCCGACCCGCTGGTGCCCAGCGCGAAGTCGGTCACCGACCAGTTGGTGCCGACCGCCAAGCGAATGGCGCCACCCGCGATCGCCGACCGGATCCCCGAGGACCCGCGCACGCTCGTCCGCATCAACGGCGCCGTCCAGGTCGTCGGCGGCATCGCGCTCGCCACAGGCGTCGGCCGCCGTTGGGGCGCGCTCGCGCTCGCCGCCTCGGTGCTTCCGACGACGTACGCCGGCCACGCGTTCTGGGAGGAGAAGGACGCGGAGTCGCGCGGCCAGCAGCAGGTCCACTTCCTGAAGAACGTCAGCATCTTCGGTGGACTGCTCCTCGCCGCGGTGGACACCGAGGGCAAACCTGGCCTGGCCTGGCGGGCCAGCCACAGCGCCGAGCACACCCGCGCCGCGACCAGGCGGATGACCCGCAGTGCCCGCCGGGAGGCGAAGCTCGCCGCCCGGACCGCCCGGCAGGAGGCCAAGCTCGCCAAGCTGTTCGCCCGGCAGGAGGCCAGGCTGGCGGCCAAGGCGTCCAAGCCGGCCCGGCTCACCCGCAGCACCAAGCGCGACGCGAAGCGGGCCGGCAAGGCGGCGAAGGCGCTGACCTCGAGCGCCACGCACGCGGCCAAGCCCGTGCTGGCGAAGGCCGGCATCGGGAGCTGACCCGAGGCGAGGCCGAGCGACTTTTCGGCGCCGACCTGCCGGTGGACCGTGTCCGCCGTCCGGTCGGTGCCGACCGGGTTGTGTCGTCGTACCCCTTGGTCCTGCTCCGGCGCCCTCGTGCTCCTGCGTGCCCTTGGTGCTCCGGAATGCCGTTGGTGATCCGGAATGCCCGTAGCCGGGCGGCTGACCAGCCGGCGTGTGCCCGCGTCTCCCCTAGGGTCTGGCTCATGGCTCGCACCGCTGCTTCAGGCCGTACGCCCTCCTCACGTCGTCCGGCTCGGCGGCGCCGTTCCCAGATCACTCTGGAGGACCCGCGCGCCATCCGGGCACTCAGCCACCCCGCGCGGCTGACCGTGATCGACGAGCTGTACGGCGGACGGGTGGCCACGTCCACCGAACTCGCCGAGCTCACCGGCCTGTCCCCGAGCGCGATGAGCTACCACCTGCGTGCCCTGGCCGACCTCGGCATCGTTGAGCGCGACGAGTCCGCCGCCGATGGACGGGCGCGTCCCTGGCGGGCGGCGGCCAGGGCCCTCAACGTCTCCTCCCTCGCCACCCGCGCCCAGCAGGCTGCGGTCACCCTGCTCAGCGGCGCGCTGCTGGACGCACAGCGCGCGGAGCTGGACGCCTACGTCGCCGGCGAGTCCACCCTGCCGGCGGAGTGGCGGGGCAAGGTCGGGCTGGACACCGGGACGGCCTACCTGACCGCGGCCGAGACCGAGCAACTTCTCACCGCGCTGCATGCGGCCGCGGAGCCGTTCCAGCGGCTGGGCCGGCGGCGCCGCGAGGGGACCCGGCGGGTGCGTACGTCCCTGCTGGTGGTGCCGATCGTCGACTAGGGCGTGCCCTGGCCCCACCGGCCCCACCGGCCCACCGCCACACCCGCCGTACGGCTTCGGTGAAACGCTCTTGCCCTGGCCAGATATGAAGCATTACCTTCACATCTGTCGCCGCGCCCGCGTCGGCGCGGACTGCTCCAGGGGGCGGGATGACCAGCGGCACGACCGGCGACGCCGAACGAGCAGACCAAGCCGAGCGGGCCGACCCCGGCGACGCTGCCGAGGGGACCGGCGAGGCGCCGGCCGATCCACCGGTCCCACTGCACCGCAACCGCGACTTCCGGCGGCTGTGGGTCGGCCAGGCCTGCTCCGAGCTCGGCTCCGGCGCCGCCGGTCTGGCGTACCCGCTCCTGGTTCTGGCGCTCACCGGCTCACCGATCCAGGCCGGGCTGGTCGGCACCGTGCGAATGGCGGCGAGCACGCTGTCCGGCCTTCCGGCCGGTGCGCTGGTGGACCGCTGGAACCGCCGCCGCGTCATGATCGGCTGCGAGGCCCTCCGGGCGTGCGCGGCTCTCGGGCTGGTGGCCGCCATCCTCGGCGGCCGGGCGTCCCTGCCACTCATCCTCGCGGTGGCCGTGGTCGAGGGCGGTGCCGGTGCGTTGTTCGGTCCGGCGCAGACCGCGGCGGTACGCAACATCGTTCCCGCCGCGCAACTGCCGACCGCGGTGGCCCGCAACGAGGCACGCGGCTACGCGGCGGAGTTGGCCGGACCACCGCTGGGAGGTGCGTTGTTCGCGGTCGCCCGCTGGGTGCCGTTCCTCGCCGACGCGGTGTCCTACGTCGTCTCTCTGGTCGCGGTGTGGCTGATCCGGCGACCGCTGCGAGCCGAGCACAGCGAACGGCCCGAGCCGCTCGGCCGGGCGGTCTGGTCCGGGCTGCGGTTCGTGGTCGGTGAGCCGTTCCTGCGCGCGATGCTGGTGCTCGCGCCGCTGGTGAACGCGGCGTTCGCGGGCGTGCTGTTCGTCCTCGTGGTGGTGCTGCTGCAACGCGGGACACCGCCCGCGGCGGTGGGAGCGGTGCAGTCGGCGATCATGGTCGGCGGCCTGCTCGGCGCGCTGGCCGCGCCGTGGCTGCAGCCGCGGATCCGGGTCCAGGCCCTCGTCATCGGCTTCCTGTGGGTCATCACCGGCCTGGTCACCGCGGCGGCGTTCGTGCCCGGCAGCTATCCGGTGGCCGTCCTGCTGGCGCTGGCGATCTTGCCGGCACCGACCCTCAACGCGGCTCTGGTCGGCTACCAGATCGCGATCACGCCCGATCACATGCAGGGCCGGGTCGACAGCGCGATCGGCCTGCTCGCCCAGTGCCTGCAGCCACTCGCGCCGCTGCTCGGCGGCGCCGTCGTCGCCTGGTGGGGCGGCCGCGGCGGGTTCCTCGCGTTCGCCGGGATTCTCGCGGTCGCGGCGGTGGTGGCCAGTCTGTCCAAGGGCGTACGAAAGCTTCGGCCGCTGTAGTTGGCGACGTCCTGCCGCGGCGTGACGCGGCGGCGTACGCGTCCGGGCCGGTCGGCTACGCTCGGCGTTCGATGGGAAGTCTCGCCAGCGACCTGTGGACCGCGCCGCTCGCCGCCGCCGCGGTGGACGCCGACGTCCGCATCCCGGGGTCGAAGTCGATCACCAACCGCGCGCTGCTGCTCGCCGCCCTCGCCGACGGCCCCTCGGTCGTCCGGCACCCGCTGCGGGCCCGCGACACCGCCCTGATGGCCGGGGCGCTGCGCACGCTCGGCACCCGGATCGAGGAGACGCCGCAGGGATGGAACGTCACGCCCGAGCCCATGCGCGGCCCGGGCCGGGTCGACTGCGGGCTGGCCGGAACGGTCATGCGGTTCGTGCCACCGGTGGCGGTGCTCGCCTGCGGCGACATCGCCTTCGACGGTGACCCGCGGGCACGGGAGCGGCCGATGGGCCCGATCCTGTCCGCGCTGCGCGCCCTCGGCGGTGCCGTCGACGACGGCGGACGCAACGCGCTGCCGTTCACCGTGCGCGGCACCGGCGCGATGCCGGGCGGCCCGGTCGAGATCGACGCCTCGGCCTCCAGCCAGTTCGTCTCGGCACTGCTGCTGGCCGGCTCCCGCTACGACGCCGGCGTGACGGTGCACCACGTCGGCAAGGCGGTGCCCTCGCTGCCCCACATCGACCTGACGGTGGCGATGCTCCGCGAACGCGGCGTGGCCGTCGACGACGGTGACGCGCACACCTGGCGGGTGGAGCCGGGGCCGATCCGGGCGTACGACACCGACGTGGAACCCGACCTGTCCAACGCCGCGCCGTTCCTCGCCGCGGGCCTGGTCACCGGCGGCCGGATCCGGGTGCTCGGGTGGCCCGAGACAACCGAACAGGCCGGTGACGCACTTCGGGACATCTTCACCCTGATGGGCGCACACGTCCGCCTGGACAGCGAAGGGCTGACCCTGCGCGGCCCGGACACGATCACCGGCGTCGACCTCGACCTGCACGACGTGAGCGAACTGACCCCGGTGGTGGCCGCCGTCGCGGCGCTCGCCACCGGACCCTCCCGGCTGCGCGGGATCGCCCACATCCGCGGCCACGAGACCGACCGGCTGGCCGCCCTGGCGACCGAGCTCAGCCGGCTCGGCGGTGACGTACGCGAGACCGAGGACGGCCTGGAGATCTCGCCGCGCCCGTTGCGAGGCGGCGACTTCCGCACGTACCACGACCACCGGATGGCGCATGCCGCCGCCGTGCTCGGGCTGGTCGTTCCGGACCTGCGGGTCGAGGACATCGCCACCACCGGCAAGACCCTGCCGGACTTCGCGGCGATGTGGTCGGCCATGCTCGGCCGGGAGGCGGCTGCGTGAGTTCGCGGCAGCGCCGGTTCGAGGTCGACGACCACGAGAGCTACGGCCGACCGGCCCGGCGGACCCGGCCGCGTACCAAGCAGCGCCCGAACTACGCCGACGCCACCACGGCCGTGGTGGTCACCCGCGACCGCGGCCGCTACACCTGCCGGGTGGAGGCCAAAGCCGGGCACGCCCGGCCCACCGGGGACACGGAGAACGCCGGGGACGCCGGGGCCCGCCAGGTGCTCGCGATGCGGGCCCGAACGCTCGGCCGCACCAGCGTCATCGTCGGCGACCGGGTGCGGCTGGTCGGCGACGTCTCCGGAGACCCGGGCTCGCTGGCCCGGATAGTGGAGGTGGAGGAGCGCGCCACCGTCCTCCGGCGTACCGCCGACGACGACGACCCGATCGAACGCCCCATCGTCGCCAACGCCGACCAGCTGGTGATCGTCACCGCGCTGGCCGACCCGCCACCGCGACCGCGGCTGATCGACCGGTGCCTGGTCGCGGCCTACGACGCCGACGTCGAACCGTTGCTGTGCCTCACCAAGGCCGACCTCGCCTCGCCCGAGGAGCTCCTCGACATCTACCGCCCGCTCGGCGTCCACTCGGTGGTGACCCGGCACGACGAGGAGCTCGGCGAGCTGGTCCGCGAGCGGCTCGCGGACCGGGTGAGCGTCCTGGTGGGTCACTCCGGAGTGGGGAAGTCGACGCTGGTCAACACGCTGATCCCGGACGCGCACCGGGCGACCGGCGAGGTCAGCGACGTCACCGGCCGGGGCCGGCACACCTCGACGCAGGCGGTGATGCTGCGCTTGCCGTTCGGCGGCTGGATCGTGGACACGCCGGGCATCCGGTCGTTCGGACTGGCGCACGTCGACCCGCACCGGCTGATCGGTGCGTTCGGCGACCTGGACGACGTCGCCGAGGAGTGCCCGCGCGGCTGCACCCACCAGCGGACCGAACCGGAGTGCGCCCTGGACGAGGCGGTGGCGGAGGGCCGGCTGGATCCGGCCCGGGTGGAGTCGTACCGCCGGCTGCTGGACTCGCGCGAACTCCACGCGGGCGACTAGGCCAGACGAGCAGGCCAGACCCTGGCCCCGCCGCCTATCCGCGGCCCCACACCGCGCGGGCGCCCGCGTCACCGGCCAGTACGATCAGGATCCCGGTCACCACCGCCAGGCCGGCGAGAACCACCGCGACCACCACCCGGACCGGCCGGGCGATTCCCGCGGCGCGGCGTCGTCCCATCTCCCAGAGCGGAGTCGGTGCGCCCGGGCCGCCGAGGACGAACGCCGAGACCGCGCACCCCACGAAGAACGCCGGCACCAGCCACTGCAGTAGCTGCGCGCGGTGTTCGTGCGTCTCCACCTCGGCCGGTCTGCCCAACCTGTCGTACAACGCATAGCCGCTGCGCACCGTGACGAACGTGGCCACCAAGGAGATCGCCGCACCGGCGAGCATCGGCCACCGCACCAGCCACCGCCACCGCGGAACCAGCGCGTACACCAGGGCCGCGAGCACCGCCAGCGGGACGAACACCACGACCAGGTGGTTGACGAGAACATGCAGGGGAAGTCCGAAGGCCTGATCGAACATGTCACCCTCCAGGGCTCGTACCGCTTCCACGTTCACCGTCGCGGGGCGTGGGTTGCGCAGGTTCGCCACGTGGCCGACGGTGGTTTCCTACCCACACGCACGGGCCCGCGGGGTGGTTCGATCAGCGGGTCGAAATGTGCGATCATCGCGCGCCCACTACCGTGTGCACCATGGCCTCGACGCACACCGAAGATCTGCGGCTCGCTCACATGATCGCCGACGACGCAGACGCGCTCACGATGAGCCGCTTCCGTGCGCTGGACCTGCAGGTGTCGACGAAGGCCGACGAGACACCGGTGAGCGAGGCCGACACCGCGGTCGAGGAGGCCGTCCGCCGC
Organism: Actinopolymorpha singaporensis; assembly: GCF_900104745.1. Taxonomy (NCBI): domain Bacteria; kingdom Bacillati; phylum Actinomycetota; class Actinomycetes; order Propionibacteriales; family Actinopolymorphaceae; genus Actinopolymorpha; species Actinopolymorpha singaporensis. The sequence goes on from NZ_LT629732.1 coordinate 6,151,077, forward strand.
ACACTCGGCCGCGCCCGCCCCCGCGACAGCATCCAGGGCGAGGAGATGGGCCGCAGCGGCTGGAGTGCGCGCCGCTGGATCGTCGACCCGATCGACGGCACCGCCAACTACGTACGCGGTGTGCCGGTGTGGGCCACGCTGATCGCGCTCGCCGTCGAGGAGGAAGTCACCGTCGGGGTGGTGTCGGCCCCCGCACTCGGCCGGCGCTGGTGGGCGTCGAAGGGCGACGGCGCGCATGCCGGGCGCAGCCTGCGGCTGGCGCAGCAGTGCCAGGTGTCGAAGGTGGCCACGCTGCCCGAGGCCTTCCTGTCGTACTCCGGTCCCGGCGAGTGGATCGCCCAGGGACGCGGCGCCGGATTCGGGCGACTGCTGGAAAGCTGCGGACGCACCCGCGCGTTCGGCGACTTCTGGTCGTACATGCTGGTGGCGGAGGGCAGTGTCGACATCGCCTGCGAGCCCGAGCTCGAGCTGTACGACATGGCCGCGTTGAGCGTGATCGTGGACGAGGCCGGCGGACGGTTCACGTCCCTGGACGGCACCCCCGGCCCGTACGGCGGCAACGCGCTTGCCACCAACGGCCTGCTGCACGACGAGGTCCTCGGCCTGGTCGGTGACCCGAAGGACTGACCCGGCGATCACCGTCCGAACCGGTGACCGCCAAGACCACACTCGCCGGTGTCGCCGTCGAGCACTTCCCTGGCTGGACGGCGGACTTCGCGGAAATTACGCGCATACGCGACCGCGGGGGATTCCTCTGCGGCCCGGTCGGGGCTAGCGTGCGCAGCACAGAAAGTTGGCCGGTGCCGGTCGCGGTCGGCCCGGCAAGGGTGCGAAGGGAGCCGGTGATGCGGATCAGCGACGTGCTGCGCGGCAAGGGCGCCAAGGTCGTGACGATCAGACCGGACGCCCCCGTACGAGATCTTCTCCAGCTCCTCGACAGCGCCAACATCGGCGCCGCCGTGGTCAGCGAGGACGGTGCCACGATCACCGGCATCGTCTCCGAGCGCGACATCGTTCGCCACCTCACCGACCCGTCCCGGCTCCTCGACCAGCCGGTGTCCACGATCATGACGAGCCGCGTGCACACCTGCGCGCCGCACGCCACCGTGGACTCCCTGATGCGGCTGATGACCGAGCAGCGCATACGCCACGTCCCGGTCGTCGTCGACGGCAAGCTCGCAGGCCTGGTCAGCATCGGTGACGTGGTGAAGACCCGGATCGGCGAGCTGGAGTTCGAACGCGAGCAGCTGGAAAACTACATCGCCCGGGCCTGACCCTCGGATGCCGCCACGCGGACCCCGACCCGGTGGCGAGCAGACCGGTGCAACACAATCCTGCCCATGGACCTCGACCGCTCCGGGTCGCACGGCCATCACGGGTCTACGAGTTCCGAACGTCCTGGGCCGCATGGCCGCAGGCCCACGCGTTCTGACCGTCCCGGACGCGACGTCGTCGTGTGCGGCCCTGCCTCGTGGAACCACATCGTGCGGGTGGCCGAACTCCCCGCGCCTCGTCCGCACACCGTGTTCGCCGACGGTGACGTCGAGACGCTGGGCGGCACCTCGGCCGGCAAGGCACTGCACCTGGTCGACCTCGACCGGTCGGTGACGCTGCACACGGTGCTCGGTGACGACGTTCAGGCCAAACGGATCCACGCGGCGCTGACCGCGGCCGGCGTCCCGTTGCGGGTGTGCCACGTGCCCGGCGCCAGCGAGCGGCACCTGAACCTCATGGACCCGCACGGTGGCCGGCTCTCGATCTATCTCGGCCTGCCCGCCGTTCCGGACAGAGATCTCCCGGAAGGCAGCTGCCCCGATCCCGGGCTGCTGGAGGAGCTGCGCGGAGCCCGGGCGGTCGTCCTCGATCTGTGCGAGCACTCCAGGGACCTGATCGACGTCGTACGCGCGACGGGGGTGCCGATCTGGACCGACCTCCACGACTACGACGGCAGCGCCGCGTTCCACCGGCCGTTCGCCGACGCGGCGTCGTACGTCTTCATGAACGCCGACAAGCTCGGTGACCCGCTGGAGTTCATGCACACCCTGGTCGCTGACGGAGCCAGCCTCGCGGTGTGCACGCTCGGGGCGCAGGGTGCGGTCGCCGTCGACGACCGGCACGAGGTGCACCGGGTGCCGGCGGCACCGGTCGCCTCGGTGGTGGACACCAACGGCGCGGGTGACGCGTTCATGGCCGGCTTCCTGCACGCGCAGCTGGCCGGCTCCACGACGCCGCAGGCGTTGCGGGCAGGGGCGGAGCAGGCCGTCCGTGCGCTCACGACCGTGCACCTGAGCCCGCTGCTGGACAAGTACGGCGAGAGCTACCTCGGCCACGCGTGACCCGAGACCGGCCGGCCGTCCTTCCACACTTCGCGTACCAGCGGAACGCCCGGACGGTAGGCGAGATGCACGTACGACGGCGCGTCGAGCACCGTCAGGTCAGCCCGCGCACCCGGCCGCAGCACGCCCACGTCGTCGCGGAGCAGCGCCCGGGCACCGCCGGCCGTCGCCGCCCAGACCGCCTCCGCCGGCGTCATCCCCATGTCGCGGACGGCGAGCGCGACGCAGAAGGCCATGCTCGAGGTGTACGACGAACCCGGGTTGCAGTCGGTGGCCAGCGCCACGGTCACTCCCGCGTCCAGCAGCCGGCGCGCGTCCGGGTAGGGCGAGCGGGTGGAGAACTCCGCGCCGGGCAGCAGCGTCGCCACCGTCGCCGAACCGGCCAGCGCCGCCACGTCCTCCTCGGTCAGGTGCGTGCAGTGGTCCACCGAGGCGGCGCCGAGCTCGACTCCCAGCCGTACGCCGGGGCCGGGCCCGAGCTGGTTGGCGTGCAGCCGGGCCGACAGCCCGGCCGCGATCCCGGCCGTGAGCACCGCGCGGGACTCCTCGGCGTCGAACGCGCCCCGGTCACAGAAGACGTCGACCCACCGGGCCGCCGGGGCGCAGGCGGCCAGCATGTCGCCGCGTACGAGGTCTACGTAGTCGTCACGGCGCCCGGCGTACTCCGGTGGTACGACGTGTGCGCCGAGATAGGTGGTCTCGGTGGTGAGGGAGGCGGCCACCGCGAGGGACCGGCCCTCGTCGCGCACCGTGAGGCCGTAACCGCTCTTGATCTCGACCGTGGTCGTGCCGCCGGCCAGCATCTCCGCGACCAGGGCGCTCGCCCGCGCGTGGAGGACCTCGTCCGGTGCCGCCCTGGTCTCGCGCACGGTGGCGCCGATCCCGCCCGCGTCGTAGGGGCGGCCGCTCATCCGGGCGGTGAACTCTTCCGCCCGCTCGCCTGCGAACACCAGATGGGCGTGGCTGTCCACGAACCCGGGAAGCACGGCCCGGCCGCCGCACCCGACCCGGCTGTCCGCGACCGGCGCGGACGTGGCAGGTCCGACCCATCGCAGGACGCCGCCCTCCACGAGCACCGCGGCGTTCCGCACCTCGCCGAGCGGGCCGTCGCGCTCCGGGTCGTTCGTGACGAGCAGACCGATGTCGTCCAGCAGGACGGTGACCATCCGTCGAGCCTGCCCCACTTCGGCCCAGCCTGCCTGGCTTTTCCGGACCCGACCATGGGTGAGTCGCGACACTCGTGGCGGCCCTCGACCCACGACCCACGACCGATGAGTTTCTCGTGCGTGGCCGGTCTCCCCCGCATGAGCACACCCAGGAACGCCCTGTCCGACCCGCGCGTGGTCGAACGCCCCGACCAGCCCTACGCCGGAATCACCGAGCGCGTCACGATGCGCACTATCAACCGGATTGCCGACCGCATGCCGGAGATCTTCGGCTGGCTGGCCGAACGCGACGTCGCCCCGGCGTCGGCGCCGTTCTTCCGCTACCACGTCATCGACATGGAACGCGAACTCGAGGTCGAGGTCGGCGTCCCGGTGGCCGTCCCGATCGCGGACGACGGACCGGTCCGCGCCGGCGTGCTCCCTGCGGGGAAGTACGTCACGCTGACGCATGTCGGCCATCCGGACCAGCTCGTCGACGTCACCGCGAGGCTGCTGGCGTGGGCCGCCCACCAGGGGCTCGCGTTCGACGTCGAGGAGAGCGAACGCGGCGACCGTTGGGGATCGCGGCTGGAGATCTGGCACACCAACCCGGCCGAGCAACCCGACCCGTCGAAGTGGGAGACCGAACTCGCGTTCCGTCTCGCCTGAGCTGCGGGGGGTTGCTCAGGATCGGGGGGCGCAGAGCTGGATGCTCGAGTTGCCGGCCGGGGGGTCGGACTGCGGGTCGAACGAGACGTCGTCCCGGTGCTCGACCCCCAGCACCTTCCAGCGCAGGGTGACTGAACCGGCCCGGGTCCTACGAACCGGAGCCGGTCACAGTCGAGGGTCGACCGGCTCGGACTCCAGTGCGAGAACCGCGAAGACCGACTGGTGGACCTTCCAGAGGGGCTGGTGGCCGACGAAGGCGGTCAGTGCCTCCAGTCCCAGTCCGTGCTCACGATGGGCGAGCTGGCGTTTCTTCCCCAAGTGGCGCCCACGGAGCACGTCGAGGGACTCGGTGTAGTCGGGGCCGTAGATGATCCGGAGGTACTCCCGGCCACGCACCTTGATGCCGGGCTGGATCCGCCCATGCACGAGTGCGCGGGCTTGACCACCATGCCCTCTCCCCCGTCAGCCGTCAGGTCCAGCCACCACCGGGTGGCCGCGTCGCGTTCGTCTTGCGAGGCGAGGTCGACGAAGCGGTGCCGCGTCGGCGTGATCAAGTCGTCCTCCAGCTTCGCGAGCTCGGCGAGGTGCCACTCGTGCGACTCGGTGAGCGCGAGCGCGCGGCCCTCGCAGGCGAGGATCTGGAACGGCGCGAGGGTCACTCCGTCCAGCCCGTCGGTGGGCCGGACGTACGCGGCGTAGGCGTCCCGGAAGGCCTCGGCGTTCCTCAGCCGCCGCCGCGACCGGTCGAGAGCGTCACCGACGTCGAGTCCGCGCGACGCCGCCTGCTCCAGTACGGCCAGTGCCTCGGGCAGCACGGTGCGGGCAGCCGCGCACACCGAGGCGTACTGCGCCTTGATGAGGTCGAGCGCCTTGGCCGACCAGGGCAGGAGTTCGCAGTCGAGGGCGAGCCAGTCCGTGTCCAGCGACTCGAACAGCGGCTCGGCCGCGAGGCGCAGCCGGTCGACGAGATCGGCGGTGTCGGTGAAGAACGGCCGGCCGGTGCGCGTGTAGACCACGCCGGTGGTACCGTCCCCCACTCCGAAGCGGCGTTCGGCGGCGTCGGCGTCCTTCGCGATCACCGCGACGGCGCGCGAGCCCATGTGCTTCTCCTCGCACACCACGCGCGAGACACCCCACCCGGCGTACTCCTCGAAGGCCTGCTCGGGGCGCTCCAGGAAGCCCTCGGTCGCGGAGGTCGCGACCGGCGACATGGTGGGCGGCAGGTAGATCAGCCACCGCGGGTCGACCGCGAAACGGCTCATGATCTCCAGCGCGGCCGCGGCGTTCTCCTCCGGGATCTTGACCTTGCCGGCGTGGGTGGTTTCCAGCCAGCGGGTGCCGGCGACGTCGCCGATCCGCAGCACCGAGGCCTCCCGGTCCGCCATGGCCGTCGCGAGGGGGCGGACCGGCTCGTACCACTGCTGTTCGGCCGGGACGGACACGATCTCGCGCTCGGGGTAGCGCAGCGCGGTGAGCGCGCCACCGAAGACGGCGCCGGTGTCCAGGCAGATGGTGTTGTTGATCCACTCCGCCGCCGGGACCGGGGTGTGGCCGTAGACGACGACCGCCTGACCGCGGTACTCCTGCGCCCACGGGTGGCGGACGGGCAGGCCGTACTCGTCGGTCTCCCCCGTCGTATCGCCGTACAGCGCGAACGAACGCACCCGGCCCGACGAGCGCCCGTGGTAGGACTCCTTCAGCCCGGCGTGCGCGACCACCAGCTTCCCGTCGTCGAGGACGTAGTGGCTGAGGAGGCCGTCCATGAACGTGTACGCCCGGGCACGGAACTCCTCCGGCTCGCTCTCCAGTTGGGCGAGCGACTCGGCCAGGCCGTGGGAGACGGTCACCTTGGAGCCCCTGAGCGCACGGACGAGCTTGGCTTCGTGGTTGCCGGACACGCAGAAGGCGTTGCCGGACGTGACCATTCCCATGACGAGGCGGAGTACGCCCGGGGTGTCCGGGCCGCGGTCGACGAGGTCGCCGACGAAGGCGGCCTGCCGGCCCTCCGGGTGCGTGGCGCCGACCGCCGCGTTGCCTGCGTACTCGATCTTCCAGCCGAGTTCGGCGAGCAGGGTGCGAAGCTCGGACGCGCATCCGTGCACGTCCCCGATGAGGTCGAAGGGGCCGTGCTCGTCCGTGCGGTCGTTCCAGGGGCGCTCGCGAACGATCTCGGCGCCGTCGATCTGGTCGGCACCACGCAGGACGTGGACGCGGCGGAACCCCTCCTTGTTCAGCCGCCGCACCGACCGCCTGAGATCGCGGTGCTGGCGGGAGACGACGTGAGCGCCGAAGTCGCGCTCGGGGCGCTGCCGGTTGCGCTCGACCGCGACCTGCTCGGGGACGTCGAGGACGATCGCGTCGACCAGCACGTCGTGGCTTCTGGCGAGCTTGACCAGCGTCGCGCGCGCCGCCTGCTGGACGTTGGTGGCGTCGACGACGGTGAGCAGCCCGCGGCGCAGTCGGGTGCCGGCGATGTAGTGGAGTACGTCGAAGGCGTCCGGTGTGGCCGACTGGTCGTTCTCGTCGTCTGCCACCAGGCCACGGCAGAAGTCGCTGGAGACGACCTCGGTGGGCTTGAAGTGGCGGCGGGCGAAGGTGGACTTGCCGCTGCCGGAGACACCGACCAGGACGACGAGCCCCATGGCGGGAACGGCGACCTGCTGCCGGCCAGCTGTCACGTCAGTCATCGTTGCCCTCCTTCCGGGTGAAGATCGCCAGCTGGGTCGGGGCCCCGAGGGTCTCGTCGAGGTCGCCGATACCGCGAAGGTCGACCTGGTAGCCGTACGTCCCAGCGACGCGGCCGGACCACTCGGCGAACTCCTCCCGGGTCCACTCGAACCGGTGGTCGGGGTGCCGCATGCCGGCGAGCCCTTCGTAGAGCACGTTGTACTCGGCGTTGGGTGTCGTCACGATGACGGCCCCCGGCCCGGCCGCGCCGAACACCACGCGTTCGAGCGCCTCCAGGCGGGGCGGGTCGACGTGCTCGACGACCTCCATCAACACGGCGGCGTCGAAGCCGGCGAGCCGGTCGTCCTCGTAGGTGAGGGCGCTCTGGAACAGCTCGACCCGCTCGGCCTGCCGCTCGCTCATCCGGTCCAGCCGCAGGCGCCGCGCGGCGTACTGGAGGGAGCGGGTGGAGACGTCGCTACCCGCGACGCGGGTGAACGCCGGGGTCTTCACCAGCCGGTCCAGGAACTGCCCCGGGCCACAACCGAGGTCGATCACCGTCCTCGCGCCCACCTCGAGCAGGACCTGGTGGACCGCCTCGTGTCGCTGGATGTTCAGCGGGACCCGCTTCTCCTCCGGCTGCGAGACATCCTCGTCCTCGGGCGGCTCGACGGCCTCCTCGACCTCATCGCCGAGCTCGGCGAGCCGTGCGAGCGCCGTCCGGGTGAGCCCGCTCCGGCGCCCCAGATAGCGGCGGGTGATGAGGGTGGCTTCTGGGTGACTGCCGAGCCAGCCCACGCCCGACCTCAGCAGCTTGTCCACCTCGTCGGGGCCCTGCCAGTAGTGCTTGGATTCGTCCAGCACCGGCAGGAGCACGTGCAGCTGGTTGAGCGCGTCGGCAAGCCGGACGACGCCGGTCAGCCGGAGGCGCACGTAGCGGGAGGCACCCCACTCGGCGAACGCCTCGTCGAGCGGGACGGGCTCGGCCTCGACCGCCCAGCCGAGGGGTGCGAAGAGCCGGTGCGCGATGTCGGCACCACCCCGGCACGGAAGGGTGGGAACGACGATCTCGAGAGGGATCGCCGAGTCGGCCAGCTCCTGCCGGGATGCGCATCGTCCGCTCCGGGCGGTGCTGAACACGTCCGCCATCGCCACCCCCAGCAGGGACGACGCGGCGTAGGACCGGTCGTTGACGTACTGCGCCAGGCTGAAGTCGGGAGCGTTCCTCGCCTGTGACCGTGCCAGCCGCACCGGGTCGACGTCGAGCATGAGCGCGGCGGTGCAGCGTTCCGTGGTGGCTTCGGGATAGAAGACCGTCACGGTGCCGAACGACTGCCTGAACTCCTGCACGCGGTCGGGATGCTTGTGCAGGAGGTAACCGAGGTCGGTTGCCGGCTGGTGGGTGGTCGAGACGGTCAGCAGCACGGGCTCAGTCTGCCCGAGCCGGCGGTGCGCCAGCGAGGCAAATGTTCGGCACATACGAACAGAGGCCCGGAGGAAATCCTCCGGGCCTCTGAGTTGGTAGCGGGGGCAGGATTCGAACCTGCGACCTCTGGGTTATGAGCCCAGCGAGCTACCGAGCTGCTCCACCCCGCGGCGACGTGTTAAAGAGTACGGGTCATGGTGGCCGAGTGCAAATCGGCCCCCTCCGCCGCAGGACGGGAGCATTCGCCCGGTTTGCCCCGGTCGTCGTCCCGCCCTACGGCGCAGGTCCGTGCGTCGCCTAGCCGGGCCTGGGCGCCGGCGTGGGTGTCCGGGTCGGCGTCGCCTTGGGCGTCGGTTTCGGCGTCGGTTTGCCCGCACTGTCACGCTCCGCGGCCTGGGCCTTCGCTGCCCGGCCCACCGCCTCCTGTGCCCGCGCCACCGCGTCCGCGTACCCCTTGAGGTCGCCCTTCTGCAAAGCGGCCTGCGCCTCGTCGAACGCCTTGCTCGCCTCGGCCAGCGCCGCGGCGACTGTCTCCGAGGGCTGGCTGGGCTGGTTCGGCCGCTTGCCGGGTTGCCCGGGCTGGTTCGGCTGGCCGCCGGCGTTCTCCCCGGTGTCGGCACCCGCGTCGCCCTGGAACACCATGTTCAGCGCTTCCTGCAGCGTCGTGCCCACCCCCGTCTGCCCGCCGAAGGACGCCAGCACGAGCCGGAGCAGCGGGTACGACGCGTCGCCGGAGCCGCTCTCGACGTACACCGGCTGGACGTAGAGCAGTCCGCCGCCGACCGGCAACGTGAGCAGGTTGCCCTTGGTTGCCCGGCTGTCACCGCGGGTCAGCGGCAGCAGCTTGTCGGCCACCCGGGTGTCGGAGTTGAGCTTGTTGGCGATCTGGCTCGGCCCGTCGATCTGGGTCTTGTCGGCCAGTTGCAGCACCCGGATCTTGCCGTAGTCCTTCGATCTGGCGTCGGCGTCGACGGCGACGAACGCCGCGAGGTTCTCGCGGTTGAAGTAGATGTAGGTCGAGGTGAGCGAGAACGCCGGGCTCTGCTCCCCCGGCATCCGCACCGACAGGTAGTACGCCGGCTGCTTGGCGCCCTGCTGGGTCGGGTCGGAGGGCACCCGCCACCGCTCGGTGCCCTGGTAGAAGGAGCCGGCGTCGGTGACGTGGTACTGCGCGAGGATCTCCCGCTGGATCTTCATCAGGTCCTCGGGGTAGCGCACGTGGTCCAGCAGCGCGTCGGGCATCTTCGACTTCGGCTGCACGGTGTTGGGGAACGCCTTCATCCAGGTGCGCAGCACCGGGTCCTTGTCGTCCCACTGGTACAGCGAGACCGTCCCGTCGTAGGCGTCGACCGTCGCCTTCACCGAGTTGCGGACGTAGTTGAGGCGTTCGCTGGGCTGGCCCGCGATCGCCGGCTGCCGCGTCAGCGACGTCGAGGTCGCGTCGTCCAGCAGCAGCCGCTGGGACAACGGGTAGTCGGCCGACATGGTGTAGCCGTCGATGATCCACTTGATCCGGCCGCCGACGACCGCGGGATACGGGTCGGAGTCGAGACTCAGCCACGGTGCGACCTTCTGGACCCGCTCACGCGGGTCACGGTCGTACAGCACCTTCGACGCGGAGTTGATCCGCGACTGGTTGAGCAGGATGTTGAAATCCTGGAACTTCGCGGCGTAGAGCAGCCGGCGACCGAAGGAGCCGATCGGCACCCCGCCCTTGCCCTGGTAGGTGTTGGTGGTCTGGGCGTCACCACTGCCGCCGGGGATGTCGAGCTCCACCGGCTTGGCGCCCTTGGGCGCGCCCACGATGGAGTACGGCGGCGACTCCTCGCCGAAGTAGATCCGGGGCTCGTACTTCCCGAGCTCGCCCTGGGTGGGGATGCCGCCCTGCAGCCACTGAGGACTGCCTTCCGGGGTGCGCTGGTTGCCGTACGCGCCCACCAGGCCGTAGCCGTGGGTGTAGACGGTGTGGTCGTTGTTCCAGTTGCGCTGGTCGGCCGGAACGCCCGCGAGGCTGAGTTCGCGCACCGCCACCACCGCGTCGCGCGACTCGCCGTTGATCTTGTACCGGTCGACGTCCAGCGGCTTGTTGAAGGTGTAGAAGCCGCGCACCTGCTGCAGTTGCTCGAACGTCTCCCCCACGATCGCGGGGTCGATCAGCCGTACGCCCGGCAGAGTGTCGGCGTCGTCGGCCAGCTGACCGGCGGTGGTGCTCGTCTTCGCGGTGTACTCGGTCACCTCGGTGCCGTTCACGCCGTACGCCTGGCGGGTGGCGTCGATGTTGCGCTGGATGTACTTGCTCTCCTTGACCGGCTCGTTCGGGCGTACGGTCACCTGCTGGATGATCGCCGGCCAGGCCCAGCCGAGCAGCACCGTGGACAGCACCAGCAGGCCCACCCCGAGACCGGGCAGCAGCCAGGTGCGGCGGACGACGTTGGCGAAGAACAGCAGCGCGCAGATCGCCGCGATCACTGTCAACACCGTCTTGGCAGGAAGGACCGCGTGCGCGTCGGTGTAGGTGAGGCCGGTGAACGCCTGGTTGGACATCCGGTGGCCGGCGGTGACCAGGCCGTAGCGGTCGAACCAGTAGGCGACCGCCTTGAGGAGAACGAACAGCCCGAGCAGCACCGACACGTGCGCCTGGGCGGCGGCGGACGCCTTCTGTCCCTGCGTCTGAAGTCGGATGCCGCCGTAGAGGTAGTGCGCGACCAGGGCGGCGATCAGCGACAGCACGATGACGGAGAAGCCGAACCCGATCAGGAAGCGGTACCACGGATAGCCGAACACGAAGAACGACACGTCCAGGTTGAACTGCGGGTCCCTGGTGCCGAAGCTGGTGGCGTTGCGCCACTGCAGGAAGGTCTCCCACCGGCCGGCCGCACTCGACCCCGCGATCAGCGCGAACAGCAGCGCCGCGACACCCGCGATCAGCTTGCGGTGCGGGTCGACCACGGCGCGGTAGCGGTCCAGGGTCTGTTGCTCGGTCGACATCGCGCGGTAGCGGGGCCGGAGGCGGTACGCCAGGGCGAGGTTGGCGAACACGGCGGCGCCCAGGAGAACGCCGAAGACGGCGAACATCCCGATCTTGGTGACCAGCGTCGTGGTGAAGACACCGGAGTAGTCGACCGCGCCGAACCACAGCCGCTCGGTCCAGAAGTTGGTGAAGATACCGAAGACCGCCATGAGTACGACCAGCACCACGATGGTGGGAACCAGTGCACGGGTGCGGACGTTGCCCCCGGGGAAGCCTCGCCTGGACGGATCGCGCGGGGCGGAGAAGCTGCTCACGTGGTCCTCGTTCCTCGGTGCGGGGGGTTTCTTCGGCCTGAGTCTTCGTCGGGGTTCTTCGGCGGAGGTCGGGAGAGTGGGTACACCGAAGCGGACGCACGGGACGTCCCGCCGTCAGTGAGGCAACTTCGGGCAAGGCCGCGGAGTTCCCACCCACCCGGTCGGTCGTGGTACGGCGACCGGTCAGCCCCTGCCACAGGTCGGCACGGTGGCCTTGGGGTTCTTGTTCAGAACCTCCAATGCCGAGACGGCATCACGCAGTGTAGCGATTCGGACAAGCCGGATGTCCTTGGTGGACGCCCCGGCCGCCGCCGGGCAGTTCGCCGCCGGCACGAGGAAGGTCGTGGCGCCGCCCTCCTTCGCGCCCGCGATCTTCTGCTGGATCCCGCCGATCGGGCCGACCTTGCCGTCGGCGTCGATGGTGCCGGTGCCGGCGACGTGCCGTCCCCCGGTCAGCTGGCCGGCGGTGAGCTTGTCGACGATCGCCAGCGCGAACATCGTGCCCGCGCTCGGCCCGCCGATGTCCTGGCCGAGGTTGATCCGCACCGCGAACGGGAACTGGAAGCCGTCGAACGGCTGGATCCCCACGAACGCGCGCTTGGCGTCGGTCGGCGACTTCGTGGTGGTGATGGTGACCTCGCGCGGCTTGCCGCCCCGGCGGACGGAGAACACCAGCTTGTCCCCGGGCTGGTGCCGGCCCACCAGCGCCACGACCTGCTGGGCGCTGGAGACCTTCGTGCCGTCGACGGCCAGGATCACGTCGGCGGCCTTCAGCCGGCCCACCGCCGGCGACTTCTCCACCACGGCCTTGACCTGCACCACCGAGGTCACCTTGTCGCCGGTCTGCCGCAGTGCTGCGGCGATCGCCGCCTGCTGGGAGGTCTCCATCTGCTCGGCGTTCTGCTCCTGCACCTGCGCCGGCGTCTGGTTGGGCGGGTAGACGTAGTCGCGGGGAATGACGGCCACCCGCGGGTCGAGCCACCCGGCCACCATGCCGGCGAGGTCGAGCTTCTGGTCCGGGCTGGTGACCGCCACCGTGGTGAGGTCCAGCTGTCCCTTCGTGGGGTAGGTCCGGTGCCCCTCGATGGTGATGACCGGCTTGCCGGACACCTTGCCCAGGGTGTTCTCGGTCGGCCCGGGGCTCATCGCGACGTACGGAACGGGTACCAACCACGCGAGAGCGACCAGGGCGACGAGCAGGACGGCGGTCAGCGCCATCGTCGCGGTACGGCGGGACATGGGGGCAAGGTTAGGTGACGCCGCCCCGGTCACCTCGACAGGCGTGCTCGAGACGCGCCCCGGACCTGGGACCGACTCCGCGCGCCGGCCCGAGGACAGACCCTAGGCGCCGACCCACTCCGCGTCGCCGTCGGTGAACCGCTGGTGCTTCCACAGCGGAACCCGCGCCTTCAGGTCGTCGATCAGCATCCGGGCGGCCGCGAACGCGGCGTCGCGGTGGGGTGCGGACACTCCCACGACGACCGCGGCCTCGCCGATGGCCAGGTCACCGATGCGGTGCACGGCCGCGAGGCCGCACACCGGATGCGCCGCGACGACCTCCTCGGCGACGGCGCGCAACTCCCGCAGCGCGAGCGGGTGCGCTTCGTACCCGAGTTCGGTCACCGAGCGGCCCTCGTCGTGGTCGCGGACCGCGCCGACGAACAGGCAGAAGCCGCCTGCCCGCGGATCGGCGATCGCCGCGAGCACCTCGTCGGCGGACAGCGGGCTCTCTCGAAGGTCGAGCAGCCGGATCCGGTCGTCCGGTGTCACGTCCGGCTGCCCGGACCCGTAGGCGTCCGGCACCTCCGTCGCGGTGGTCGCCGTCGGCTCGGTCGAGTCGGTCACGTTCCCCCTCTGGTCTTGCGGCGCCTGGCCCGTCGGACGACGGCGGCCGTACCCAGCAGCGCCACCGTCGCACCGGCGGCGCCCAGCGTGGCGGTCTCCCGCCGGCCGATCCGCCGGCCCAGCGCGGTGTGCCTTCCGGCCACGTCGGTCGCGAGAGCCTCGCACGCGGTGGTGTTGTCGTGGACGGGACGCCAACCGGCGGCCAGCAACTTGTCCGAGGAGACTACCCAGGGGTGACTGACGTACGCGAGGTCGCTGGCCGGCGCGGGAGTGAGCCCGAGGCGGTGCAGGCGTTCGGCCGCACCCAGCGCGAGGCTCTCGGGGAGTTCGAGCCGGGGCAGGCCGACGAGCTTCTCCACCTCGTCCTGCTCCAGGAAGCCCTCGCTGCCGACCGTCACCGAACCCTCGACCCGGCCGAGCGTTGCCCATTCCAGCGCGCTCAGCAGGTCGTCGACGTGACAGAACTGCCAGCTCGGCCGGCTGCCCCGGATCACCAGCAGCCGCGCCGCCTCGAAGTGCCGGGTGAGGAAGGTGTCGACGGCACCGCCCACCACCATCGCCGGGCGCACCACCGTCACCGACAGCCCCGGATGCGCCCGCGGTGCCCGCCGGGCCAGCCACTCGATCTCCAGCAGGTCGGCCACCACGCCCTCGGGCCGGGCACGCAAGGGAGCGTCGTCGGGCAGGGGCACGGGGTTGTCGGCGAGCGCGCCGTACACCATCGCGCTCGTACACAGCACGATCCGGGGTACGCCGGACGCCGCCGCGGCGGTCAGCACGGTCTGCGCGCCGCGGACATTGCGGGCACTCCGCTGCCGCGGCTCGGTATCGGGCGAAAGGTCGACGTCGAGGTGAACCACCACGTCACACCCGACGATCCGCCGCGCGACAGCGGGGTCCCGGATGTCGAGCACCCGCCACTCCACGCCCTCGACGTCGCCACGTCGCTCGTCCAGGCCGACGACGCGGTTGATCTCCTCCAGACCGGCCAGCCGCTCGGCCAGGGCCCGGCCCAGCCCGGAGGCAGCACCGGTCACCGCCACGACCAGACCACCGCCACGACGGGCCTGCGGGGTGCGGCGCGTGGTGCGCCGGGGGCGCCGGGCACCAACGGGGGTGGGTTCGTCGTTCAGTGGGAGACTCCCGGGCTAGGTTGGACGACATGAACTGCTCGCTTCGTGCGGCGGGGACACGTCGGGCCGCACAGCCCGGACCCGATCCCCACCACACGCAGCTGTCCCTCATCCTGCCGGAGGTCCAACCGTGAGCAACGACGAGCCCGGCCCGGGTCGCGAGGGCGAGGAGCCCGAGAAGCGTCCACCCGGCGGCCAGGACAACCCGTTCGCGGGGTTCGACCTCGGCGCGATCTTCGGTCAGCTGCAGAACATGTTCTCGTGGCAGGGCGGCCCTATCAACTGGCAACTCGCCGTCGAGACGGCCAAGCAGACGATCCGCCAGACCGGTGACGCGTCCCTCACCGCACAGGAGCGTGCCCAGGTCGACCAGACCGTACGCCTCGCCGAGCACTGGCTCGACGAGGCCACCAGCCTCCCGGCCGCCTCGGCCGGGCAGGCGCTGGCGTGGAACCGCGCCGAGTGGCTGGACGGCACTCTGCCCGCGTGGAAGAAGCTGGTCGAGCCGCTGGCCGCACACGTGGTCGGCGCGATGGGACAGGCGCTGCCGGAGCAGGCGGCCGGCATGGGCGCCCAGCTCACCGGCGTACTCACCCAGGTCGGCGGGATGATGTTCGGCGCCCAGGTAGGCCAGGGCCTCGGCCAGCTCGCCACCGAGGTGGTCGGCGCGACCGACATCGGGCTGCCGCTCGGGCCGGCCGGGCAGCCGGTGCTCGTGCCCGCCAACATCGCGGCGTTCGGCAGCGGGCTCGACCTGCCCGCGGACGACGTACGCCTCTATCTCGCGTTGCGCGAGTGCGCGCACCAGCGGCTCTTCCATCACGCACCATGGCTCACGGCGCACCTGTTCTCCGCTGTCGAGGAGTACGCCCGCGGGATGCACGTCGACACCTCCAAGCTGGAGGAGGCGGTCGGCACCATCGACATGTCCAACCCCGAGGCGCTCAACGAGGCGCTCGCCGGCGGACTCCTGGAGCCCGAGGAGACCCCCCGGCAGAAGGCCGCGCTCGCCCGGCTGGAGACTGCGCTCGCCCTGGTCGAGGGCTGGGTCGATGACGTGGTCACCTCCGCCGCCACGCCGAGGATGCCGTCCGCCCCGCTGTTGCACGAGGCGATCCGCCGTCGCCGCGCCGAGGGCGGACCGGCCGAGCAGACGTTCGTGACGCTGGTGGGACTGGAGATCCGGCCGCGACGGATGCGCGACGCGGCAACGGTGTGGGCGTCGTTGCGGGAGACCCGCGGCGTCAGCGGCCGGGAGGCGCTGTGGGCCCACCCCGACATGCTCCCCACGGGGGACGACCTGGACGACGCGAAGGGATTCGCCGAGCGGGCGGCCTCACCCGACCGGATGGACATCGGTGACCTGGGCTTCGACGAGCCCGGCCAGGGCCCGGCCGGCGACGAAGGCCGCGGCGACGAGGGCCCGGGCGAGGAAGGTCGCGGCGACGACGGCACCGCCCGGTGAGCGCGCCGTACACCGACCGGGCGAGTTCCCTGCACGCCGACGCGGTGCGCGTCCTGTCGGCCTGGCAGCCACCGACCCCGGAGCAGGCGACGCTGCGGCAGGACTACCTCGACCATCTCGCCGCCCGGCCCGACGGGGTGTGGCGCGCCTGCACGCCGGCGCACGTCACCGCCGGCATGGTCGTCGTCGACCCGACGGCCGAGCACGTCCTCCTCGTCCTGCACGGACGGATCCAGCTGTGGGTGCAGCCGGGCGGGCACTGCGAGGAGAGTGACGTCTCACTGGCCGCGGCGGCCACCCGGGAGGCGGTGGAGGAGACCGGGGTTGCCGACCTGCGGGTGGGCGAGCAGCCACTCCTGCTGTCCAGGCACGGCGCGCCCTGCCTGGCGGACACGCATCTCGACGTGCAGTACCTCGGCATCGCTCCCTACGGCGCGACGCCGGTGGTGAGCGCGGAGTCGGCGGACGTGCGGTGGTTCGGGGTGGACGAACTCCCCGACGACCTCGCGTCGGGAGTGGCGGACAGCGTGGCCGCCGCGCGGCAGGCGGTGTCGGCGCTCGCCTGAGGCGTTGCACCTGCTCCCACCTGCAGGCACGTCCGCCCCGGGCCCGGGGTCGGAACGCCGGGGCTTGAGGGCCCGGCTCAGGACAGCGCGAGGACGGCGACCACCAGGAGGACCACGAGGACGGCCGCGCCGGCAACCACCGTGATCATCCGCGTACGGCTGCTGGACGGCGCGGCGCCCCGCCCGTCGACGTACTTCTGGAACATCACCGTGCTGGCGCCCGGGTCCTCCTCGGAACTGCCCGGCCGGGCCTCCGGCCGGCGGGGGTTCGCGGGTGGCTGGGTCACGTCTTCTGGTGGCTTGTTCGGGTCCGCCATGCGAGGACCATACCGACCTGTCCCCGTGCGGTGCGGGTCGGTGCCACCCGGTGCAGTGGGTGCCGTCGGCCTCACCCGAGTGAGCCGCGCGAGGGAGCCGCGCGAAGAAGCCGCCCGAGTGCCGCCGGGGATCGGTTTCCCGGCGTGGAATACGGTGATCGCCGGAGGCCCGAACCGGCCGCCCCGGACCGGCCCCGACCTGCGGCCGAGGAGCCGGACGAACGACCGGTGCCGCCCCTGCCGAGGCGCGGCCCGAGCTTGCTGAGGAGAAACCGTGGGCACGTTGCCCGAGGGAGGAACCGTCCGCCCGATGACGCGGTGGGGCGACCCCGTCATGCACCGCCCGTGCCGCCCGGTCGAGGCGTTCGACCCCGAGCTCCACGCGCTCGTGGCCGACATGACCGCGACGATGGACGCCGCGGACGGCGTTGGCCTCGCCGCCAACCAGGTCGGTGTGGATCTTCGGGTGTTCGTGTTCCGCTGTGCGGACGACGGGGGCGTCATCCACCAGGGTGTGGTGTGCAACCCCGTCCTCGACGTGCCGACCGGTGCCGGTCGCCGCCTCGTGGAGGAGGAGGAAGGCTGCCTTTCCCTCCCCGGCGCGTACGCTCCGTGTGCCCGGCCCGACGAGGCGACCGTCCGGGGCGTGGACGAGTACGGCAACCCGGTCGAGTTCCGCGGAACCGGCATGCTGGCCCGCTGCCTGCAGCACGAGACCGACCACCTGGACGGAACGGTCTTCGCCGACCGGCTGTCCCGGCGGATACGCCGGCGGCTGTTCGGGGAGGCGGAGATCGCCGCCGATGAGTTCCCCGACGACTGGCCCGTCTCGTCCCGGCACGCCGACGGCTGATCCGCTGCTCCGCAACCGGTCAGGTCGGGTCGGATCGGGAAGTCGGATCGGCAGGTCAGATCGGCAGGTCAGATCGGCAGGGGCGCGAGCCGATCCTCCAGCTCCGCGAGCACGTCCCGGGTGGTGACGGCCGGTCCGGGCAGGTCCTCGAACGCCGCCAGCAGCGCGGTCCGCAGTCGCAGGTGGACCGTGCCGGCGAGCATCCGGGTCACCGCCCCGGTCGCCCGCAGCCGGTCCAGCACCGTTGTCGTGCCGGTCGCGAGGTACAGGCGCATCCCGCTCGCCCGCAGCGAGTAGCACAGCTCGACCAGTGCCTCACACCCGTCGTCGTCGATGTCCGGTGCCTGGTCGAGGGTGAGCACGACCACGTACGGAAGCGGCCGGCAGGCCCCGATCCGTCGTAGCACCGCCGTGACCAGTACCGACGCCGAGGGGCACAGCAGTGCCTCCGTCGGCTGCAGGCAGAGCACGTCCTGCGGGATCGCCGCCCGGCCGGTCAGCGGCCGTGAGCGTGCGGTCGCGACAGGCTGGGCAACTGCGGGGTGGATGAGTGGCGGGGTGACCTGGCCCGGAAACCGCTCGGTCCTCGAACGTCCGCTCGGGCGTTCGCCTTTGGTCCCCCGCGGTGCGACCTTTCGGGCCAGCCCGAACACGTCATCCAGGATCATCAGCCAGCCCCCGCACCGAACGTCTGCCACCAGCTCCTGAGGGGAGTCTCGGCAACCCGGAGGGAGTTCACCTCACCCGGCCGGGATGAACCCCGGGGTCCCACAGGCCGAGGGTCAGGCCCCGGAGATCGGTCCGGAAGCCGGTACGAAGATCAGCCGCGCTCGGACGGGTGCAGCTGGGCGGCGATGTAGGGCCCGACGAGTTCGGAGCAGGCCCGGCGCGGAGCGGCGACCTCCACCATCGCCCCGTCGTCCAGCCGGATCCGCAGCAGCAGCGGACACGGCCCCAGTCGGCGCAGCGTCGACGGGGCCACCTCGAGGTCCTCGGCGAACCGGCATTCGAGGACGAGCACCTGGTTCAGGGCGAACCGGCGGTAGACGACAAGCACGTCGTGAGCCCACAAGGCGTACGACATCCGGCGCGGCCAGCGGTAGCCGAGGGCTTCCACACCCCACGACGTGCTGCGCACCTTGCACCGGAAGACCCCGGATGCGTTGATGATGCGGCGTCTGCGCGCGAGGATCCGGATGCCGAGGTAGATCCACACCAGCAGGGCTCCGGTCAGCAGCCACAGCATGAGCACCTCCCCGCGCGAAGTCGCCAGACTCGCCAGTCCCCCGCTCCACCCTGGGTCGGCACCCGAACGCCCCACCACACCCACCGGGGATGAATCGTGGGTACGACACGCCGGCGCGAGACGTCAGTCCGCGCACTCCTCCAGCGGCAGCTGGGCGGCCGCCGCGACCCCCTCGAGATAGCCGCGTGCCCGATCGGCCTGCGGGTAGTTGCGGACCAGCGACCAGAACCTTGCGGTGTGGCCGGGTTCGACCAGGTGCACCAGCTCGTGGATGAGAACGTAGTCGATCACCCAGGCGGGCATCCCCCGCAGCCGCGTGGACAGCCGGACCGTGCCGTCGCTGGGGGTGCACGAACCCCACCGCATGCCCTGGTTTCCGACCCATCGGACGCTGGTCGGCAGCGGAGCGTCACCGAGATAACGGCGCGTGAGCGTGCGGGCCCGGGTGAGCAACTCCTCGTCGCTGGGTCGCCGGCGCTGCTCCATCGCCGTCAGCCGGTCGAGCATCACGCCGACCCAGCGGCGTTCCTCGTCCACGCTCATCCGCGCGGGAAGGAGCACCACCACCCGGTCGCCCTCGCGGTAGGCGCTCACGGTGCGGCGCCGGCGCGGACTGCGGCGTACCTCCACCTGGCAGGACTCGAAGCGCGAGGGGTCGGTCTTCCCGTCCAGTCGCGGCTCGGTGCGCTGCCTCGGTGCCGGCTTGGCCACGACTGCAACGTACCCCGCCGGACCGACAGGAGCCGCCCAGGTTCGGCGGGCGAGTTTCTTCTCCACAGTCGGTGGATGACCAAACCTGCAGGTCAAAGGGATGTTTGGCCGAGATCGCGCACATTGTCCACAGTCGCTCCCCAGGGCTGTCCACCGTCGCGCGGCCACCCATGCACAACCTCTCCACAGACCCGTCCACATCGGGAGGAAACCTGACATTGACGCCCGCCGTCCGCGGTCGTTAAGTTCGGCAGACACGAGCCCCCGGAAGGGCCGAGCCCGTTCGCAAGGGGAAGGCGCACGGACCCGGACAACTCCGGGGGTTTCGTACGCCCCGATCCCGCCTCACCGGACTCGGTCGCCGTGCAGCCCCCGGCGGAGGGTAACGTCGACACGGCGCCGCACCGATCGCCCGCTTCCCGGGCCATCGGTCACGCACAGGCATAAAAGTGCGCACCATGGGCAGGACGTGAGCCATCCGCATGCCGAGCACTCATCGGTGAGCGGCGCTGCAATAAAGTGACCCGAGATCGGGCGGCCCGGGCTGGTCCGCCCTGCCCCGACCCAGCACAGCGAGGAGGGCCGTCATGGCGGAGACCTACACAGGCGAGTTCTACTGTGTGAAATGCAAGGCCAAGCGCAACGCGACCGGCGAGATCAAGGTCAACGACAAGGGCACGAGGATGGCCAAGGCCACCTGCCCCGAGTGTGGCACCAACCTCAACCGGATCCTGGGCAAGGCCTGACGATCACCAGACGCTTCGAGCGGGCGGTCACCCCAGTGGCCGCCCGTCCGAGTGTCGGGTGGAGTGCCCGGCGGGCCGGCCGGCGGCCGCGGAGCGTTTCTGCAGGGCCGCAAGGTAGCGGTTGTACGCCGTGAGCGCCGCCTCGTCCGTCCCGTCCTCGCCGTCAGAGGGGCCGGCCACGTCGCTTCCCGCGGTGGAGTGAACCCCGGTGACGTCCGGCCGCACCAACCGTTTCGGCGGCAGCGGAGGCAGTTCCGTGAGCTCGTCGCCGGTACGCCGGTCAGCGTCCGGGCGAGCGCCCACCTCCGGGCCCGGTCGCGCGTTCGCAGTCTCGCGTTCGCTCGACCCCCGCCGACTCTCCCGCAGCAGCCGCCACCAGACGTAGACCGCGAACACCGCGAAGAACGGCCACTGCAACGCGTAGCCGAAGTTCTGCCAGTCGCCAGTCCGCGACTCGAACCGTCCCAGTTGCCACCAGGCGAGGAACAGAAACGCCGCGACGGCCAGGACGACCACCAGCGTGAAAGCGACCCACTGCCAGCTCAGCAGCCGGCGGAGCAGGCTCGTGGACGTGGGCCGGGACTCCTCGGAGTCGGCGGGTGTGCTCGCGCCGGGCTTGTCGTCCACTTCGCTTCCACTCCCCGCGCATCGCGGTCGCCCACATCCTGCGCCGACGATAACACCGGCTGTGGACAACTCCTCCTGTGGACGACGCCCACCGGCGGGCCCTCGCCCGTGGCAGGCTTCGTTCCCTCGCCGCCGACTCGTCCGGGGAGGTCACCCGTGCGCCCACAGATCAAGCCCGCCCTGCGCCGGGTCTGGCGGGACGGGCAGACCGTCCAGATCGGGCTGGATCCCGCCCACGCGCTCGTGGTCACCGGACTCGACGCCGGACTGCGGCACCTGGTCGAGAGCCTGTCGGGCGCGTGCTCGGAGGAGGATCTGATCACCGCCGCGCTCGCGGAAGGGGTCAGCCTGCCGCGGGCACACCGCCTGCTCCGGCTGCTCGACGAGGGCGGAGCGCTGCAGGACGCCGCGTCCGCCGAGGCGGTGTGGGAAGGGGTCGGGCCGGCCGAGCGAGCACGCCTGACTCCCGACCTTGCCGCCCGTCGGCTCGGCACGCCCGAGGACGACGGCGAGTGGCTCCGCCGTCGCCGGGACGCCGCCGTCTGCGTGTTCGGCGCCGGACGGATAGGAGCGTCGGTGGCAAGCCTCCTCGCCGCCGGCGGGCTGGGCCGGGTCGACGTGAGCGACCGCACCACCACCCGCCCTGCCGACCTGGCGCCGGCCGGACTCTGCACGGGTGACGTCGGCCGCCCGCGTGCCGTCGGCGCCGCACGCGCCGCGAAGCTCGCCGGGCCCTCGACCGAGGTCGGCGCCGGAGGCGTCGGCGGCATCACCGAACGCCCCGACCTCGCAGTGCTCGCCCCCGAGGAGGAGCCCGACCGCAACCTCGCCGACGCGCTCGTCCGCGCCGGGGTGCCGCACCTCGTGGTCCGGATGCGCGAGGGCCGGGCGATCCTCGGCCCGCTCGTCCTGCCCGGCACCTCGTCGTGCGTACGCTGCCACGACCTGCACCGCACCGCTCGTGACCCGCGGTGGCCGGACATCCTGGCCCAGACGGTCGGCGCACCGAACGGGATGCCCGCCTGCGACGTCGTACTCTCCACCGCGGTCGCCGGGCACGCCGCCCTGCATGTGCTGGCGTTCCTCGACGGCGGGCGGCCTCCGTCGGTGGACGCGACCCTGGAGATGGCCCTTCCGCACGGGACCATCCGCCGGCGGTCGTGGTCGATCCACCCGGCGTGCGGGTGCCACTGGGATCCCGAACCCGCGCCGGTTGCCGCCTGACCACTCCCGCCCGGCCGGCCCGCCTCGGTGGCGAGTTCCCTTGTCGGTGGTCGGCTCTAGGTTCTGCCCATGAGATACGGATTCGTGTTGCCTTACGGGGACGCGCGCTCCGCCGCGGAGCTGGCGGAGATCGCCGAGGCCCACGGTTGGGACGGCTTCTTCGTCTGGGAGGGCATCTGGGCTGTCGATCCGTGGGTCGTCCTCGCCGCGGCGGCGACCCGCACCGAGCGCATCCGCCTCGGCACGATGCTCACGCCGCTTCCCCGGCGCCGGCCGTGGGAGCTGGCGGGACAGACCTCCACCCTGGACAACCTCTCCGGTGGGCGGGTCACCCTGTCGGTCGGGCTCGGCGTCGCCGGCGAGGACCGGTTCTGGCTGTTCGAGGACGACCCCGGCCGGCGAGTGCGCGCCGAGCAACTCGACGAGGGCCTGGCGATGCTGCAGCAGCTGTGGGGCGAGGAGGCGTTCGACTTCCAGGGTCGGCACTACCGCTCCCGCACGATCGGCACGCTGGCCCCGCCGCCACCGCCGGCACCGGTGCAGCGGCCCCGCATCCCCGTCTGGGTCGTCGGCGCCTGGCCTCGCCCGAAGTCGATGGCCAGGGCTGCACGCTGGGACGGCTGGCTGCCCCATCACGCCCCCACCGATCCACGCAGCGAGGGTGGCGACTTCTCCCCTGACCTGCTCCGGTCCGGTGTCGAGTGGATTCGGTCACACCGGGCCGAGGCCGGCCTCGGCATGGACGGGTACGACGTGGTGGTCGAGGGCAGCACGCCGGCGCACGATCCCCGCGCCGCCGCGGAGCGGGTCCGTCCATGGGCAGCCGCGGGTGCGACCTGGTGGCTGGACGCCGACTGGAGCCTGGGCTTCGACATCGACCAGGTGCGCGCCGAGTCCGAGCGCCGGCTTCGCGCGGGCCCGCCCCGAGTCGACGGGTGACGCCGACGTCACCAGGAGTACGAACGCTGTCACTGCCGCTGTGACCGAACCGGAGGGAGGATGTCACGCTGCGCACGAACGCCCGGGGTGGCCCGCGGGAGGAGGACGGTGTACGTCCCTCGGCTGACGCCGAGGTTGACTGCTACCTGGACAATGGATCCGTGAGCGATCTTCCCCGACACACAGTCGCCCGGACCGCGCGGCTCGCGAGTCTTCCCATCGGCATCGCCGGCCGGACCGCCCTCGGGCTGGGCAAGCGACTGGGCGGCAAGCCGGCCGAGGTCGTCCTCTCCGAGGCTCAGCGGCGCACCGCCGACCAGCTGTTCAAGGTGCTGGGCGAGCTCAAGGGCGGCGCGATGAAGTTCGGTCAGGCGCTGTCGATCTTCGAGGCCGCTCTTCCCGAACACCTCGCCGGGCCCTATCGCGCCACGCTGACCAAGCTGCAGGATTCCGCGCCGCCGATGTCGGCGGACCGGGTGCACAAGGTGCTCGACCGGGAGCTCGGCCCGCACTGGCGACGGCGGCTGCGCAACTTCGACGACGAGCCGGCCGCGTCGGCGTCGATCGGACAGGTTCACCGTGCCCAGTGGCCGGGCGGACGAGAGGTCGCCGTCAAGATCCAGTACCCCGGAGCGGCGGAGGCGCTGCGCTCCGACCTCAACCAGATTGCGCTACTCAGTCGGCTCTTCACCACCTGGATGCCCGGCCTGGAGGTCAAGCCGCTGGTCGCCGAACTCAAGGCGCGCATCGGCGAGGAGCTCGACTACAGCCTCGAGGCGGAGGCGCAGGAGCGGTTCGCCACCGCCTACGACGGCGACGCCGACTTCGCCATCCCACACGTCCGGCTGCACACCCAGCACGTGCTGGTCACCGACTGGCTGGACGGCACGCCGCTCAGTCAGGTGATCGCGCACGGCACCCAGGAGGAACGCGACCGCGCCGGCCTGCTGTTCGTGCGGTTCCTGTTCTCCGGGCCGGCTCGCGCCGGCCTGCTGCACGCCGACCCGCACCCCGGCAACTACCGCATCACGCCCGACGGACGGCTCGGCGTCCTCGACTTCGGCCTGGTCGCCCGGCTCCCCGGCGGTTTCCCGCCGCAGATCGGCCGGCTGCTGCGGATCGGCCTGAACGGCGACGCCGAGAACATCCTGGAGGGCCTGCGCGCCGAGGGGTTCGTGAAGCCGCACATCGACCTCGACGCCGACGAGCTGTACTCCTACCTCCAGCCGTTCACCGAGCCGGCCCGTCACGAGACGTTCCAGTTCAGCCGGGAGTGGATGCGGTCGCAGTTCCAGCGGATCACCGACGTCCGCAGCACCAGCGCCAAGACGGCGTTCAAGCTCAACCTCCCGCCGTCGTACGCCCTCATCCACCGGGTGTGGAGCGGCGGCATCGGCGTACTCGCCCAACTCGGCACCGAGGCGCCGTTCCGGGCCGAGTTCGAACGATGGCTGCCCGGGTTCACCGACGAACCCGTGATCGGCGCCTCCGACGGTCAGGCGTCGCCGGCACCGACTCCCTGAGCCGGACCCGCCTGGTGGCGCACCGCGACCCGTTCGCCGGCCGTCACCAGTAGCTGCGCTCCAGCCTGCCCTCGATGTTGCGTACGTTCTCGCGCGCGCAGCGGTCGCAGTAGTGCTGGACACTTCCCCGCTCTCGCGACACCACCCAGGTGAGTGGTGGCACGTCCCCCGGAGCGGTCTTTCCACACAGGTCGCAGTCGATCATGATCGCCGTCGCCTCTCGCCAGCGGCCGCTCCCCCGCGGCCGCGTCCGGTCGATGCACCCATGGTTCACGCCGAATGTGACAGCCACGCTACGGACACAGGCCCTGAACCTTTTCGTTATCCACCGTTCGGTCCGTGACCGGTCACCGTCCGACACATCTCCCCCGCGGATGCGCGCGTACAGCGAACGGCCGGGAGCACCCCCACCGCAAAGAGGCTGCGAACAGCGAACGGCCGGGGCACCCCTGTCGGGGTGCCCCGGCCGTGTCAGTTGCGAATGGCGCCGGATCGTCCCGGTCAGACGTAACGCGTCCGTACCAGGAGGGTCCGCAGCGTGAGCTTGCGCTCCTCGCGGTTGCGGCGCCGGGCCCGGCGCGCCTCGGCGGCCCGCCGGTACGCCCGGCCGGCGTCGAGGCGCTCCTGTATCTGCGCTCGTGCGAGATCTTCGTGGAGAAGATTCATGGTGGTGCTCCTTGTGCTGGCTGTGCTGGTGGACCTTCCCCGAAGTGCCGGGGTGAGGGCGTGCTCGGTGTGGAGGTGGTCAGTCATCGGATTCCCTGTGCGAAGGGAGGCGACGGTCCGGCGCGGCCGGTCCGACGTGCTCGGTCGGGTGATGGTCATGCGGCGACTTCGTTCTTGCGGGGACGTCCGCGCGGCCTCTTGCGCGGAACGACCACCCCGGCGATGAAGAGTTCGCCACCCCAGACTCCCCACGGCTCTCGCCGGGCGAGCGCGCCTTCGAGGCACTCCCGCCGGATCGGGCAGTCATGGCAGATGGTTTTCGCGAACTCGACGTCCGCCGGGGACTCCGCGAAGAAGAGCTCCGGGTCGGATGAGCGGCAGGGAAGCTCTGCCTCTGTCACGACGTCCGTTACGGCGTCGAGGACGCTAAGACTCACTTCCAGTCACCTCCTTGTGTCTGGTGTCGTGCTGGGCCCGTACATCCAGTGGCCGGCCACTCCGTGCTCTGTGACCAACCGGTGGTGCTGTGTTGCGGGTGGAGCGGGTGTTGCGGGTGGAGCGGGTTGTAGCGGTGACGCGGATGGTGCGGTGGTGCGTATCTGCGGTGGTACTGGCTCATCGACTGCCGCCTTTGGGTCCGGAGAAACAAGAAGGCCGCGGATCCCGGGTTCGGGATTCCGCGGCCTTGGAGGCGCCAGTCGAGATTTCTCATCGATCTGGTGGGCTCCAGGCTGGAACACCCGACACGGGGGCCTTGGCGATCGGGGCGGAAACGCCCGTCAGGAAGGCCGGAAGGGACTTGGTCACGACGTCGTCACGGACATTGAGCGCGCGCACGCGAACGTCGACACCGCCGCCGGACACACTGGTCCCCTGGCGCGGCAGCTTGACGGGCGAGACGCAACGGCTCGCGATCAGCAGAACCGAGACGGAGGTGTCGACCATCAGCTCGCGCGACACGTCGGTCGTAACGATCACTGGGACCCCCTCCTCTCGGTTTGGACATGCGACGCCGCAGGGCGGCGGCGGGAGTGATGATGACACTAGTGCCTGGCGCCGGAGGCAGGCAACGGAATTAACGAGGGAGTTTTCGGCCCTCTCGCGCCGGGCAGCCGGCCGGGAGATCAGCCGGCCTCGCCGGCACAGATCGCCAGCACGTCATCGGCGTAGCGCTTGAGTTTGGTCGCACCGACCCCCGGGATGCCGGCCAGCTCGGACTCCCCTGACGGGCAGGCCTCCGCGATCGCGATCAGGGTGGCGTCGGTGAAGACGCAGTACGCCGGAACGCGTTGTTCCTGGGCCTGTTCGGTGCGCCAGGTGCGCAGGCGTTCGAACATCGCCTCGTCGTAAGTGGCCGGGCAGTCCGCGCAGCGGCCCACCTTGCGCTCGGCAGCGTCGTGCAGCGGCTGGCCGCAGGTGCGGCACCGCGCCACTGACCGGGTGGTCGTACGCCTGCCGGACCGCTCGCCCCCGCTGCGCCCCTCGACGGCGTCGGCGGCTGCGGAGCCCTTCGGCCGGACCGCGGCGAGGAACCGGGACGGCCCCCGTCGGCCCCGCCCGCCGGGGGTGCGGGACCGCGACCAGGACACGGCCAGGTGCTCACGGGCCCGGGTCACCCCGACGTAGAGGAGCCGGCGTTCTTCCTCCACCTGTTCCTCGGTCTCGGCGTAGGTGATCGGAACCGTGCCCTCGTGCACACCGGCCAGGAACACCGCGTCCCACTCCAGGCCCTTGGCCGCGTGCAGGGTGGCGAGGGTGACTCCGTCGGCGGCGGGGGCGTGCTGGGCGGCGACGCGTTCGTCGACCACCGCGAGGAACGCCGCGAGGTCGGCGTCGGGGTGCTCCTCGGCGAGGTCCCCGGCCAGCGACGCCAGCGCCGTCAGCGACTCCCACCGCTCACGGACCGCGCCCGATCCTGCCGGTGGCTCCTGCGTCCAGCCCGTGGCGGCGAGGACCGCGTGCACGTCGGCGACCAGCCCGGCTCCGGACATCTCCGCGGCCCGGACGGCTCCCCGCAGCAGCACGATCGCCTCCCGTACCTCCGGCCGGTCGAAGAACCGCTCCCCGCCGCGGACGAGGTAGCGGACACCGCGTTCGGCCAGCGCCTGCTCGAACGCCTCCGACTGCGCGTTGACCCGGAACAGGACGGCGATCTCCCGCAGCGGAGTGCCCTGCCGCGCCAGCCGCTGGATCGACCGGGCGACGTCCTCGGCCTCCTCCACCTCGTCGGCGTACTCGGTGAAGGTGGGCTCCGGGCCGTCGGGACGCTGGGCCCGCAGGGTGAGCCGGTGCCGGCTGGCGGGCCCGCGAGCCCCGGCGAGCAGGCCGTTGGCCACCCGGACCACCTGCGGGGTGGAGCGGTAGTCGCGTTCCAGCCGGACGACGGTGGCGCCGCGGTGCCGCTTGGTGAAGTCGAGGAGGTACGCCGGGCTGGCGCCGGCGAAGGAGTAGATGGTCTGGCTCGCGTCGCCGACCACGCACACGTCGGAGCGGTCGCCGACCCACAGGTCGAGCAGGGTCTGCTGGACCGGGCTGACGTCCTGGTATTCGTCCACGACGAAGTGGCGGTACTGCGAGCGGACGGCGGCGGCGACCTTGGGCGAGTCGGCCAGCAGCGCGGCGGTGCACAGCAGGACGTCCTCGAGGTCGAGGTGGCCGCGGTCGCGGCGTACCTCCTCGTAGGCGGCGAACACGTGCGACACCGTGGCGGCGTCGTAGCCCGCGACCTGCCGGCCCGCCTTGGCCGCCACCCGGGGGTAGTCGTCGGGGCGGACGTTGCTGACCTTCGCCCACTCGATCTCGCCGGCCAGGTCGCGGCGACCGGCGAGGTCGGCGTGGACGCGGCACCGCGAGGCGGCCTCGGCCACGAACCGCAACTTGCTGTCGACGATGGGCGGGAGCTCACCGCCGTACACCTGCGGCCAGAAGTAGCGCGCCTGGCGCAGCGCCGCCGAGTGGAAGGTGCGGGCCTGCACCCCGGTCACCCCGAGCTCGCGCAGCCGCCCCCGCATCTCACCGGCGGCACGGGTGGTGAACGTCACCGCCAGCACGGTCTGTGGCTGCCAGCGGCCGGAGAGCACGGCGTAGGCGATCCGGTGGGTGATCGCCCGGGTCTTGCCGGTGCCGGCACCGGCAAGGATGCACAGCGGTCCGTCCAGCGACCTGGCCGCCTCGCGCTGCTCGGGATCGAGCGCGGCCAGCACCTCGTCGGCGGTCGGTGCGGGCCGAGTTCCCGGGGTGCCGGCCAGTCCGGCAAGAAGGTCAGTCACTTCGCCCATGATTCCAGTTCACTCCGACAGCTCGCCCCGACACCCGGGTCGGGTGTCGGGGCGAGGAGGAGTACGAAGTGCCGGGGCTGCTCAGACGGCGGCGAGCCGCTCCTGCACCTGGGCGAGCGAGGGGTTGGTCAGCGCCGAGCCGTCCGGGAACACCACGGTCGGCACGGTCTGGTTGCCGCCGTTGACCTTCATCACGAGTTCGGCCGCGTCGGGCTGGTGCTCGATGTCGACCTCGGTGTAGGCGATGCCCGCGCGTTCCAGCTGCCCCTTGAGCCGACGGCAGTAGCCGCACCAGGGGGTGGAGTACATCGTGATCGAGTTCGACATCTGAGACATCGGTCCTTCCAGACGAGCCGGACACGTGACGTGTGTGCCGGGTCTACCGGGTTCTGTCGTTTCTGGCGTACTGCTCAACCATCCGGCGGCCCTGCTTCTTCCCGCGAGGCTGCCGTCCGGGATCCGTCCCGCGGCCGGCCGTGCCGCCAGGGTACGGACGAGTCACCACGATCCGGACAGGGGTGAGCCGTACCACGTCTCGATCAGCCGGCGAGCGATCGACACCTCGCTGGGCAGCAGCAACTCGCCCGACTCCACCGCAGCCTTCAGCTCGGCCCGGCTCAGCCAGCGCGCCTCGACGATCTCCTCCTCGTCCACCCGGATGTCGGTGGAGATCGCCCGGGCGAAGAAGCCGAGCATCAGGCTGGACGGGAACGGCCAGGGCTGGCTGCCGGCGTACTCCGCGTCGACGACGTGGATACCGGTCTCCTCGTGCACCTCGCGCGCCACGGCGTGCTCCAGCGGCTCACCCGGCTCCACGAAGCCGGCGAGGGTGGAGAACCTCCCCACCGGCCAGCTTCCCTGCCGGCCGAGCAGGCAGCGGTCGTCGGCGTCGGTGACCAGGACGATGATCGCCGGGTCCGTACGCGGGAAGTGCTGGGTCTCGCAGGCTGGGCAGCGGCGCACGTGCCCGCCGTCGGTCGGCCGCGTACGTTCACCACATCGCGCGCAGTGCTGGTGTGCCGCGTGCCAGTTGACCAGCGCGACCGCGTGGACGACCACGCCCGCGTCCCGGTCGGGCAGCGTGCCGCCGACCTCGCGCAGACCGGTCCAGCGGACCTCTCCAGCGAGCGACCCCCCGGCGGAGTCCATGCGGTGGCCGTTCCGGGTGGCGCTCTGCGTCTCCTCCGGGGAACAGCCGTCGAGGAGTACGTAGAGGTCCAGGTCCTCGGGCGCTCCGGCGAGGGCGACCGCGAAGTACGGAACGCCGTCGGTGTCCAGGCCCAGGAAGTAACGCCCCTCGGCATCCGTGTCGGCAACTGCGGCGCCGGCCGGGTCGGTGGCGCCGAGTGCGTCGAGCGAAGCCGGGCTGACGTAGACCAGCGACGCCAGGTCGTCGGTCACCGGCACCTTCCCCGCCAGAACGGGGACGGCCCGAGCCTTCTGGTCGGCCCACCGCGCGGCCACCCAGTCGGGGTCGCGGCGACGCTCCGTCGCCCGGTCGAGGGTGGCGCGGGCAAGGGCGAGCGAGGAGAGGCGAGGCACGGTCGACCACTGTAACGGCGCAAGCCCGGCCACGTCGTCCGCGCGTACACGCCGGTCCGCACCGGGCCACCGCCCGGCGACCGTTCCCGGACGAGAGGCCCGGAGGTGGGCGTACGTCAACTTTGGGGAAAGCGGAACGAACTGTCGGATCGCGGGACTACTGTTCCCGCTGCGACTTCCAGCGCTCAGTGCCACGTCCGACACGGTCGGTCGCGGGCCTGACCCGACGCCTCATGAAGGAGGCACGGTATGCGTTTCGCTTCGCCCCCCGGTTCCCCGCCCGGTTCGCCGCCCGGCTCCCAGCCGGTTCCCGAGCCCGCCGACGCACGTCGTTCCCGTCGGCCGGCGCGAGTACGCCGCCAGGCACTGCTCGCGGCGGGCGCACTGCTCACTGCCGGGCTGCTGCCCGCGGCGAACGCCTTCGCCGCCTCACCGCAGACGGCCCAGCCGCAGGGGTCGGCCAAGCCGGGCCACCCGAACCACGCCACGTCACCGGTCTCGTCGGGCAGCCGGCAGTCCGGGCCCGGCGACAAGCCGGCGTTCTACGACTCCCGCACCGAACCCGCCGCGAAGACGAGCCTGCAGCGCCGGGCGGCGAAGTTCGCCGCCCGGCCAGAGGTCACGACGTTGCGCAGATCCCTGGGCCGGGAGGGCATCGTCGACGTCGACCCGGTGACCGGCACGCCGCGACAGGTCGCCCGCACCGACGGCTTCCTCACCGCTTCGAGCAAGGCCGCGCCGAAGTCGGTCGCGCTGTCCTACGTACGCGCCCACCTCGCCGGGCTGGGGCTTTCGGCCGCCGACGTCGACCGGCTGACCCTGCGCCGGGACTACGTCGACGTCGCCGGCACGCACCATCTGTCGTTCGTCCAGTCGGTGGGCGGCGTGCCGGTGTTCGGCAACGGACTGAAGGCCCACGTCGCCCGCGACGGCCGGCTGGTCGCGCTGGACGGCTCGCCGGTCGCCGGGCTCCCGGCCGGCCTGCCCGCTCCGCAGCTCACCGCCGACCGTGCCCGGCGAGCCGCGGTCGCCGACGTGTTCGCCACCCCGAAGCGGGCAACCGCCAAGCCCGGCAAGGGCCCGACGCGGGAGACGGTGTTCTCCGACGGAGACCGGGCGCAGCTGGTGGTCTTCGTGACCACCGCCGGCCCGCGCCTCGGCTGGCAGACCATCACCTCCCCCGGCCGCACCGCGATGTACCTCCACGTGGTCGACGCGGCGACCGGTCGCGTGCTCTACCGGCGCGACCTGGTGCAGCACGACCGGGCCGACGTCGTGGACAACTACCCGGGCGCGTCGCGCGGCGGCCGGACCCACACGGTCAACCTCCCCGCCAGGTGGCTGCCGAAGGACTCCCCGAGGCTGGCCGGCAACGTCGCCCACGTCTACACCGACGCCAACGACGACGACTACGCCGAGCGGACCGAGGAGATCACGCCGGCCGCCGCCGGCTCGTTCCGGTTCCCGCTCCGGGAGTTCGCGCTGGGCGGTGACTGCTCGGCGCTCTCCCCGTGCACCTGGGACCCCGACACCCCGAACTCCTGGCAGGTCAACCGGCGCCGGGACGGCGCCCAGCTGTTCTACTTCCTCGGCAGGTTCCACGACCACCTCGCCGCGGCGCCGATCGGGTTCACCCGGCAGGCCGGCAACTTCGAGGCGGTCGACGACGACGCCGTGCAGGGCGAGAACCTCGACGGAGCCGCCACCGACGGAAGCGGGCTGCCCGACCCCCTGCACATCGACAACGCCAACATGGCCACCCCGCCCGACGGCATCCAGCCGCGGATGCAGATGTATCTCTGGCGGATGCCCGGCGACCCGAGCGACCCGTTCCTCGCCGCCAGCGGCGCCAACGACGCGGGGATCGTCTACCACGAGTACACCCACGGCCTGTCCAACCGCCTCGTCGTGGACGCCGACGGCGTGTCCACGCTGGGCAACTACCAGGCCGGCTCGATGGGCGAGGCGTGGAGCGACTGGTACGCCGAGGACTTCCTGGTCCGCAGCGGCCTGGTCGAGGACACCTCCGCACCTGGCGAGATCCGCGTCGGCCAGTACGTCGGCCACGGCGAGGACCTGATCCGCACCCAGCCGATCGACTGCCCCGTGGGATCCACCTCGCCGAAGTGCCCGGGCACCCCGGCGACCGGCCCCGGGGGCTACACCTACGGCGACTTCGGCCGGATCATCGGCCGTCCGGAAGTGCACGCCGACGGAGAGATCTGGGCGGCCACGCTGTGGGACCTGCGCACCCGGCTGGGTTCCACCCGCAGCGAGTCGCTGGTCACCCGGGCGATGGAGCTGTCCCCGGCCAACCCGTCGTACCTCGACATGCGCAACTCCATCCTGCAGGCCGACCTGGTGGTCGACCACGGCCGGGCGCACAGCGTGATCTGGCAGGTCTTCGCCCACCGGGGCATGGGCTACTTCGCCGGCTCGGTCGATGGCGACGACACCTCGCCGGTGGAGGACTTCTCCACCCCGCCTCCGGCCGGCGCCCCCACCGGCACGCTGGCCGGCCGGGTGACCGACGCCGAGTCCGGTGACCCGGTGGCGGGGGCGACGGTGGCGTTCGGCGGCCACAACTCCGGCTTCGCCGGCGACTACGCCGCGGTCACCGACGCGCAGGGGCACTACTCCGTCTCCGGCGTCGTCGCGGGTACCTACCCGAAGGTGTTCGCGCAGGGAGCGGGCTACGACCGGGTGACCCGGACCGTCTCCGTACACCGGGGAACCAACACGCTGGACTGGTCGATCCGGCGCGACTGGGCCGCCCTGGCCGGCGGCAGCGAGGTGACCGACGCCAACGGCGACGACTACAGCGCCTACGGCTGCGGACCGGCCGCGATGTTCGACCAGTCGCAGGGCACCGGCTGGTCGACCGACGCGGTGCCCGGCACGCCGGCCAGTTCGGTCGATCCGAGGTACGTCGTGGTCCAGCTGCCGCGGGCGGTCGATATCTCCGAGGTGGCCATCGACCCCACCGCGACCTGCGGCGACGGCGGCAGCTCCTCCACCGGTGACTATCGCGTGGAGACCTCCGTGGACGGCACCGCCTGGACGACGGCGGCGCAGGGCCACTTCGGCCTGGCCAACCGCAACAAGATGAACGCCGTGCCGCTGTCGGCGGGCACCACGGGCGTTCGCTACGTCCGCTACACGATGCTCGGCACCCAGTTGGCCGAGGCCGGTGGATCCACCTGCCCGGGCAACTACACCGGTTGCCAGTTCGTCGACTCGGTGGAGCTCGCGGTGTACGGCACGGGTAGGTGAGCAGCGTCCTTCCGGAGTAGGCGACCGGGGCGCCGACCGCGTGGTCGGCGCCCCGGTTCGCGTGTGCGGTCGCGTGACCGCGACAGTCGGGTGACCGGCCGGCCGACCGCGCCGGCCGACCGCGCGGGCCGGCCGACCGCGGCGGGTGGGTGACCGGCCGGCCGACCGCGGCGAGTGGGTCAGTAGCCGTCGAGGTCGAGCACGACCAGTAGGGCGTACTCCACGTCGAAGCGCATTTCGTCCCGCATGGTCGGCACGGCAACCCATCGTTGGCGGTGCGTTTCGTACCACAGCAGGTATTCGCGGGCTCGGTCGAGTCGACGCACGGTGAAGGCTCCTCCCCGTCGGAGAACGCAAGGACACCCCCACCCCGGGACCACGTCCGCCCACCTCCGCCCCCTGGATCTCCGACCACCGAACCGGTCGGTGACGAATCTCCTGGGAGAGGCTGCGGTCGAACGTATGGTCGAATGTTAGGTGGTGTCAGCGGGCAGGTGGCGTCGACACGACGGAGTGGAGGTCACGAAGTCGGTGGGTTTGGGCAACGGCGACGAGCACCGGCACGATCAGTGCCACCCCGGCGATCGTCACCACTCCCACGAGAACGCAGAGCCCCACGAGCAGCCAGGTGACCAGCGCGCGTTCGGGCGCCTGCCAGACCAGCCGTACCGACTCCGCCGCGAGCCGCACGGGCGGCAGCCCGGGGTCGGCGGCGAACAGCGGTCCCCAGTACGTCCCGCACACCGACCAGACCAGCACGGCCAGCGTCAGCACCGTCACCAGCGGGGTGAGACCGGCCGCCGAGGCTGCCCACGCCGCCCAGACGAGTACGCCGAACGTTCCGTAGAGCGGCGCCAGGGTGCGCAGGGC
This sequence comes from Actinopolymorpha singaporensis, assembly GCF_900104745.1. Classification (NCBI taxonomy): domain Bacteria; kingdom Bacillati; phylum Actinomycetota; class Actinomycetes; order Propionibacteriales; family Actinopolymorphaceae; genus Actinopolymorpha; species Actinopolymorpha singaporensis. The sequence goes on from NZ_LT629732.1 coordinate 6,185,429, forward strand.
GGGCAGCCAGAGCTCACGGAGGAGTTCGGCCGCCAGCCCGAGGTCGACGTGCTGGCCCCGGCAGGCCGAGGCGGCGACGCCGTACACCACCGCGGTGGCCGGCGGCAGGGCCGTCGCGCTGACCAGCCCGAGCGCCACCCGCAGCCAGCCCGGCAGCCCGGTGAACGCCAGCGCCACCACGCCGGGCGCGAGCACGGCCGCCCAGGCGAGGTTGGTCATCACCATCCGCTCCACCTGGTCGGCGACGGTGGCGAAGGTTGCCAAGGAAGGGCTCCGGCGCTCGTCGCCAGGGCCGATGTCATCCAGGAACGGCACCGGCGGCCTCCTGCCCACTCGACGGGTTCGCGCCGGCGGTGACCGGTCTCTCCGCTGCCAGCAGCGACGCCCCGCTCTCGGCGTCGAACAGGTGCACCTTCGCCATGTCCACGCCGAGCGGGATCTCCTGGTCGAGGTAGCTGGACGGCACACGCACCTTGAACGTCGCCACGAAGTCCTGGCCCTCCTCACCGCCCGGTCCCTCCGGAAGGCTGAGGTAGACCGTGCTGCCGCTGGACGTGGGCTCGACCAGGTTGACCACGCCGTGCACGGTGTTGTCCTCGGTGACCTCGAACGGCGCCATCCGCGGCACGTGCAGGTGCTCGGGCCGCACGCCCAGCTTGACCGGACGGTCGACGTGACGGCGCAGGCGTTCGGTCACGCTCGGATCCAGCGGCAGCCGCAGGCCCGCGCCCTCCACCACCAGTCCGTCGCCGTCGCCGCGCACCACCATGTCGAACAGGTTGATGCTGGGCGTCCCGATGAAGTACGCCACGAACAGGTTGGCGGGATGGTCGTACAGCTGCGCCCCGGTGCCGATCTGCTGGATCCGGCCCGCGTTCATCACCGCGATCCGGTCGCCGAGCGCCATCGCCTCGGACTGGTCGTGGGTGACGTAGACGGTGGGCCGGCGCTTCTCCCGGTGCAGGGTGAGGATGTCCTCGCGTGCCTGGTACCGCAGCTGGGCGTCCAGGTTGGACAGCGGTTCGTCGTACAGATACAACGCCGCGTCCCGCACCATCGCCCGCGACAGCGCCACCCGCTGGCGTTCGCCGCCGGACAGCTGCCGGGGCTTGCGGGCCAGCAGGTGGTCGATGCGGAACGTCGCCGCCGCGGCCGGCACGCCGGTCCGGACCTCCGCTCGGGGAGTACGCCGGGATCGCAGGCCGTAGGCGATGTTCTCGAACACCGTCATGTGCGGCAGGATCGCGTAGTCCTGGAAGACCATCGCGATGTTGCGGTCCCGCGGCCGGATCTCGTTGACCAGCCGCTCGCCGAAGCGGATCTCCCCGGAGGTGACGGGTTCCAGGCCGGCCAGCAGCCGCAGCGTCGTCGTCTTGCCGCAGCCGGACGGGCCGACGAGGACGAGCAGCTCACCGGCGGCGATCTCGAAGCTCACCCCGTCGACGGCACGTTTCTCCGCGAACTGCTTGACCAGGTTGTCCACCGTGATCGCGTTCACCGTTCCGCTCCTCCTCGTTCCGGTGCCGTCTCAGAACAGTTCGAGTACGCCGGGGACATGGTGCGGCTCCTCTCCGTCGGCGGCGAACACGTACGCCCGCTCCCAGTCCGGGGTGATCGACACCTCGGACCGGTCGGGGTAGTCGACGGGCGCGGTCACCGCGACGTTGGCCTCGCCCAGGTGGCCGTACAGGAAACTCGCCCGCTCGGTGGGGATCCGCTCGCGGTGCCGCACCCGCAGCGGTGCGCCGTCGGCGGTGTCCAGCAGCCATCCCTCCGGCCGCACCCCGACCCGCACCCGGCCGGTCGGCAACGACCCGGCGAGGTCGTCGGGCAGTTGCCAGGTGCCACCGGGCACGGCCACCCGGCCGGCCTCGATCGTGGCCGGGATCACAGCCATCGGCGGGGCACCGACGAACGTCGCGACGAACAGGTTCGCCGGGGTGGAGTACAGCTCGTCGAACGTGCCCACCTGTTCGATCCGGCCGCCGCGCATCACCGCGATCCGGTCGCCCATGAAGATGGCTTCCTGCTGGTCGTGGGTGACGTACAGGGTGGTGATGGCGAACTTCCGCAGCAGCTTGCGGATCTCCACCCGGGTGCGCTCGCGCAGCTTGGCGTCCAGGTTGGAGATCGGCTCGTCCATGAGGAACAGCTGCGGCTCACGGACGATGCACCGCCCGATCGCCACCCGCTGCTGCTCACCGCCGGACAGGGTGTCGGGCACCCGGCCGAGCAACTGCTCGAAGCCGATGCCCATCCGCTCGGCGGTCTCGCGAGTCCGCTGCTCGGCCTCCTCCTCGCTGCGGTCGTGCACCTCGAAGTAGTACGCCAGGTTGCCCTTCCCCTTCATCGACGGGTAGAGCGCGTAGTCCTGGAACACCATGCCCACACCGCGTTCCTGCGGACGTACGTAGGTGACGTCCTGGCCGTTGTAGAGGATCCGGCCGGAGTCGGGGTACTCAAGGCCCGCGACGACCTTGAGCAAGGTGGACTTGCCACACCCCGACGAGCCCACCACGCTGACCGTTTCCCCTTCGGCGAGGGACAGGCTCACGCCGTCCAGGGCCGGCCGCTCCCCGCCGTCGGAGTCCACCACCCGCTCGGCCTGGTAACGCTTGCGCACCTGCTCGATCTCGACCGACGCCATCGGCAGTTCCTCACTTCAGGCCGCGCAGGCGGATGCCGCGCAGGAGGTACTCACGGCAGACGACGAACGCGATGAACACCGGCAGCGACTGCAGGATGCCGAGCACCATCAGGCCGTTCCACGACATGCCGGCGGACAGGATCTGCTGCATCTGCTGGGCCGCCGCGCTCGCCTGGTCGGCGTCCGTCGCACCTGCCTGGGTGAACTTCTGCAGCAGGTTGTAGATCTCCACCGAGGCCGGCATCTTGTCGGGGCTCTGCAACACCACCAGCGGCCACAGGAACTGGTCCCAGGCGCCGCTGAACGCGCCCCAGATCGCCACGGCGTACACCGGAACGCTCATCGGCAACACGATCCGGCGGAAGATGTTGAACTCCGACCCGCCGTCCACCCGGGCCGCCTGGATCACCGAGTTCGGGATCGTGTCGAAGAAACCCTTGAAGAGAAGGAAGTTGAACGCCTGGAACACGATCGGCAGGATCACCGCCCAGTGGGTGTCCCAGATCCGTACGTTGGGCCAGACGAGGGTGTCACTGCCGAAGAACGACGGCGCGTCCGGAAGCGCGAACGGGAAGTTGCGGGTCAGCAGGTAGTTCGGGATCAGCGTGAGCGCCGCCGGCATCATCAGCGTGCCGATGAAGAACAGGAAGGACCAGCGGGCCAGCGGACCCGTCTGCAACTTGGAGTTGGCGTACGCCGCGAGCGAGGTGATCGGGATGCCGAGCACCAGAACCCAGAACGTGATGTGCACGGAGTTCAGGAAGAACTTCCAGAACGGCCCGTCCATCAGCGTGGTGGCGGCGGTGTTGCCGCCCTGGACCAGGCTCACCACCAGTCGCCATCCGGCCAGTGTCCCATCGTGCGGCCACCAGGTCGGTGGGAACTGCAACACCTCCTGCCCGGACTTGAACGACGTGATCAGCATGAAATAGAAGGGAAACAGGTGCAGGGTGATGCCGAGGCACAGGAACGCCACGACCAGCCACCAGGCGATCCGCAGCATCGGCTGCCGACGCCCCACGCGTGGGAAGAGCATGTCTTCGGTCCTCCAACCGGTCTAGGGGTCTGCCGGCCTACTGGTCGGGGTCCTCGCGGAAGAACCTGCGCTGGATGACGACCAGCACCATCGTCACCACGAACAGGAAGACACCCAGCGCGGTCGCGTCCGCGTACCGCAGACTGCGCATGAGTTCGTAGAGGTACATGACGACGGTGCGGCTGGCACCCCCTGGACCGCCGCCGGTCATGATGAGCGGAAACTCGAACGCCTGCGAGGATCCGATCACCGCGAAGATCAGCAGCATCGAGATGACCGGGCGCAGCCGGGGCAGTGAGATGGTCCAGATCTTGCGCCAGAAGCCCGCGCCCTCGATCTCGGCCGCCTCGTAGTAGGAGGCCGGGATCCCTTGCAGGGTTGCCATGTAGATCAGGCCGGGCCCGAAAAACAGGATGCCGGGGAAAACCAGCCAGAACAGCACCTGGTTGCCGCTGTTGAGGAACGGCTGCGGCGACAGGTGCAGCACCTCCGTGGCCACCCACTGGAACAGGCCGTACTGCGCGTTGAACATGTAGCGGAACAACAGCGTGCTGGCGATCCCCGACAGCGGCAGGAACCACAGCAGCATCATCCAGCGGATGTGCCTCCGCGGCATCTCCATCAGCAGGATCGCCACCACCACGGGGATCATGAACGTCAACCCGATGCTCAGCACCGTGTAGATCGCGGTGACCTTGAACGCCTCACCGACCAGCGGGTCGCGCCACATCCGCAGGTAGCTCGTCAGCCCGGTGAACTCCACCGGGCCGCGGAAGCGGGCGTTGGTGAAGCTGATGACGAACGCCATCAGCAGCGGATACCAGCCCCACGACAGCTGGAACAGGAACGCCGGGGTGACGAACAGCGCTCCTTCCAACCGGCGCCTGCGGCTCAGCCTGGGCGTGGCCGCGGTGCTGGTGCCCTGCGCGCCCTGGGGCGTCCCGGCGCCGGGCGAGTCGGTCACCGCGGTCGGCGCCGCGCCCTGGGCACCAGCAGGATTCTGGGGGTTCTGGCCGGAGCCCGCGGCCCCGGGAATCACTCGTTCACCAGTCATCGGTGCCGCTCATCCCTTCAGGGCCGGCAGGACGGAGTTCTGGTACCACGGCGAGAAGACCTCGCGGTGGTAGTCCGGTGCGTTGTCCCGCCAGTAGGTGTCGTGCGCACCGAAGTACCCGCGGGCAGCCTTGACGAAGTCCGGGTCGGAGGTGCTGGAGGAGAAGCTCCTCGCCTGGGCGTTCATCGTGTCCTGCATCTTCGCCAGGTCCGCCCGCAGGTCGAGGGTCCCGCGTTCGTTCGCCCACCGTGAGGTCATGTCGTCGCGGGCGGTGCCGGTCGGCCCGGGGCTCAGCTCGGCCGGGAAGTAGAACGCCTCGTTCGGCACCAGCGGGATCCTGGAGGCCCGGCGAACCTGGTCCATGAACGGCTTGCCCCACGCGTCGTCGGGAGTGACCGGCATCTGTTCCACCAGCCCGGCGAACAACGGCATGAAGTCGGCACTGTCGAAGACCCGCTTGGGATCCTTGGTGGCCGCGTACGTCGCCTTCTTCTGCTCGACCCACCCCGGCCCCTTCATCCACGCGTGCAGGCTGATCGCCTTGTCCAGGGCGAGGTCGTCCATGTCGGGTGAGAAGCCGACGAGGTCCACCTGGCCCTGGGTGGTGCCAGTACGCCCGTTCAGGCCGATCGGCTGGGTCATCCACCCCACGACGTCCTCGATCGGCTTCTTCAGCCGGGCCGCCAGGTCGGCCGGCGCGGTGTCGCTGCCTGGTGTGTTGGCGAAGAAGATCACCGTGTTGTTGTGCATCGCGGCGTCGCCGCGGACGAACGCCGCGAGTGTGTCGCCGTCGCCCATGCTCACGTCCGCCAACACGCTCTTGTCCTTGTAGACCATGTCCCGCATACCCTGGATGAGCGGCACCCAGCGGTCCGCGCCGGACAGGTAGTCCCAGCGCCAGTTCCAGTTCGTCGCCGGTGCGGGCAGCTTGGCGTGGAAGTCCATCCCGTCCGCGCTCATCCGCATGTTGAGGCCCCAGCCCTGTAGGACGATTCCCTTGCGCTTGCCCTTGGTGAGTCCCTTGGCCAGGGTGCGTACGTCGTCCCAGGTCCAGTCCGGCGTCGGTTCCTTCAGCCCCAGTTCGCGCACCAGGTCGACGCGGTAGTGCAGCCCGGTCCCGACGTTGTAGATCCACGGCGCGGCGTAGAACTTCCCGTCGACCTGCCACTTCTCCCAGATGGGCTTGACGTAGCTCGCCAGCTTGCCGGCGATGTCGTGCGCCTTGAGGTGTTCGGTCACGTCGGCCGACAACCCCTGCGCCATCGCCGACCGCACCGCCTGGCGGTTCCAGCCGCCGAGCACGTCGCCGGGGAACATCGACGGAGCGGTGCCGCCGGTGATCGCGGTGGACAACGTCTGCTGGTTCCACACGTCCAGCTTGACGTCGCGGATCGTGACGCCGGGGTTCTTGTCCATCCAGGCGCCGAGCACGTCCGCGTAGGACTTCGTTCCTGCGTTGGCCTGCTGGTCCTTCTTCGTCGGCATCGGACCGTACGGCCAGCCGCCCGACGTCTTCAGTACGACATGCCCGTCGGTGCTGGCACCCCGGCGCGCACACGAGCTCAGCAGGCCGCCCCCGGCGGCGAGAACGGTCCCCGACGCCATCAGGGAGAGCAGCTGCCTCCGGGTGGGGGCGGCGTATCCCTGCGTGGCATGGTCGGCGCAAGACGTGGTTGACGGCCGGGAGGACCGCCTCGGTCTTCTCGGACTTGCGGGATCGGTGTTCATCGTCCCCTCCTCGTCGGGATCGAGGTCCACACGCCGCCGCCGGCAAGCAGGACGAGGAGCTCGTCGCCGCGGCTGGCAAGGTCGTACGCCGACGCCGGATCCGGTAGGCCGTCGACGCGGCGCCAGTCGGTGTCGGTGCTGGCTTCGGTGCTGCTTTCGGTGCAAGTGCCGGCGCGGGCTTGGGTCTGCGCCGGCAGGTCGTACGACCACAGCCCGTCGCCGGTGAGGACGGCCAGGCCGGTGGGGGTTCCGGTCATCGCGCGTACCCCGCTGTCGAAGGTGGCCAGGCGGTCCCAGCCGCCGTCGCCACCGCGGCCGAGCAGCACCCGCCCGATGCTGAGCACGGCACGGCCGGCGGCGCCGGCTCGGGCGACGTGCACCTGCGGCCACGCCGTCTCGGCGGTGAGCTGCTGCCGCCACGTCCGGCCGCCGTCGGCGGAGTCGAAGACGGTCACGAGGTCGCGGCGGTGGTCGAACGTCGCCGCCACGAGCTCGTCGTCACCGATCCAGCCGAGCGCGGTGAGCGGGAACGTGCCGAACGGCACCGGTCGCTGCTGCCAGGTACGCCCGGCGTCCGCACTGTGCAGCAACATGTCGCCGTGCCGGACCGGCGCCGCCCAGCCGCACCCGTCCGCGGCGAACGCCAACCGGCCGACCTGCCCGGTGCTCCCCTCCACCACCAGGGTCCAGTCGGCGTCGGTCGGCGTCCGCAGCAGGAGCCCGTCCGGCCCGGACGCCAGCAGCGCACCGTCGGGCGCGACACCCAACCCGAGCAGGGGGAACGGCCCGCCCGCCAGCGTCTCCCAGCCCTCGGGTGCGACCGCCGGACGGACGATCCCCGACCGCGGCCCGGCGAGCAGCGGCCGGCCGTCCCACCAGACCAGCCGGTCGAGGTCCGCGGTGGAGGGGACGCCCACGACGGACCAGGCGCGCCCGTCGTCGCGGCTGACCAGCAGGCCGCTGTCGGTGCCGGCGTACGTCGTCGCGCCGTCGGCCAGCAGGCAGTGCACCGTCCCGGCCACCGCCTCGTACCACCGGGCGCCGTCGGCGGATCGCCACACTCCCGCGCCCGACGTACCCGCGAGGAGGGTTCCGACCGCGGTCACCACCAGCGCGGTGACCGGTGCCGGGAGAGTCCCCGACGGCGCCCAGGTCCGGCCGTCGTCGGCGGAGCACCACAGCAGACCGGACTCCAGTCCTGCGACCACCGTGCCGTCCACACCCACGGCGAACGCCGCCACCGGCGCGTCGAAGGTCGCCGCTTCCCGGCCGGTGGGCGCGGTCCGCCCGGTCCGTCGCCAGGCTCGGCCGGCGTTCGGGCTGGCATACACGCCCTCCGGCGTACCCGCGAGCAGCCGCCCGCCGGGCGTGCGGACCAGTGCGGTGACCTCGGTGTCCGCGAGCCCGAACACCGGCTGCCAGGTGCGCCCGCCGTCCACGCTGCGGAGCACGCCGTCCCCGAGCGTGGCCGCGAGCGCGATGTGGTCCTCGCCCGACGGCGGACGTACGTCGAGGAACGCCACCACCGGGGCACCGCTCCCCTGCACCTGTGCGAGGTCCCACGCCTCACCGACCCGGCGAGCGATCCCCTCCGCGCCACCGGCGAGCAACCGGCCCGCCACGACGCCGAGCGCGGCCACGCAGCTCAGCGGACCGCTCGGACCGTCGACCCCGGCCGTCGGACCGGTGGACACGACGCCGCCGACCCCGCCCAGCCACAGCTCCTCCGGCCGGAGGCCCCGCGCGGCTGACAGGATCGGGCTCGCCGGTTCACCCACGGCCGGTCACCACCGACGCCGACACCAGGACCCCGGCCGTCGCGCCGGCCGCCTCCAGCGCGGCCACGGCAACGCCCGCCACGTCGAGCACGCCGGCCTCGCGGATCGGCAGGTACCGATCGGTCCGTACGTCGACGCCGTGCCCGGGGCCGAGCGCGCGGACCGCGGCCAGAGCCACCCGGGGCTCTCGGCGGCCGGCGTTGGCGACCAGGCGGAGGAACGGCGCCTCCAGGCCAGCCGCCACCGCCTCCATGCCGGCGGCCCGGTCGGGGTCGGCGCACTCCGCCCGCGCCGCGCGGACGGCGTCCACGCAGTCCAGGTAAGCCACTCCGCCACCGGCGACCACGCCGTCCCTCAGCGCGGTCCGGGCGAGCCGCACGGCCCGCCGGGCCGTCCGCAGCCGGTCCTCGCGTTCGGCCTCGGTGTTCGCTCCCACCTGGACGGCGCCGACCCGGCCGAGCAGGCGTGCCTGGCGCAGCCACATCCGCTCGGCGGTCCGGGTGGTCGCCTCCGCGCCGTCGCCGAGTTCCCAGGCCCGGGTCCGCAACCGGGCCGCCAGGTCCGTGACCGCGCGCCGGTCGCCACCACCGCCGGCGACGGACAGGTGCCCCGACCGTACGACGGCGCGCCGCACCCTGCCCACGTAGGCCGGGACGAACCTTTCCGGCGGCCGGCCGTACTCCGGCGACAGCACCGTGGCGCCGGTCAGCAGAGCAAGGTCGGCAAGGTCCTCGCCGCGCCGAACCCCGGCCGTGGTGAGGACGACCGGCGCGGTCACCACGAGCCCGCGGCGGTCGTTCAGCAGACAGGTCGTGGCCGCGCCGCCGGTCACGTCCTGCGCCACCAGCAGCAACGGCGGCCGGTCGGGCAGTGCCCGCACCGCCTCCAGGATCGGGATGACCTGCGCGGGGTCGTCGAGTACGACGTCCGCGACGACCACCGCGGGGTCTACCAGGGTCAGCTCGGTGTGCGAGCCCCCGAACATACCGCCACCGGACAGCAGCTCCGGCGCGGCCGGGCGGGCGGGCCACCGGCTTCCGTCAACGTAGTCGTGGGTCACGCCGGGCCGTACGGACTCCTCCACCACGACCGCACCCTCCGGTCCCAGGACGTCCACGAGTTCCCCGACCGACGCGGCCAGCGCCCGGTCGCCACCTGCCGCGGAGACCAGCCCGGACAGGTCGTCCGGCCCGGCGACCGGGCTCGCCTGGCCCTTCAGGGCGTCGGCGGCGCACCGGACCGCGGCCCTGATCCCGTCGCGGACCAGGACGGGACTGGCACCGGCCGCCACCATCCGGCGTGCGTGCCGGACGATGGCCGCCGTCAGCACCGCGGTGGTGGCCCCGCCGTCGCCGTGCCGCCCCACCACCGTGCGTACCGCCTCCCGCAACAGCGCGGCGCCCGCGGTCGCCTCGCGCTCGGGCAGGGCGGTGACCCGGCGGGCGACGGTCGCCGCGTCCGCGAGGCCCTCGGCGGTTCCACCGCCGGTGTCGTTCAGCACCACCCGGCGGGCGGGGCCCAGGGTGAGCGCGAGCAGCCGGGCGAGGGTGTCGAAACCGGCCGCGAGGGCGGCGTCGGAGCGGCCGGCGGTCATGGACGTCATGGCACCAGCGCCTGTTCGCTGTCGTGGTCGAACAGCCGCAGCCCCTCCGGTGCGACGTGGAGGCGTACGGAGTCACCCGGCGTGAGCGAACCCTCCTCGCCGGCCCGGAAGACCGCGGCCATCGCCTGACCCGCGGTCCGCAGCCGGACCACCGTCTCCCCGATCAGCGGCTCCACGTCGGTGACCTCGCCGCTGATGGGCGCATCCCCGTCGGCGGCCGGCACCAGCGCGTCCGGCCGGATCCCCACCGTCACCTGCTCCTTGCCGTACCGCGACAGCGTGTCGGTCCACGCCGACGGCAGCGGGAGCGCCGCGTCGGAGCCGTGTGCGACGTACGCGCCGTTCACCGGCCGGAGCCGGGCAGGCAGCAGGTTCATCGGCGGTGACCCGACGAAACCGGCGACGAACACGTTGGCCGGGCGTTCGACGAGCTCGTCCGGCGGGCCGATCTGCTGCACCCGGCCGTTCGCGAGCACCGCCACCACGTCGCCCATCGCGAACGCCTCGGTCTGGTCGTGGGTGACGTAGACGCTGGGACGGCCCTTGTCGCGGTGCAGGGCGAGGATGTCGCGCCGCAGCCGGTACCGCAGCTTGGGGTCGAGGTTGGACAGCGGCTCGTCGAAGAGGTACGCGTCGGCGTCCTTCACCATCGCCCGGCCGAGCGCCACCCGCTGCTGCTCGCCACCGGACAGGTCGGTGATGGGCGAACGGAGCAACGGGCCCAGGTCGAGCCTGTCCGCGGCCGCCCGGATCCGGCGTTCGATCTCGTCCTTGGCGACGCCGCCGCGGGCCTGCAGCCCGTATGCCAGGTTGCCGAAGACGTCCATGCTGGGGTAGAGGCCGTACTCCTGGAAGACCATCCCGAGGTTGCGGTCCCGCGACGGCAGCGAGGTCACCACCCGGTCGCCGATGACCACCTCACCCGCGTCGGGCTGCTCAAGGCCGCAGACGATCCGCAGCGTGGTGGTCTTCCCGCAGCCGGACGGGCCGAGGAGTACGAAGAACTGCCCGTCCTCCACCGTGAACGACATGCCGTCGACCGCCCGGTGGTCACCGAGCTGCTTCACCAGGCCGCGTACCTCCAGGGTGGGCACGGCAACCACTCCTTCCGGGGTCCTGTGGCTGATCAGTTCGCGGGGTCAGGCCGCGACGCCGGTTGGCAGGGTCAGTTGGCGGGCGTGTTCGCGGGTGCGCCTTCGGCGGCGTTCACGGCGACCACGTCGCGCATCCCCGCCCACTCCCGCCAGATGTCCGTCATGCACTCCCAGCGCACCGACTGGTGGTCGACGTGGCTGAGCCGGAAGAAGATCGCGTACCGGATGTGCGGAGACGCGTTTCCCGCAATGCCGTGCCCGAGCTGGTAGTGGGCCAGTACCGCGTCGCCGGCCCGGGCGGTGACCTGCTCCGGCTCGGCCACCTTCACGTCGGGCATGCCGTTCAGCAGGGAGTCCGGGCCGTGCTCGCGGAAGTAGCCTTCGTACTGGCGGTGGCTGCCCGGCCAGACGGTGAAGTTGCCGGCGTACGACGTGGGCACGTCGCTGAGGAAGACCCCCACCAGCGCGGTGAAGTTGGCGATCGTCCCCTTGGGCACACCGTTGTGCGGGCTGTACATGCCGTCGATGTGTGCGTGCGGGTCGTGCGGTGTGCCGGGCGTTGGGAAGCGCAACGCGATCTGGCCCGCGTTCACCGGCGCTATCGCCCCCTCCCCGATCGCGGACTCCGCGACCTCCCACAACGGTGACCGGTGCAGCAGGTCGGTGATGGCCTGTGAGGTCTGGAGTTCGGGGCAGTACGACCGGGACCGGAAGGTCACCAGTTCGTCGGGATGAATGCCCTCGGAGCCGAGCGAGCCGTTGATCGCCCGCAAGGCCGCGTTGACAAGCCCGCTGGGAACGATCCCAGGCAGGCGGACGAAACCGTCGCCGTACAACGCCTGCTTGTGGGCCGTGGTCAACCGCATCTGTCGATCACCCTCGTGTGGTTGGGGTCGTGGTGGTGGTCACCGGTTCGTACGGTGGTGCCGGTGGGTTGCGCGGCGCGGTGGACCCACGGACCACCAGGTGTACGCCGACCCTGGTCTCCCGCCAGCCCATGTGGGGAAAGCGCAGTCGCTCGGTGAGATTCCACACCGCCTGCATTCCGAGCAACTCCTTGTCGACGGCGATGGTGGTGAGCCCGGGAACACTGTGCGCGGCCATCGCGATGTCGTCGTACCCGATCACCGACACGTCCGTGGGCACAGTGATCCCGCGTTCGCGGAGCAGGTCGATCGCGCCGAGGGCGGTGTTGTCGTTACCGCAGAAGACCGCGGTAGGGGGCACCGGCAGGTCCAGCAGCGCGGCCATCTCCTCCCGCCCGCTCTCCGCACACAGCCGGCCGCCGCGGATGTAGGCGGGGTCGGCCGGAACGCCGTACTCGGCCAGCGCCTGGCGATATCCGGCCAGCCTCGCGGTGATCGAGTACGCCGTCGACGGCCCGGTGATGATGGCCGGCGGCGGGCTGCGGTGTCCCAGGTCGAGCAGGTGCGCGGTGGCCAGGTGGCCGCCGCGAAGGTCGTCGGCCCGCACGCAGTCCACGGGCAGGTCCTCGACCAGGTGGTCGATCAGCACGCAGGGCGTACCGGTCTCCAGCAGCCTCGCGACGTACCGCTCTTCGTGGTAGCCGGCCAGCAGCAGGCCCTGCGCCTGCCGGCGGCGCAGCACCAGCGGCAGCGCGCGGCCGTCGAGGTCGCCGTCGTGCAGGGTCTCCATCACCAGCGACACCCCGAGCGCCGCGATCGCCGACTGGGCACCGTAGAGAACCGGCCCGTAGAAGGGGTTGGCCGGACCGACGTAGTGCTCCCCACGGGCCAGCAGGCCGAACGCCGAAACGCCGGCGGCAAGCGCCTCCGCCGGTCGGCGTCGCGGTTGGTAGCCGATTTCCTCCGCAGCTGCGAGAACCACTTTTCTGGCCTGTTCGGAAACGGACGCATTACTGGTGAAGACCCCTGATGCGGTGCCGATCGAAACACCGGCACGCGCGGCGACCTCCCGCAGTGTCGACCGCCGCCGTGCGCCCATTTCAGGTCCCTCGCGTTCACTGAAAATTCAGAAAACCCTGCCCTTGTGGCACGTTACGTGGGCAGATCGGCGCCGGGGAACGCCCCTGTCCCATCGTGGACAAGGCCCGGTCATGCGTTTACGCCTTCATTTCGACAAGTGAAGAGAGCACTGAAAGTTCAGCCGAATTCGGTCGGCTGAAAACGCCCATCCCGATTTCGGTGAAGCGTTCTCGCCGTCGAGAATGCGGCCATGCCGAAAAGTCCTCGCCATTCGACGATGTGGCCGCGGTGAGCCCCTACGCCGGTCCCGTGGTCGATGCGCACCACCACGTATGGGACCTTGCCCTCGGCGGTCAGCCGTGGCTGGTCGACGGTCCCATGATCGCGTTCCGGTACGGCGACTACGGGCGAATCCGCCGCGACTACCTTCCGGCCGACTTCCTCGCCGACACCGCCACGGTCGCCGACCTCGGACTCGACGTGGTCGGGAGCGCCTTCGTGGAGACCGAGTGGCGGGTCGACGACACCCTGTCCGAGGTCGCCTGGGTGAGCGGGCTGGCGGAGCGGACGGGTGTGCCCAGCGTGGTCGTCGGGCACGCGGTGCTGGACTCGGCCGGAGTCGCCGACCACCTGGCAGCGGTCGCCGCCGCACCGCTGGTTCGCGGGATCCGGCACAAGCCCGGCGGCGCGGCCACGCCGGACCGGGCAGCGGCCGAACCCACGCTGATGACGGACGCGCGCTGGCGGGCGGGATTCGGGTTGCTGGCGCCGCTCGGCCTGCACTACGAACTCCAGGTGCCGTGGTGGCACCTGCACGAGGCGGCCGACCTCGCCGCGGCGTTCGACCAGACGCGGATCGTGATCAACCACACCGGGCTGCCGGCCGACCGGTCACCGGCCGGGCTGGCCGGATGGCGGGACGCGATGCGGCTGGTGGCCGAACATCCCAACGTGTACTGCAAGATCTCCGGGCTGGACGTGCCGCACACCACCTGGACGCCGGACCTGCAACGCGAGGTGGTGCTCACCACCCTGGACCTGTTCGGCCCGTGGCGGTGCATGTTCGCGAGCAACTTCCCAGTGGACGCGCTCTGGGCGACGTACGCCCAGATCTTCGGCGGCTTCCAGGACCTCACCGCCGACCTGTCCGCCAGCGAACAACGCGCGGTGTTCTTCGACACCGCATGCGACTTCTACCGCATCGGCCCGGACCGCCTGTGGTCGGCGGCCGGCTGATCCGGTCGTCGGCGCATCAGGCAGGCCCCGGCTCCCTTGGTCGTCTCCCCTCTGGCCCCGTCCTCCTCAGTCCCCGTCCTCCTCGGGGATGCCGGAGATGAGGGCCTCCAGGCCGTCGGCGTCGAGCAGGTCGACGGGCCGGACGGTCCGGTTGTGGCGTACGTAGTGGAACGCGGCTCGCACCCGCTCCAGCGGCAGTCCGGTCAGCCGGGCCCACGCCAGCCGGTACGCCGCCAACTGCACCGTGCGGGCGGCCTCGTCCTCGGCGTCTCGGGGAGGGCGCCCGGTCTTCCAGTCCACCACCTCGATCGCGGTGACCGGCCGGCCGCCGACGATCGCGGTCACCGGCGAGCCGTCATCGACGTTCGGCGAGGCGGAACCCTCGACCGGGAACACCGCGTCGGCACGCCCGCGGACCACCACGCCACCGACCAGGAGTTCGAACGGCACCTCGACCTCCAGCGGCTGACGGTCGGCCCACTCCGAGCCCAGGAACGCGTCCTGCAGTGCGATGAGGTCCTCGTCCGGCTCGGCCTCCGCGTCGGCCGAACCCGGTAGCTCGTCGATGTCGAGCAGTTGCGGCAGGCCGTAGCGCGACTCGAGCCAGGCGTGGAACGCGGTGCCCCGCCGGGCCAGCGGATTGGGCGCGGGCGGGACCGGCCGGCGGATCGAGCGCGCCAGCGCCTCCGGCTCGCGGCGCAACTGCACCAGCTGGCTCACCGAGAGCCGGTCGGGCAGGGTGACCACGATGTCCTCGCGGTCGACCCGCCGGGCGCGTTCGGTGAGCAGCAGGTCGACGTCTCGCTGCCACTCCAGGGCAGCCTGGGCCACCTCGGTGGGAAGCTCCCGCCCGGCCGCGAGCTCTGCCTTCGACCGGCGTACGAGCTCGGCGCCGACCTCCAGCTCCGAGCGGCGTTGCGGGGTGAGCGGGTCGTAGGGCCAGGCGTGCCGGCGCGGTTGTGCGGTCAGCGGGTTGCCGGCCGCCAGGTCGACCTCGCCGTGCCAGATCCCGACCTTGCCGGCTCCGGCGCGGCAGGCGTCGGCGATCTCCAGGAGGTACTCGCCCGGCTCGCGCGGGCGCTGAGTCTCGTCCCAGCGGTACCCGGAGCAGACCAGCAGCTGCCGGGCACGGGTGACCGCGACGTAGGCGAGCCGGCGTTCCTCGATGCGGGCACGTTCGCCGCAGTCCTCCACAAACTGGTCGAAGGCCTCCTTGACCTCCTTCTGGTCCAGCGCGTGCTCCACGTCGAGCACCGGCAGCGCGTCCCGGTCGCCGCGCAGCGGGAACGGCAACGCGCCGAGGTCGGTCAGCCAGGCCTTGTCCTTCGCGCCGGCGGTCGGGAAGACGCCCTCCACCAGGCCGGGTACGAAGACGACGTCCCACTCCAGGCCTTTCGCGCCGTGCACGGTCAGCACCTGGACCCGCTCCTCGGCTACCTCCACCTGCCCCGGCTCCAGGCCGCGTTCCTCGGTGTCGGCGGCGTCGAGGTAGGCGAGGAACGCCGCGACCGAGACTCCTTCGCCGCTCTCGGCAAAGGCGACGGCGACGTCGAGGAAGGCGTCCAGGTCCGCCCGGCTCACCGCGACGTCACCGGTGCGGGCGGCGATCTCCACGTCGAGGCCGAGAGTGCGGACGACGTCGGCCACGAGGTCGACCAGCGGCTGCGCGGCCCGCCGGCGCAGAGACCGCAGCTCGTGGGCGAACAGCGTGAGCCGCCGACGCCCCTCCGGGGAGAACCAGCCGTCGGCGGGCGCGGTGTCCACCGCGTCGAGAGCGTCGATGATGCTGGCGTTGTCCACGTCGTCAGGCTCGGCCTGGTCCGCCGGCTCGGCGGGCTCGGCCGGCCCGGTCGCGGCGGAGCCCTTGCCGGGTTCGGCGACAGCGTGCCCGCCGCCCGGCTCCCCGGCGCCCGATCCGGATCCGGCCGACTCGCCCGAGCCGCCGGAGCCGCCCGGTCCACCGGAAAGCCCGGGGGCGGCGGCCAGCCGGCGAGCCCACCGGCCGAGCGCGTCCAGGTCCCGCGGCCCGATGCGCCACCTGGCCCCGGTGAGCAGCCGCATCAACGCGTCGCCACGCCCGGGGTCGGCGAGCACCCGCAGGGTCGCCACCACGTCGGAGACCGCTGGCGCCGACAGCAGGCCGCCGACACCGACCACCTCCACCGGCAGTCCGGCAGCTCGCAGCTCGTGCGCCAGCCGGTCGATCTGGCTGCGGCGACGTACCAGCACCGCGACCGTACGTCCCGACTTCCCCTTGGCGCGGTTGTCGGCGTCGGCGTCCCACACCGCCCGGGCACGGGCCGCGACGTCGGCCGCCTCGTCGTCCACGGTGTGGTGCAGGGACACCACCACCCGGCCCTTCGGGTTGGCCGGGTGCGCAGCCAGCTCGCGTACGTCAAGTCCGCCTTGACGCAGCGGCGTCGCCAGGACGTTGGCCACCTGGAGCACCGAGGAGCCGTTGCGGAAGCTGGTGGTGAGGGAGCGGGTCGGTGCGGGCGTGCCGTCGGAGGTGCGGAAGTGGCTGCCGAACGACGTGAGCGTCGCCGCGCTGGCCCCCCGCCAGCCGTAGATGGACTGGCACGGGTCACCGACGGCGGTGACCGGATGGCCGGTACGGCCGCCGAAGAGTCCGCGCAGCATCGCCAGCTGTGCGTGGCTGGTGTCCTGGTACTCGTCCAGCAGCACGACCGGGTAGCGCTCCCGCTCTCGCTCGCCGACCTCTGCGAAGCCCTCGGCCAGCCGGGCGGCCAGCGCGGCCTGGTCGGCGAAGTCGACCGCCTCCCGCCGCCGCTTCTCCGCCTCGAACGCCCGCACCAGAGGCAGCAACGCGACCCTGGCCTGCTGGCGGGCGAGCGCCTCCGCGACGTTGCTGTACAGCGCCTTGCGGGTGCGCGCGACCGCGGGCTTGCTGGTCACCGTGGCCACCAGCTCCTCGGTGAACTCGGCGACCTGCTCGGCAGTCACCAGGTGGCCGCTCATCTCGCCGTGCAGGGCGAGCACCGCGTCGACCACGGTGGAGAACGCCGCTTCCACCGCGTCCATCGGCCCGTCGTAGGTCTCCACCACCCGGGTGGCGTACTGCCAGGCGGTGGCCGGCGTCACCAGCCGCGAGGCCGGCTCGCGTCCGAGCCGCAGCGCGTGTTCGGACACGATGCGCTGGGCGTAGGCGTCGTACGTAGCGACGTTGACCTCGCCGGGCGGGGCGTCTCCGTCGGCCTCCAGGCTGACGTGACCACGGGCTCGCAGCTGGCCGAGCCGATGCCGGATGCGAGCCGACAGCTCCCGGGCGGCCTTGCGGGTGAACGTGAGGCCGAGCACCTGCTCGGGCAGCACCAGGCCGTTGGCGACCAGCCACACGACCCGGGCGGCCATCGTCTCGGTCTTGCCCGAACCGGCTCCGGCGACGATGACACCCGGCTCCAGTGGCGCCTGGATCACCGCGGCCTGTTCGGCGGTCGGCGGGTGCTGCCGCAACAGTCTGGCCAGGTCGACGGCGGTGTAGCGGACCCCGTCGGGCCTGACCAGCGGAAGGGCCAGCTGGGTGGCGGACAGTTGCTCGGTCACGGGGTCACCTGTCCACCCTCGACGTGCAACGGGCAGGAACGCCGGGACGGGCACACCCCGCACCAGCGGTTCTCGCTGGCGTCGAAGTCGGCCGCGGCCATGCCCTCGGCGGTCTCCTCGACCAACCGCTGCGCCCACTTCGGGTCCTCGGAGTCGGACAGCGGCGCCTGCGACTGTTCGGTGACCTTCGATCCACTGCCGAGCTGGACCAGAACCGCGCCTCCCGACCGCGGACCGTCCTCCGGACCGCCCTCGAACCCGCCCTGTTCGACCGCGAGCTGGTAGGCGCCGAGCTGCGGGTGGGTGGGCAGGTCGGCCGCCACCGGCTTGCTCTTGCCGGTCTTCAGGTCGACCACCACCAGCCGCCCCTCGGCGTCGCGTTCGAGCCGGTCGACCCGGCCGGACAGCACGGCCCGGCCGACCTCGACGGCGAACGTCTCCTCGGCCGCGGCCAGCTCCCGCGGATTGCTCCGCAGCCAACTGGACAGGCGCTCCACGAGCGTGCGGGCCTGTTCGTGCTGGCGGCGGGAGTGCCAGCCGGTGCCGCTGTCCAGCCGCGCCCAGCGGGTCTCGAACGCCGAGAGGATCTCGTCGGGCACGACCGCGCCGATCGCGACGTCGTACGCGAGGTCGTGCACGAGGGTGCCGACGCCCTGACTGAGCAGGTCGCCCGCGGTGCCGCCGCAGCTTTCCAGCAGCCAGCGCAGCGCACAGCGGGCGAACGCCTCCACCTTGCTGGGCGAGACCCGGACCTGTTCGTCCGGACCGCGCAGCGGCGCGTCGTCGGTGAGCGGCGCCACGGCGTACCACTCGGCCGGGTCGGCGCCACGGATGCCGGCGGCGGCCAGCCGGGCGAGCTGGTGTGCGGCGGCCAGCCGGCGCGGGTCCTCGGGCTCGGCGCCGGTGCCGTCACCTGGGGCGCACACCACCGACCGCAGCTCGGCCACCACCGCCGCGAGCTCCAGACCGCGGGGCACGCGGGTGAGCGGGCGCTCCTCGCCCGGGCCGTTCCAGGGCACCAGCTCGTCGACGAACCGGGACGGGTGCGTCTCCTCACTGGACACGGCAGTGACGATCAGCCGCCGTCGCGCCCGGGTGACGGCGACGTAGAAGAGCCGGCGCTCCTCGGCGAGCAGATGGCTCACCGTGGTCACCGGCGAGGGGTCACGCCCGGCGACCAGGTCGACGAGCGACTCCGAACCCAGCAGGGAGCCACGCAACCTCAGGTCGGGCCACACCCCTTCCTGTACGCCGACCACCGCCACGACGTCCCACTCCAGGCCCTTCGACGCGTGGGCGGTCAGCACAGTGACCGTGTCGCCCTCCGGCGCCCGGGGCGCGAGGGTGTCGGCGGGGATCTCCTGGCCGAGCAGGTGGTCGAGGAACACCGCCGGACCCGCCGCCGGCATCCGGTCGACGAACCGCGCGACCATGTCGAAGAGCGCGGTCACCGCGTCCAGGTCGCGGTCTGCCGCGGCCGCGCCCGGTCCGCCGGACGCGGCGCGGCGTGCCCAGCGGTCGGACACCCGGCTGGCCGACCACACCGCCCACAGCACGGTCTCGGCGGTGGCGTTCGGCGCCGCGGCGGCCTCGGCGGCGGTGGTGAGCAGGTGCCCGATGCGCCGTGCCGGTGCGGTGGCGGCGGGATCGAGCGGGATCAGCACCCGCGGGTCGGCCAGCGCCTCGACCAGCAGGATCGAGGAGGACCGCCCGCCCCCCGCGGCCAGCTCACTGCGCCGCAGCTCCTGCCGCAGCCGGCGCAGGGCAAGGGCGTCGGCGCCGCCGTACGGGCTGACCAACAGGTCGAGGGTCTCCTCCGAGGAGAGTTCGGTGCGTTCGGTGGCGATCGACAGAATGGTCAGCAGCGGCCGAACGGCGGGCTGGTCGACGAGCGGCGTCTCCTCCAGCCGGACCGTGGCGGGCACGCCGGCGGCGGACAGGGTGCGGCGCAGCAGCGGGATGTACGACGCGGCGCGGACAAGCACCGCCATCCGCGACCACTCCACGCCGTCGACGAGGTGTGCCTCCCGCAACCGCTGGGCGACGAACGACGCCTCCTGGTTGCGCGTGTGCAACAGGTGCGCCTGCACCTCCCCCGGAGGCGCCTCGGGCACGGCGACCAGGCGGCGGTGCGCGGGTGGCCCGCCCAGCCGGTCGGTGATCCGCCTGGACGCCTTCAGCAGGGTGGCCCCGGCCCGGCGGCTGCGGGTCAGCGCCACGGTCGGCGCCTCGGCCCCGCCCACGGTGGGGAAGCGTTCGGTGAACCGGCGGATCCCCTCGCTCTCCGCGCCCCGGAAGGCGTAGATGGACTGGTCGGGGTCGCCGACCACCACCAGCTCCCGGCCCCCGCCGGCGAGCAGCCGCAAAAGTTCCTCCTGCGCGGGGTCGGTGTCCTGGTACTCGTCCACGAACACCACGGCCCGGTTGGCCCGCTCGCGGGCGAGCAGCTCGGGGTCGGCGCGGAGCAGGTCGACCGCGGCCCGGACCAGCTCGGCCGGGTCGTAGGCGGGAGTCTCCGGGCGCAGTGCGGTGATCGCGGCGTACTGCCGGGCGAACCTCGCCGCCGCCCGCCAGTCGTCGCGGCGCTGCTGCCGGCCGAGGGCACCCAGGCCCGGCGGCTCGATCCCTCGCTCGGCCGCGCGGAGCAACAGGTCACGCAGCTCCTGGGCGAAGCCGCGAGTGCCCAGCGCCGGTCGCAGCCGGGCCGGCCAGTCCTTCGCCCCGAACTCCTCGACGTCACCGCGGAGCAGGTCGCGGATCATCAGGTCCTGCTCCGGGCCGGCCAGCAGCCGCGGCACCGGCAGGTCGTTCAGCACCGCGTCGTTGCGCAGCAGCCCGAACGCGTACGAGTGAAAGGTGCGGGCGAGCGGCTCGCGGATGGTGCGGTCGAGCCGGGCCGCGATCCGGTCGCGCAACTCCGCGGCGGCGCGGCGGCCGAAGGTCAGCAGCAGCACGTGCTCGGGCTCGATGCCGTCGCGTTCGATCCGGTCGACCGCGGCCTCCACCAGCGTGGTCGTCTTGCCGGTGCCCGGCCCGGCGAGCACCAGGAGCGGACCGCCGCGATGCTCCACGACCCGCCGCTGCGCCTCGTCGAGCTCGGGACCGGTCAGCCGCGCCGGATCGCCCGACCGGGGCCGCCGGACGAGTCGGTAGGCCGGCCCGCCCGAGCCGTCGCGCGGGGGCGGTGACCCGGACGAACCGGAGGAACCGGAGGAGACGGAAACAACCGACACGCCCCGCATTCCATCAGACCGCGCCGACAGCCCGGCTGGACAGGCCGGTTCGACAGCCCGGTTCGACAGCCCGGTTGGACAGGCCGGATCGGCAGCCGCCCGCGTCGTGCGCCGACGGCTGCCGAACCGGCTCACCGCGTCAGCCGACCGGCACGTCCCGCCGGCGAATGCCGACCAGCCCGGCGACCACGAGCACGGCGGCGACCAGTGTCAGCCACAGCAGCGGCGTGGCGGACGCGTGCCCACCCGGCAGCCGCGGGATGTGGGTGAACGGCGAGAGGTCGAGCACCTTCTGGCTCAGGCCGAGCAGCACTCCTACCTGGCCGACCAGCAGGAACGCCGCGAACACCGCCCAACTGGCCGCCGCCAGCCGGGGCGCGAGCCCGACCAGCGCCATCGCGACACCGGCGAGCACCCACACCGCGGGCAGTTGCACCATCGCCCCGGCGAGAACGCGGGGCAGCTGACCCCCCACATCGTCGGCGTTGGCGCCGTGCGCGAGCCCCGCGGTGACCCCGGCGGCGGCCAGCGCCACCGTCGGGCCGAGCAGTGCGAAGACGAGGTGGCTCCCCACCCACGTCACCCGGCCGACGGCCGTCGCCAGAACGGGTTCGGCCCGTCCACTGGTCTCCTCCGCGCGCATCCGGAGCGCCGCCTGCACGGCGTACGCGGCCGCGATCAGCCCGATCGTGCCGAGCATGGCCGCGAGGGTGGCGTCGACGATGGCCGACTGGCCGCCCATGCGCTGGAACATCTCCTTCAGCTGCGGACTGCCGTCCATCATGTCCCGTACGCCGTCGGCCACTCCGCCGTACACCACACCGAGCAGCGCCAGGGTGATGGTCCAGCCGAGCAGCAGGCCGCGGTGCAGCCGCCAGGCCAGGCCGAACGCACCGGACAGTCGGGGCGACGCCTGCGCCGGGCCCAGCCGTGCCGGCAGGATGCCCGCCCCGAGGTCACGCCGGGCGGACAGGGCGGCGGCTGCCACCGCGAGGACCACGGTCACGGCCGCCGCGAGGCCGAAGATCCACCAGCGTTCGTCGCCGTACGCCCGGACCGCGTGCGACCAGCCGATCGGCGAGAGCCAGGACAGCCACGCCGCGCCCGAGTCCGGCCCACCGACGTCGCCGGCGACCCGCAGCACGAACGCAGCACCGAGCGCGCCGAGTGCGATCGCGCGGGCGGCGCCGGCTCCCTCGGTGAGTTGGGCGGCCAGGCCGGCCAGCGCCGCGAAGACGCAGCCGCCCAGAGCGCACCCGAAGCCGACGGCGTAGGAGCCGGTGGCCGGCAGTCCCGCGCCGACCAGGCCGGCCGCCATCAGCAGCCCGAAGACGAGGTTCGCGCAGACCGTGACCAGCAGCGCGGCGGCCAGCCCGGCCTGCCGGCCGAGGACGGTGGAGCCGAGCAGCTCGCGCCGGCCCGCGTCCTCCTCGGTGCGGGTGTGCCGGACGACGGTGAGGATGCTGATCACCGCGAGCACCACGGGGAAGAACCCGACGCGCTGCGCGACCAGCCCGCCGATGCCCGAGGCGTGCAGGGGTCCGTACAACGCCAGGAAGGTGGGGTTCGTCCCGGCCGTCTGGGCGTACTGCTCCTGTTGGGCGAGGGTCGGATACAGGTCGCGAGTCCCCGACGCGAGGCTGGCCGGGAGCAGGCCGATCAGCACGATCCACAGGGGCATGACGAACCGGTCGCGGCGCAGGATCAGCCGCACCATCCGGCGAGTGCCGACGAGCGCGCTCATCGGGCCACCTCCGCCGGCTCGGTTCCGGACACGTCGTCCTGGTAGTGCCGCAGGAACAGTTCCTCCAGGGTGGGCGGCTGGCTGGTCAGCCCGCGCAGGCCGGAGCGGGTGAGCTCGGCCATCAGCACGTCGAGGCGGCTGGTGTCGACCTCGCACCGCACCCGCGTACCGTCGATCTGCAGGTCGTGCACGCCCGGCAGGGACGCCAGGCCGTTCGGCGGGCTGGCCAGGTCGGCCTGGATGGACGTACGCGTGAGGTGGCGGAGCTCGGCGAGCGTGCCCGACTCGACCGTGCGGCCCCGGCGGATGATGCTCACCCGGTCACACAGCGCCTCCACCTCGGCGAGGATGTGGCTGGACAGCAGGACCGTCCGCCCGCGACGGCGTTCCTCGTGGATGCACTGCTGGAACACCTCCTCCATGAGGGGGTCCAGGCCGGAGGTGGGTTCGTCCAGGAGCAGCAGCTCGACGTCGGATGCGAGCGCGGCGATCAGCCCCACCTTCTGCTTGTTGCCCTTGGAGTACGCCCGGCCCTTCTTACGCGGGTCGAGCTCGAACCGCTCCAGCAGATCGGCCCTGCGGCGCGGGTCCAGCCCACCGCGCAGCCGGCCGAGCAGGTCGATCACCTCACCGCCGGACAGGTTGGGCCACAGCGTCACGTCACCCGGGACGTACGCGAGCCGCCGGTGCAGCGAGGTGGCGTCCCTCCAGGGATCGCCGCCGAGCAGGTTCACCTGGCCCGCGTCGGCGCGCAGCAGGCCGAGCAGGACGCGGATGGTGGTGGACTTCCCGGCGCCGTTGGGGCCGAGGAAGCCGTGTACTTCACCGGCCCGGACGCTCAGGTCGAGGTCGTCCAGGGCCACGGTGCGGCCGAAGCTCTTGCGGAGCCCGGACACGGAAATGGCAAGTTCGGTCATCGAAGTGTGTCCTCGTCGTACGTGGAAGTCGTGGGGTCGAGCGATCTGCGGCGGTTAGCCCGCGGGTCCGGTCAGGGGCGGGACCACAGCGGGCGGCGGCGTCGACTCGGCGGGTCGGAGTCGGCCTTGCGCGCGGCCGCGGTCAGCGCCCGGGACGGGGCGACCTCGCAGCCGGTCGACCGTACGGATGGGTGAGCGTTTGTCCGCCACGGCGCCGGAACGCCCTGCAGCGAGCTCATCGCGCTTCTCCTTCGCCTCGGCGCAGCCGACGGATCACGGCTGGCAGCCTCCGAGGCGCACGCTTCGCACGCTACATGAGATTCACACACTCGTGAAGCTTGTTTACAGCGTTATGCTGGAGAAGTTCGTGACCGGCACCTGGAAGGTGAGACGAAGCATGACCACCGAGACCACGAGGAATGCCGGTCGGCCCACGGAGCGCGACGAGTACCGCGACGAGGACAAGGTTCGGCGGTTCGTCGAACACATGGCGATGCTCTTCGAGGGCTGGGGCTTCCCCAGGATGGCCGCCCGGGTGCTGCTGACGATGATGGCCGCCGACGAGGAGACGCTCACCGCGGGCGATCTCGCCGAACGGCTCGGCGTCAGCGCGGCCGCGATCTCCGGCGCGGTGCGCTACCTGCAGCACATCGGGATGCTGAGCCGGGAGCCGGTGCCCGGTGAGCGCACGCATCGCTACCGGCTGCCGGACGACCTGTGGTATGAGACCACGGTCAGTAAGCGCGGGGCGCTGGCCAGCGTGGCCGAACTCGCCGAGGACGGCGCCCGGGCACTGGGTGGTTCGGCCACTCCGTCAGGGCGCCGAATGGAGCAGATGCGCGACTTCTACGTCTTCATCGACGAGGCACTCGGCGACCTGATGGAGAAGTGGGAAGTGGAGCGCAACGCGAAGGCCGAGCGCAGGGCCAGGGCGAAGCGGAGCTAGGCCGGTCTCGGGGAGACCTGTGGGGGCGCGCCGTCCCAGCGGGCGGCGGCCATGTCCACCCGGCCGGACGGTTCGCGGAACGGCGTACCCTCCGCGCGCAGCCGGCGGACCGCCTCGCCGGCGTGACAGTCGGCGGGCCGCCCGTCTGCCCGGACGACCCGCCACCAGGGGACGCTTCCGCCGTAGTGCGACATCACCCAGCCGACCTGGCGGGGACCACCGTCCCCGAGGTACTCCGCGACGTCGCCGTAGGCGAGTACGGCGCCGGGCGGGATGCTCTCCACGACGGAGAGCACCCGCTCGACGTACTCCTCGGACGGCATCGGCTCGGTGGACCTTAGGTTTTCGGCTGCGGGGTGCCGCTCAGTAGGACGGCTTGTCCGGCTCGATCTGGCTGACCCAGGCGGAGATGCCGCCGGCGACATGTACCGCGTCGGCGAAACCCGCACCCTTTGCGGCGGCCAGCGCCTCGGCGGAGCGGCCGCCGACCTTGCAGTGCAGCACGACCTGCTTGTCCTTCGGCAGCTTCTCGAACGCCTGGCCGGTGAGGAACTCGCCCTTCGGGATCAGCACCGCGCCGTCGATGTTGACGATGTCGTACTCGTTGGGCTCGCGGACGTCGACGAGCAGGAAGTCACGCTCGCCGCGCTCCCGGGCGTCCAGCCACTGCTTCAGCGTGCGGACGTCGATGGTGGAGTCGACCACCGCCTCGGCCGCCTCGTCGGAGATGACGCCGCAGAACGCGTCGTAGTCGATGAGCTCCTTGACCTCCGCGGTGTCCGGGTCGCGGTTGACCTTGAGCTCCCGCCAGCTCATCTCCAGCGCGTCGAAGATCAACAGTCGGCCGATCAGCGGCTCGCCGATACCGGTGATGAGCTTGATCGCCTCGTTGACCATCACCGAGCCGATGGAGGCGCACAGCACGCCGAGCACGCCGCCCTCGGCGCAGGAGGGGACCATGCCGGGCGGCGGGGGCTCGGGGTAGAGGTCGCGGTAGTGGGGACCGTGCTCGGCCCAGAACACGCTGACCTGACCCTCGAACCGGAAGATCGAGCCCCAGACGTAGGGCTTGCCCAGGATGACCGCCGCGTCGTTGACGAGGTAGCGGGTGGCGAAGTTGTCGGTGCCGTCCAGGATCAGGTCGTAGTCGGCGAAGATCTCCAGCGCGTTGGAGGAGTCGAGCCGCTCCTGGTGCAGATTGACCTTGACGTAGGGGTTGATCTCGGCGATCGACTCCTTGGCGGACACCGCCTTGGGCTTGCCGACGTCGTTCTGCCCGTGGATCACCTGGCGCTGGAGGTTGGACTCGTCCACGACGTCGAAGTCGACGATGCCGAGAGTGCCCACGCCGGCTGCGGCGAGGTAGAGCAGGGCTGGGCTGCCGAGACCGCCGGCACCGATGACGAGGACCTTGGCGTTCTTCAGGCGCTTCTGCCCGTCCATGCCGACCTCGGGGATGATGATGTGCCGGGAGTACCGGCGTACTTCGTCCACACTGAGGTCGGGGGCTGGCTCGACGAGCGGCGGCACGGACACGTCTGACTCCTCGGATTGTCGGGTGTTCCTCTTCGGGAGCAACCACCGGTATGCCTCCCATGTTCCCGCGCCCCACCGACATCCCTCGGATGGGGGCGCCGCGTGGGCGGACGGCGCCCCACGGGCCCCGGCGGCGGTCGCGGTGTCACCAGGCGGTGACGCTGCGCGACCACCACTGCCGTCTCCGCGACGACAACTCCCCGCGGGGAGGCGAAACGGCTCCCGCTGGTCAGCGTCCGGGCGGCGGGACCAGCTGGTCGATCTCGGCCAGCTCGACCTCTGTCGGCTCCCAGTCGGCCGCGGCCGCGTTGGACCGCACCTGCTCGGCCGAGGTGGCGCCGGCGATGACCGAACCGCAGACCGGCCGTCCCGCCAGACCGCCGATGGCGACCTCCAGGAGAGATCGGTCGTGTTCCTTGGCCCAGGCGGCCAGCGCCTCCACCCGGTCGAGCTTGTCCTCGGTGACGTAGCCTTCCCGGCCGGCCAGCCGGGAGCCCTCCGGTATCGCTCCGCCGCGGCGGACCTTGCCGGTGAGCAGGCCGTTGGCCAGCGGGAAGTAGGGCAGCACGCCCACGCCGTAGTGCTCGGCGGCGGGCACGAGGTCGGTCTCGGCCGCGCGCTCCAGCAGGGACCAGTGGTTCTGTGCGGAGACGAACGAGGTCGCGCCGAGCTCGCGGGCGACGTGGTGGGCCTCGGCGAGCTGCCAGCCGGAGAAGTTGGAGTGGCCGATGTAGCGGACCTTGCCCTCCTTCACCAGCTCGTCGAGCGCGGCCAGGGTCTCCTCGATCGGGGTGTCCGGATCCGGACGGTGAATCTGGTAGAGGTCGATGTGGTCGGTGCGCAGCCGCCGCAGTGACGCCTCGACCGCGCGGCGGATGTAGGCCCGGCCTCCCGGCGCACCCGCGACCGGCCCGTAACCCATGTCGCCGGCGAACTTCGTGGCCAGCACCACCTCGTCGCGGTGACCGGCGAGCGCCTGGCCGAGCAGTTCCTCCGAGCCGCCCCGGCCGCCGTAGACGTCGGCGGTGTCGAACAACGTGACGCCGGCGTCGAGGGCGGCGTCGACGACCGCGCGGGTGGCGGCGAGGTCGAGCCGGCCGCCGAAGTTGTTGCAGCCGAGGCCGACGACCGAGACCAGCAGGCCGGAACGTCCAAGAGATCGATAGCGCATGGCGCAGACCCTACGACCTCGCGCCGACACACGTTCGATCCCGGAAGACTTCTGCGAAGGCCGGGACAGAAGTGGCCATCTTGTGCCAGTTTGTGGACCCTTGTGGATCATCGTCGGCGACGTTGCCGATCATCGACCATCGACACCCCCTCGTTTCCGTCGCGCTCGCGGCCGGCGAACCCGGCGCCGAGCGTTCCGAAGGAGTCCAGTGAGAGTTCGCAGAGCCACGGCCGCCGTGGCCTCGGTGGTGACAGCGGCTGCCATCGCCGCCACCGCGGCCGGGATGCCGGCGTCCGCGTCGCCGCCCGCACAACCACGGGCAGCGCGCACCCACGCGCCCGACGACCTGCCCAACCCGCTCGGCGACAAGATGCGGGCAACCCGCAAGGCCGCGCTGGAGAAGGTGCTGCGCGGCGAGGCCAAGCCGCAGCGCCGGGGAAACTCCGACGTGGTGCAGCTGGGCAAGAAGCAGTTCGCCCAGCTCAGCATGGAGAAGACCGACAAGATCTTCACCATCCTGGTCGACTTCGGCGACAAGACCGACCCCCGCACCGGCGGCTCCGCCGGGCCGGTGCACAACCAGATCTCGCAGCCGTCGCGCACCCGCGACAACACGACGTACTGGACGCCCGACTTCAACCGGCAGCACTACCTCGACATGTTCTTCGGCCAGTCCGGGGAGTCGATGTCGACGTTCTACCGCGCGCAGTCGCAGGGCCAGTACACCGTCGCCGGTGACGTGAGCAACTGGGTGAGCCTCCCCTACAACGAGGCGCGCTACGGCAGCAACGAGATCGACGAGTCCGATGGCTACTGGAACTTCGTCAAGGACTCGACCCAGGCCTGGTACGACCAGCAGCGCGCCGCGGGCAGGACGCCGGAGCAGATCCGCGACTACCTCGCGCAGTTCGACACCTGGGACCGCTACGACTTCGACGGCGACGGAAACTTCGACGAGCCCGACGGCTACGTCGACCACTTCCAGGTCGTGCACGCCGGCGAGGGCGAGGAGGCCGGCGGCGGCACCGAGGGTGCGGACGCGATCTGGTCGCACCGGTGGTACGCCTTCCCCGACGGGGAGGACGGTCCGGACCTCAACCCGCGCGGCGGTGTCCCGTTCGGCGACACCGGCATCTGGGCCGGTGACTACACCACCGAGCCGGAGAACGGCGGGCTCGGCGTCTTCAGCCACGAGTTCGGTCACGACCTCGGGCTGCCCGACCTCTACGACACCGCGGGCGGCGAGAACGGCACCGGCTTCTGGACGCTGATGTCGTCGGGTTCGTGGCTCAACCACGGCAAGGACAGCATCGGAACCACGCCCGGCTACATGGGTGCGTGGGAGAAGCTGCAGCTCGGCTGGATCGACTACGACGTCGCCTCCCCCGACAGCTCCTCCACCAACGTGCTCGGCCCGGCGGAGCTGGAGACCGGCAACCCGCAGGCGCTGATCGTCCCGCTGCCGAAGGACGAGGTCGTCCACCACTACAACGACCCCTACTCCGGGGCGTACGAGTGGTGGGGCGGAGCCGACGACAACCTCAACAACATCCTGCGCCGGACCATCGACCTGACCGGCAAGTCCGGCCCGGTGACGCTGACGACCAAGGCGTGGTACGACATCGAGAAGGGCTACGACTTCCTGCACGCGGAGGTCTCCGCCGACGGCGGCGCCCACTGGAGCCGGGCCGGCGCCCCTGTCACCGGCAAGTCCGACGGCTGGACCACGCTGTCGTACGACCTGTCGCAGTACGCCGGCAAGTCGATCGTCTTCCGCTTCCGCTACGCCACCGACGGTGGCCTGCACTACGCCGGCCCGATGCTCGACGACATCGCGGTCACCGCGGCCGGCGCGACCGTCTTCACCGACAACGTGGAGGGCGGCGCCAACGGCTGGTCCACCAACGGCTGGAAGCGCATCAACGGCACGGTCACGACGTACAAGGGCAGCTACTACATCGCCGAGAGCCGCCAGTACGTCGGGTACGACGAGACCCTGCGGACAGGGCCGTACAACTTCAACCGGAGTATCACCCGGCCCGACTGGGTGGAGCACTACCCCTACCAGAACGGCCTGCTGGTGACCTACTGGAACGAACGCCAGGAGGACAACAACACCAGCAGGCACCCGGGCGAGGGCCTGATCCTTCCGGTCGACGCGCGCCCGAAGCCGATCCGGTGGGACAACGGCTCGACCCTCAACCTGCGTGCCCAGGCGTTCGACGCGACGTTCGGGCCGGAGGCCACCGACCCGCTGTCGCTGAGCCGTGAGGTCCGCAACGGCCGCCGGGTCCAGATCCTCTCGGCGAACGTGCCGAAGCAGTCGCCGATCACGGTGTTCGACGACTCCAAGCCGAACACCTACTGGGACGCGTCGCTGCCCAACAACAGCGTGAAGGTCGCGGGATACGGCGTCCAGTTGAAGATCACCGGCCAGTCCGCGGACAAGCGGCAGATGACCGTGGTCGTCCAGCCGGTCACGAAGAAGCAGGCCAAGACGACCAAGTGACCACGCGGCCGGGCAGCCGGGCGACCGGCTGCCCGGGTCACCCGAGGTGACCACCGGGCCCCGCCACGCGAGACGTCGTGGCGGGGGCCGGCGCGTGTCCACGGCGCGTCGCGGGCGGCCCGCTTGGCCGAACCCGCCGCGACCGAGCAGGATGGTCCCCATGGCAGACAAGGCGACCCGGGTCCGCATCGACGGGCACGTGCTCTCCCTGTCCAACCTCGACAAGGTGCTCTACCCCGAGGTCGGTTTCACCAAGGGTGAGGTCATCGACTACTACTCGCGGATCGCGCCGGTGCTGCTCCCCCGGCTCACCGACCGCCCGCTGACCCGCAAGCGGTGGCCGGACGGGGTGGGCGGGCAGCCCTTCTTCGAGAAGAACGTCCCCCGCGGCACCCCCGACTGGGTACGCACCGTCACCGTCGCCTCTCCGGGCAGCACCCGTGACCGGGAGGAGGTCGAGTACGTCGTCGCCGACGACCTGCCGACGCTGGTGTGGCTGGCCAACCTCGCCGCCCTGGAGCTGCACGTCCCGCAGTGGCGGGTCGGCCCACGCGGCGGCGTCCGCCGGCCGGACCTGCTGGTGGTCGACCTCGACCCGGGCCCGCCCGCCGACCTGGTGGCCTGCTGCGAGGTGGCGTTGCTGCTGCGCGACCTCTTCGACGCCGACGGGCTGCGTGCCTGGGCCAAGACCTCCGGCGGGAAGGGCATGCAGATGTACGTCCCGATCGCCGAGACCTCCGGGGAGACGACCTCGGCGTACGCCAAGGAGCTGGCCGAGAAGCTCGCCCACGACCACCCCGAGCTGGTGGTCTCCTCGATGCGCAGGTCGCTGCGCCCGGGCAAGGTGCTGCTCGACTGGAGCCAGAACAACCCCGCGAAGACGACCATCGCGGCGTACTCCCTTCGCGGCCGGGAGGCCCCCACGGTCTCCACTCCCCTCACCTGGGAGGAGGTGGAGGGCTGCGAGGAGGCCGAGGCCCTGTCGTTCGGGCCGGCGGACGTCCTCGACCGGGTGGAGGAGTTCGGGGACCTGTTCGCCGACCTGTCGACGCTGGAGCAACGGCTGCCCTGACCGCTCCGCCCGGAGCCGGGTCGTTGCGGGCGTTCGCCCGATTCGCTCGGTTCGGGCTGCCGGCGGCGGGGCTTCGCGGTTACTGTCGGGTTACTGTCGGGAGGAAGGCGGTGGGTACGCCGGACTCGAACGCTCGGTTCACCCGCGGCGCGAGCGGTTCGCGCACGGATGGAACGGATGGAATGAGGAGGCAGGCCATGTCCGAGACCGAAGTACCTTTCGACGGCGAGGTCGAGGAACCCGCCCTCGAGGAGGAGCCCGCCGACGCCGAGGAGACGGCCGAGGAGCCGGAGGAGCCCGACCTCGAGACACCCGAGGCCGACTTCGCCGAGCAACTCCGTGAGGTCGACCTCGACGACGACGAATACCGCTGACCGCCGGCACTGAGGAGCCCCACGTGACCGTGTCCGAGGCCCGCCCGCGCGGCGGCCGACTCCCCCGGCTGGCCCGACGTGCCCAACTGCTGGACGCGGCGCGCCAGGTCTTCGTCGCGGTCGGCTACCACGCCGCCGCGATGGACGACATCGCCGACCGCGCGGGAGTCAGCAAACCGGTGCTGTACCAGCACTTCCCGAGCAAGCTCGAGTTGTATCTCGCGCTGCTGGACGCCACCTGCGACGGCCTGGTGGACGCCGTACGCGCCGCACTGGCGTCGACGACCGACAACCAGCAGCGGGTCGCGGCGACGATGCGGGCCTACCTCGACTTCGTGAGCGACGAGGACGGCACGTTCCGCCTGGTGTTCGAGTCCGACCTGACCGGCGAACCCGCCGTCCGCGAGCGCGTGGACCGGGTGGCCCACCAGTGTGCGGACGCCATCGCCGACGTCATCCAGGAGGACGCCGGGGTACCCCGGGAGCAGGCGCTCCTGCTGGCGGCCGGGCTCGCCGGCACCGCGCAGGTCACCGCGCGGTGGTGGCTGTCCTCGGAGGGTGCGATCGGCCGGGACGAGGCGACCAGACTGTTGACCACCCTCGCCTGGCGGGGCATCAGGGGGTTCCCGCGCGCCGAATGACCACTCGCCCAGGCGCCGGTTCCGCCGCGGCTTCCCACGCTCGACCGGTGGGTGCACCAAAGGGACGAAGCGGATCATCCTTCGCGACTTAGCGCACGTTCTCGGCTAGCCTCGTCCCCGCCGGTGCACCATGGGAGTGAGAGGCTGCCGAACTGGGGCACCGGCGGTCAACCGACCGACAAAGCGCCCCGATACAAGGACAACGACGAAGAAGAAGAGAGGGCGACCACGTGGAGGTCAAGATCGGTGTCCAGCACGCTCCTCGGGAGATCGTGCTGGAGAGCAACGACAGTCCCGAGGCCGTCGAGGCCGCGGTGAGCAAGGCTCTCCACGGTGACGACGGGTTGCTCAGCCTGGCTGACGAGCGAGGCCGCCGTGTCGTCGTTCCCGCCGCCAAGCTCGCTTACGTCGAGATCGGTCCCGAGTCGGAGCGTCGCGTCGGTTTCGGCGCCATGTAACACCTCGGCCTGCCAACCGCGGGGGACGAACGGCTTCGGTCGAGGGAGCACCGCCCCAGGGCCCGAACGGGCCCTGGGGGGACACACTTGCAGCTCCATGGAAGGTGACCTAGATGAGCCTTATCGGCCTTCTGATCGCAGGCATCATCATCGGCCTGCTCGGGAAATGGGTGGCCCCGAGCAACCGGGACAACATCCCGATCTGGCTGACCATCATCTGCGGAATCGTCGGTGTCCTGGTCGGATACTGGGTTGCCGGCGCGCTGGGTGTCGCGTCGACGTCTGGTCCTGACTGGATCCGCTGGATCATCAGCATCATCCTCGCCGCCATCTTCGTGGCGATCGCGTCGGCTCTGACCAGCCGCCGC
This sequence comes from Actinopolymorpha singaporensis, assembly GCF_900104745.1. Classification (NCBI taxonomy): domain Bacteria; kingdom Bacillati; phylum Actinomycetota; class Actinomycetes; order Propionibacteriales; family Actinopolymorphaceae; genus Actinopolymorpha; species Actinopolymorpha singaporensis. The sequence goes on from NZ_LT629732.1 coordinate 6,218,084, forward strand.
GGGAGGTAATGCGTCACAAGGTGAGGTACGTACGAGTCCGCACGTGAGTTCCCGGTAGTTCCGGGAGTCCGGTTCAGGACGCTGCCGACCTCGCAGCGCCACCCGAACCACGCGGTACGACCGGACGCGCGGGTCCGGGCCCGCCAGGCCCGGCCGGCGCGTCCTTCGTTTGTCGTTCAGCCCAGCAGCGCCGCCGGAACCCTAGGCCTGCAGGCCGAGTGTGGCCATCCGCTGCGCGTGCTTCTCGGTCAGCCGGGCGAACATCCGGCCGATCGCCGCGAGATCCATGCCGGGGCGGTCCACCCCGCCGACCAGCAGCGCGGTGAGCACGTCGCGTTCGGCGGCGACCCGCTGGGCCTGCGACAGCGCCTCCCCGACCAGCCGCCGCCCCCACAGGGCGAGCCGGCCACCGATCCGGGGCTCCTCCGCGATGGCCTTGCGGACCCGATCCACCACGAAGACCGCGTGCCCGGTGTTCTCCAGCACCTCCAGCACCAGCGCTCGGGTGTCCGCGTCGACGTAGGCGGCCACCTCGCGATAGAAGTCGGTGGCGATGCCGTCCCCGACGTACGCCTTCACCAGCCCCTCCAGCCAGTCGGCGGGGGCGGTGTGGCGGTGGAAGGTGTCCAGGGCCGCCTGGAACGGCCGCATCGCCGACACGGGCTCGACGCCGAGGTCGCGCAGCCGGTCGCGCAGGCGTTCGTAGTGGTGGAACTCCGTCACCGCCAGGGCGGCCAGCTCCGCCTTGTCCTCCAGCGTGGGCGCCAGCGTGGCGTCGTCCGCGAGTCGTTCGAAGGCGGTCAGCTCGCCGTACGCCAGCACGCCGAGCAGGTCGATCACCGCGGGCCGGTAGACCGGATCGTCGTGGGCCGCGACCCCGGCGGACGACGTGCGGGCAGGCGAACTCTCCGGGCTCTCGCTCATGGGCCGAGCTTAGGGCGTGCAGCTGCGATCAGGGCGGCTACGTCCGCCTCGCGAGCCCGGTCAGGCCGCCTGGTCAAGGCGACGGGAGGGTCAGCGGATAGACTCACGGTGGCGGGGAGCCGTCCCGGCAGCCATTGATCATCTGCTGGCCGCCGCGCGGACGTCGCAGCCCCACCCCTACGCGCACAGTCCAGATCCAGCACACCACCGAGTGTGACGAACCAAGAGGCGAGAAGCTCTGACGACCTTCAAAGAACTTGGCGCGCTGCCCGACATCGTCGAGGCCCTCGCGCACGTCGGGATCACCGAGCCCTTCCCTATCCAGGAGATGGCGGTTCCCATCGCGCTCACCGGCGCCGACCTGATCGCTCAGGCGCGCACCGGCACGGGCAAGACCCTGGCGTTCGGGGTCCCGCTGCTGCAGCGCATCGTCGTACCCACCGACCGGGACTTCGGAGACCTGGACGCGCCGGGCAAGCCCCAGGCGCTGGTGGTCGCCCCGACCCGGGAGCTCGCTGTTCAGGTGACCGCCGACCTGAAGGTCGCCGCGTCCGTGCGTGCCGCCCGGATCCTCACCGTCTACGGCGGGGTCGCCTACGAGCCCCAGCTGGACGCACTGGCGGAGGGCGTGGAGGTCGTCGTCGGTACTCCCGGCCGGCTGCTCGACCTCGCCGACCGCAGGGCGCTCGACCTGGCCCACGTCAAGCTGCTGGTGCTGGACGAGGCCGACCGCATGCTCGACCTGGGCTTCCTGCCCGACGTCGAGCGGCTGATCGCCAAGACACACGAGATGCGCCAGACCATGCTCTTCTCGGCCACCATGCCCGGTTCGATCGTGCAGTTGGCGCGGCGGCACATGCGCCACCCGATCAACGTCCGCGCGGAGTCGGCCGACGAGAGCCAGGTCGTACCCGCCACCGCGCAGTTCGTCTACCGCTGCCACGACCTGGACAAGCCCGAGGTGATCGCCCGGATCCTGCAGGCGGAGAGCCGCGGCCGGGTGATGGTGTTCTGTACGACCAAGCGCGCGGCGCAGCGGCTGGCCGACGACCTGGCCGACCGCGGGTTCGCCGTCGCCGCCATCCACGGTGACCTGGGCCAGGTGGCCCGGGAGCGCGGACTGGAACGCTTCCGCTCGGGCAAGGTCGACGTCCTGGTCGCCACCGACGTCGCGGCGCGCGGCATCGACGTCGAGGGCGTCACCCACGTCGTCAACCACACCTGTCCCGACGACGAGAAGACCTACGTCCACCGCATCGGCCGGACCGGTCGCGCGGGCGCCTCCGGGATCGCGGTGACGTTCGTCGACTGGGCGGACCTGACGCGCTGGAAGATGATCAACAACGCGCTCGGCCTGCCGTTCGAGGAGCCGGTGGAGACCTACTCCACCTCCGACCACCTGTTCACCGACCTCGGCATTCCGAAGGAGGTGACCGGCCGGGTCGGCGCCCCGAAGGGCGGCACCCGTTCCGGTGACCGCGAGCGCGGCCGCGAGCCGGGCGGGCGTTCGCGGGAGCGGCGGCGGTCCGGTGTCGGTACCGACGGCGGGCGTGGGCGGACAGCCGAGGCCGGGCAGTCCTCGGGGCAGTCCGAGGGGCTGTCCGAGGGGCTGTCCGACGAGCACGAGGAGCATGCCGACCGCCCGCGGTCCCGGCGGAGCCGCCAACGCCGGCGCACCCGTGCCGGCGTGGTGGTCGCCGAACGCGGCGACAGTGCCGGTGGGACCGAAGCGGGCACCGCGGACCCGGCCGCCGGCAGCTCGGGCGGGGACGAGTCCGCAGCGAGCGCACCCAGGCGTCGTCGTACGCGTACCCGTCGGCGCGGTGGTAGCGGTGGTGGCGACGGCAGCGGTCCGAGCACCGCCGATTCGGCAGCCGACTCGACTGCCGGCTGAGCCACAACAACTGGACGAACCCGCGGGCCGGCCGACGATCGGCCCGCTGACCGACTCTTCGGTGACCCGTCCCAGCGCGAAGATCAGCGCAGGACGACGACGTTGGTGCCCACCGGCGCGAACTCCCACAGCGCCTTGGCGTCGGCCGGGTCCTGTCGTACGCATCCGTCGGACAGCGACTGGCCGAGCTGCAGCCGGGTCTGGATCGGCTTGCCGGTGGAGATCACGATCGGGATGTCGTGGAATCCGATCGCGGCGTTCCGGCCGTGGGTGAACGTCACCATGTACTGCATGCGGTCGGCGCCGTCGTAGCTCGTGGTGTGCCGGCGCTTGCGCAGGACGTGGTAGGTGCCCGGCGAGACCTGGCCGAACTTCGTGCCGGACACGAGATAGGACCGGCGCACGGTGTTGTCCGCGTCAACCAGCCACACGTGGTTGCCGGAGAGCGTGTACACGATCCGCTTGCCGTTGCCGGTGCCCGCGGGCATCTTGTCGCCGACGGTCGCCGACACCGCGTCCAGAGCCACCGTGGCGTCGGCCACTCCGGCCGGTGCCTGCTTGGTGGTCGGCGTGCGGCTGGGCGACGGAGTTGCGGTGGGCCGCGGGGTCGCAGCCGGCTTTCCGGTGGACCGACCGTCGGCCGCGCGTACGGAACGGTCGGCGATCTGCCGCGAACGGTTGTCCAGAACGGAGTTTCCGGTCGAGGCGACCATGCGGACATCCCCGAGAGGCAGCACGCCGACAGCGCCGAGAAGTGCCACCGCGACCACGAGGGCGGATCCGCTCGCCGCGAGCAGCCGCCACCTACGAAGCCGGGTGCGCGGACGCGGGCGTTCGCGCGACGCGGCGTGCCTCATGGCAGCACCTCTCCTTACGAGGAACGTGGAACGGGAGGCTCCGCGAAGATCACGGGGCCGCCCATCCTAGTGCGTATATGTGGCGCAATTTCACGCCCTGTCGCAGCTCCGAACTCCGGCAACGCTAGCGTGACGTTCCATGAGCACACCGAGGTTTCTCGACTTGCCCACAGGTGTCCGCTCTGCCCGCCTGGGCACGTCCCGAGGTGACTTCGCGGTACTGGAAGCCGGGCCTGCGGAATGGAGTTCGGCCGTTCCCGGCTCGGTGGCTTTGCTGCTTCCCGGCTGGACCGGCAGCAAGGAGGACTTTCTGTCATTGCTGCCTTTGCTGGCCCGGACCGGGCGACGCGCGGTGGCGGTCGACCAGCGCGGACAGTACGAAACCGCCGGCCCGGACGAGCCGTCGGCGTATGACCTGAACGAGCTCGGGCTGGACGCGTACGCGATGGCCGAGGCGATGGATGCCGGTCCCGTCCACCTGGTCGGTCACTCGTTCGGTGGCCTGATCGCCCGGGCCGCGGTGCTCGCCAAGCCGGAGGCGTTCGCGTCCCTCACCCTGCTGGGGTCAGGCCCCGCCGGACTGGGCGGTCAGCAGGCGCAGTTGCTCAACCTCATGGTGGAAGCCATTCCGACGCAGGGCTTGGCCGCGGTGTACGCCGCCAAGCGCGAGCTCGAACGCAGGAACGGCGCGGCCGAGGAACCCGCGCACATCGAGGAGTTCCTCGCCCGGAGGTTCCGCGCCAACAATCCCGTCTCGCTCACCGCGTTCACCCGCCAGCTCGTCACCGCACCGGACCTGGTGGCCGAGCTCGCCGCCACCGGCGTACCCGCGATGGTCGCCTTCGGCGTCGACGACGACGCGTGGAGTCCTGCCGTACAACGCGAAATGGCCGACCGGCTCGGTGCGCAGGTGCACGAGATCGAGGGGGCGGGTCACTCCCCCGCGGTGGACCGGCCCGAGGCCACGGCGGACGCGCTCACGGCGTACTGGAACTCCCTCAGCCGCGACGCGGCGACGTCAGCCGGGTAGCCGTAGCCCGCCGGGGAACAACGCGCCGTAGGCCACGAAGGCCAACGCCCACGCGAAGAAGAGGTAGATCCAGCCTCGGCCGGCCCGCCGTTGCTTCCACGCCATGACGCTGAGCACGACGACCGGAAGCAGCAGCAGGAGTCCCGCGGGCAGCCTGCCGTCGTTCTGCCCGAACACCCACACCGCCGCAAGCGCCGACAACACGACGGTCGCCCCGCCGAGCAACTTGCGCGGTGTGGTCAACAGGCGAAGCAGATCCATGTACATACCGTAGGTGCCGCACTACGCGTGGGCGAGCGGGCCACGATGACAATCCCGGCACCTTCCCCACGTGGGTTCGGGCCTAGACGTTGGGGTCCAGGCCTTCCCACGGTCGCCGGGTCGGGTAGGCGGAACGTCCCTGCGGGCAGTGGGCGGAGAAGTCGCACCACTGGCACAGCGGACCGGGCCGGGGTGGGAACACCTCGTCGAGGTCGGCCGCGGACAGTCCCTGCGCGAACGCCTGCTCGGCGTGCGCAGCCTCCGCACCCATCTGGTCGGCCCGGTGCAGATGACGGCGCAGCGACTCCTCGGTGTGCTCCCAGCCGACGACCGTGCCCGACGCGAGATGGTGCAGCTCCACCTTCCGGCACGGCCGGCGCAGGGTGCGAGCGGTCGCGGCGGCGTAGACCGCGAGTGCCAGCGAACTTCGCGCGTCGGCGGTGGTGAGCACCCGCGTGCCGCTCTTGTAGTCGACCACCACGAGCTCGAGCGCGCTGTCGTCGTGCTCTGCTGCGTGGCCACCCGGCCTCTCCTCCTCGACGTCCTCCCCATCGTCGACGCCGTCCATGTCGTCGAGGTCGTCCTCGTCCTCCTCGCCGTAGCCGTGGCGGGTGACGGGGCGCAGGTCGATGCGGTCGACGCGTCCGGACAACGCGAGCGTGGACGTGGTGAGCGCGACGGTGCGCTCCACGCCGACGGGTTCGTCGGTGGGGTCGAGCCGCGCAACGTAGTCCTCCACCAGCCGGCACGCGTGCATTCGCCAGCGCTGGCTCTGGGCGTCGTCGCGGAAGCCCTCGTCGATCCAGGCCCGCCAGGCGATCCGGGCGGCCGCCACCGGCGTGCGCTCCTGCACAGGAAGCCGCCACCACGCCGCCAGCGCGGTGTGCACACTGGCGCCCACGCTGTTGTGCGCCCACGGCGGACCTTTGGGCGGGGTGGGGCGGTCGAGGTAGGTGAACCGGTAGCGGCGCGGGCAGTCCAGCCAGCTCACCAACCTGGTCGGCGTCGCCCGGAACAACCGGCGCGGCATCGCGTCGAACCCCAGCTGCTCCATCGCGCTCATCCGGCCATCCTGCCAAGGCCCACCCCCAAGGGCACACCCACGCCCGTTCGGCGGCGCGACGGAGTTCGTGGGTGTACGTGCGCGACGTCGGCTACGGCACGTACGGGAGGTACGGCGCCGGTGTCTTCCGGCCGGACCGATCGGCCGCCGACCGCGCGCGGTCCAGCAGCCGGGCGAACTCCTCCTCGGCGGTGCCGAAGCAACCGAGTTCGTGGTCGGTTTTGCCGGCACCGTGGTGGTCGCTGGCACCTGTGACCACCAGGTCCAGCACACCCGCGAGTTCGCGCAGGCGCACGCGTACTTCCGGAGCGTGGTCGCGGTGGTCGACCTCGAGGCCGGCCAGCCCGGCCTCGGCCAGGTCACCGATCACCTCGTCGGTGAGCACCCGGTGGCTGGAACGCCCACGAGGATGAGCGAGTACGCAGACACCGCCGGCCGCGCGGACCTCGCCGATCACCTCGGCCGGGTCCGGCGCGTACCGCGTGACGTAGCCGGACTTCCCCTCGCTCAGCCACCGGTCGAAGGCGTCCCGCCGGTCCCGTGCGTACCCTCGCGCGACCAGCGCGTCGGCGACGTGCGGGCGACCGAGCGAGGTGGCCGCCCGCGACTGGTGGGCGACGTCCTCGGGCGTCAGGTCGATGCCGTGCTCGCGCAGCCGGTCGAGGATGAGGGGCACGCGCGCGTTGCGGCCCTCGCGTACCCGGCCGAGCGTGTGGTTGAGCTCCGCGTCGTCGGGATCGGGGAGGTACGCCAGCATGTGCACGCTCACCCCGCCCAGCCGGCAGGAGACCTCCGCACCCGGGACCAGTCCGACGCCGAGGCGCCGGGCCTCCGCCAGTGCCTCGTCCCAGCCCGCGAACGTGTCGTGGTCGGTGAGCCCGAGGACGTCCACGCCGGCAGCGGCGGCGCGGCGGACGAGCTCGGCCGGCGGGTCGGTTCCGTCCGAACAGTTCGAGTGGGTGTGCAGGTCGATGAGGCGCACCGGTTCTCCAGCCGACGGGTGCCCGGCTTCACGACGGTGTGGCGGCGGGCGAGGAGTGCGGATCGTGCGGGCGGGTCCGACCCTAGGGTGTGCCGCGCTCCGGGGTCCACCGCCCGGCCGGTCAGGGGTCGCGCAGCCTCGGTGTGAGGGCGCCGTACGGCAGCAGGTCGACCTCGTGGCCGAGCGCTCGGACGTCCATCAGCTCGATCGGCTCCAGCAGCAGCGCCCCGGCGGTGTCGGGATGGAAGACCAGCCACAGCCACGACGCGGCCGACTCGCCGGCGTAGACCGCGCGGTCCGGTGGCGCGTCGGCCAGCCACAGTGCCGTCGGATGGCCGTCGGCCTCGACCTTCGCCTGGGGGGTTCCCCGGCCGACGCGGCCGCCAGGGTCGATGCCCTCGATTCCGGCGTACGCCGCACCGAGCCCGACGCCCATCTCCTCCGCGACCAGCAGGAGTTCGCCGGCGCCGCCCAACGGGTTCGGGCCCGAGCAGGCCACGACCGTGGCGCGGACCCCCTCGACGTCGCTGCCGGCGTGTCCGATGCCGGTGATCACCCAGGCGTGCGGCAGCGGCCACGGCACCCACAGCGGCAGCCGCGACCGGGCGGCGAGCCAGCGCACCAGGTCGGCGCTGGGCTGGACGAACGGCTGCAGCGGGGGCACCGCTCCGTGCACCGGGCAGGTCCACCGGTCGGCCCAGGCCGACGGCGCACGCACTGCCCCGTGGCATCTCGGGCATACGGGGTGGCCCTTCATGGGTACGACGGTTCCCGTTCCGGCTTCGCGCGTCAAGGGTCGTTCGGACGTGTCGCACGCCGGGACGCGGGCGGTCCGGCTCCGGACCCGGCTCTGGCCCCGCTCTGGCCTAGCCTGGCGAAATGGACCGGCGACGGGTGCTCTGTGTGGGTGCGGTCGTCCGCGACGAAGAGCACCGGCTGCTGGTGGTACGCCGCGGTCGCCCGCCCGACGTCGGCCGCTGGTCGCTGCCCGGCGGCCGGGTGGAGCCAGGTGAGTCCGCGCCCGCCGCCGCGGTGCGCGAGGTGGCCGAGGAGACCGGCCTGTCCGTCGTCGCCGGTCGGCTGCTCGGGTCGGTCGAGCGGCCCGGACCGGGCGGCGTCACCTACCTGATCCTGGACTACGTGTGTACGACGGGCCCCCCGGCCGGGACACCGGAGGCCGGCGACGACGCCGCGGACGCCCGCTGGGTGAGCCCGGCAGAACTCGCCGTCCTGCCCACCACGCCCGGGCTGATGGAGACGCTGCGCGGATGGGGCGTACTGGACTAGAGCCTCCTGGCCCGAGCGTCTGGTTTGCCTGGGTGATCACGATCTGAGCGGTCATGCCACGATTGCCCGCATGCCACCGAGTCGCCGCTCGCTCCTGTCCGCGGGCATCGGAACCCTCGCCGCGGGCACCGCCGCCGTCGGGTTGGTCGAGTCCGGGCTGGTCCCCGGCCGGACCATGATGCACACCGCGCTCGGACTCACCGGTGAGAACGGCGTCGTCCCCGAGGTCGCGCCGGGCCCGGAGCTCAGCGGCACCTTCACTTCCGCCGAACGAGCCGGCGCCCAGGTGGCCTGGACGGTCGCGTACCCGCCAGGCTCCCCCACCGACGCCGCACTGCCGGTCGTACTCGCCCTCCACGGGCGCGGCGGCGACCACCGCTCGGCTTTCGACCAACTCGGGCTGGACCGCTTCATGGCCGCGGCCGCCGCGGACTGGCCGACGCCGTTCGCGCTGGTGTCCGTCGACGGCGGCGCCTCGACGTTCTGGCACCGCCGCCGCAACGGGGACGACCCGCAGGCGATGCTCCTCACCGAACTGCTCCCGCGGCTGGCGGAACGCGGCCTGCGCACGGATCGGATCGGCCTGATCGGCTGGTCGATGGGCGGTTTCGGTGCCCTGCTGTTCGCCGCGGCCCGCCCGGACCTGGTGGGTGCGGCGGTCGTCGTCAGCCCCGCGCTGTGGCGGGAGTACTCGGAGGTGCGACCCGGTGCGTTCGACGGGCCCACCGACTTCGCCGCCAACGACGTGTTCGCCGACCAGCGTCCGCTCGACGGACTCCGGCTGCGGGTCGACTGTGGTCGCGACGACCCCTTCGCGGCGGCGACCCGGGAGTTCGTCGCCGGGCTGACCCCGCCTCCGGCCGGTGGGTTCCAGCCGGGCGCGCACACGGTCGGCTACTGGCGCCGGATGGCACCCGAACAGCTCCGCTTCCTCGCCTGGAACCTGTGAGCCGGGCAGCGACCGCCGGGCCGCTGCTCAGGCGTTCCAGCGGTCGAACGCCGGGGTCTCGCGTTCCCAGCCGAGCACGCTCACGGTCGCCACGTCGAGGACGAAATGCGCGCCCTTGCGCGCTGACAGGCCGAGCCACCGCGCGCCGAGCACCCGCAGGAAGTGCCCGTGGGCGACGATCAGCGCCCGCTCGGCCACGTCCGCCAGGATCCGCTCGATCACCCGGTCGGCACGGGCACCCACCTGCTCGGCGGACTCCCCACCGGGCACCGGGTGGTTCCACACGCTCCACCCCGGGACGTCGGTACGGATGTCGGCGGTGGTCCGCCCCTCGTACTCGCCGTAGTCCCACTCCCGGACGTCCGGCTCGACCACCGCGCGGTCACCGAACCCGGCCAGCCGGGCGGTCTCCCGGGCGCGCGCCAGCGGGCTGGTGACCACGAGGTCGAACGACGTACCGGCCAACCGGTCCCCGAGCGCCCAGGCGGCACGCTCACCGGCCTCGGTCAGCGGCACGTCCGTCTTCCCCGTATGGCGTCCGTCCCGGCTCCACTCGGTCTCGCCGTGCCGTGTCAGCCACAGCTCCGGCTGCCGGGTGCTCACCCGGGCCTCACAACTCGCCCCGCTGGAGGGCGAGCCTGGCCAGCAGTTGCCGGGCCTCCTCGGCGTGGTCGGCCTTGCAGATCACGTCGTACGTCCCGGCGACAACCTGGGTCATCGAGGTGAAGTCGCGCTGGCCGCCGGTCGCGCGGTAGCCGATCCAGCCGAAGATGATCCCGAAGATCACGCCGATCACGATGCCGAAGATGAGCAGCAGAACGGTGTTGGCGCCGCGCGGGGCGAACAGGCTGAGCAGGATGCCGACGAACAGCCCCCACCAGGCGCCGCCCGCGGCTCCGACCCCGATCGCGCGGCCCTCGGTCAGCCGGCCGGTCACCCGCTCGACCAGCCGCAGGTCGTTGCCGACGATGGAGACGTTCTCCACCGGGAACTTGTTGTCGGACAGGAAGTCGACGGCCCGCTGTGCGTCCGCGTAGGTCTGGTAGGACCCGACGGGCACGCCGGTGGGCAACTCCGGCAGTGGTCTCGGCGTAGTGCGCATGGGGAACCCCTCGTCGTCGCTGGGCTGCTCGTCCTCGGCCGGTGGTCTGGTGTGATGTCGCTGGGACCAGTCTGCTCCGGATCCGCCGGTCACGAGTTCCCCTGAGGATGCCCGTCGATCCTTCGAGGATGCGCGCCATCTTCTGGTTTGGCGCTGATACCCTGTCCCTCGGTCGCCGTGAACACTGGTGAATGTCCGAATTTGCTCGTCTTGGGCGCTGTGGACGCAGTTGTGTGCGACCTTCGAGGTGGTCCCGCCCTCGCGAGGGCCCGGTGTGAAGGAGGTGCTCGGGTGAAACCTGCCTGTCCGTGCAGTACCCGCGTCCTCCGTCGCCCGCCGACCGTGCCGCGCTAGACACGGTTCGATCCGGTCCGCACCCGCCCCGGCAGCCCGGCCACGGAGGACGTCCGCCGTCCACCGCAGGTGGACGAGTCCGTTTGCCCACCGTTCGGGATCAGCCCGGGACAAGTTCGGGACAAGGAGGTGCCGCTCGTGGCCCTTTCCGGTGTTCGTGACCACCGCAACGCCGTTCTCGGCGGACGCCGCGCCCGCGCGATGATGCGCGCCATCCGCCGCCGGCCCGACCCCCACTCCAACGGTCACCTGAGCGGCACGCGAACGGACAGCCCTCGTACGGCGGTCGTCGACTGGGCCTTCTACCGTGACGGCAAGCGCCAGGACGACGTCACCTCCTACTCCGAGGCAGTGCGCCGCGCCAGAGACGGCGGCGGCTTCGTCTGGATCGGCCTGTTCGAGCCCACCGGCGACCAGCTCGCCGGGATCGCCGAGGAGTTCGACCTGCACGCGCTCGCGGTGGAGGACGCGGTGACCGCCCACCAGCGGCCCAAGCTGGAGCGGTACGGCGACTCGCTGTTCGCGGTGTTCAAGACGGTGCGCTACTGCCCGCACGAGGAGTTCACCGCCTCCAGCGAGGTCGTCGAGACCGGTGAGCTGATGGCGTTCGTCGGACCGGAGTTCGTGGTGACCGTCCGGCACGGCGACCACAGCGAGCTCGGACGGGTGCGGCGCCAGCTTCAGGACAACCCCGACCACCTGCGGCACGGGCCGAGCGCGGTGCTGCACGCCGTCGCCGACCGGGTGGTCGACGACTACCTCACCGTGGTCGACCGGCTCCAGGACGACATCGACGAGCTGGAGATCTCGATCTTCTCCGCCCGTGGCGCCCGTAACGTCGAGCGCGTCTACCAGCTCAAGCGTGAGGTGCTGGAGCTGAAGCGCGCGGTCGCCCCGCTGGCCGGGCCGCTGCGCCAGCTCGCCGAGCGTCCGGTGCGGTTGGTGGCACCGGAGATCCGGGAGTACTTCCGGGACGTCGAGGACCACCTGGCCCGGGTGCGCGAGCAGGTCTCGGCGTTCGACGAACTCCTCACCTCGATCCTGCAGGCGGGCCTGGCACAGCTCACCGTCGCCGAGAACGAGGACATGCGCAAGATCTCCGCCTGGGTGGCGATCCTGGCGGTGCCCACGATGATCGCCGGGATCTACGGCATGAACTTCGAGTTCATCCCGGAGACGCACTGGCGTTACGGCTACTACATGGTGATGACCCTCATCGTGGGGATCTGTTTCGGCCTGCACCGCTACTTCAAGCGCAACGGCTGGCTGTGAGTCGCGGGGTGAGCTCGTCGCCGCGCGGCCCGCTGTGCCGCGGGCCGCGCGTGTGAGAGCCTCACCTCATGGGTGAAGCCGAGCGGGCCGAGCACGCCGGGCAGGCGGAAGCCGAGCGCGCCGACTCCGGCGGGGCGGTACGCACGGCGCTGGTCGAGGAGGCCTGCCGACGCTCGTCGGTCCTGTGGCTGGACTACGCCGGCCTGGACCGGCCCCGCCCGGCCTGGCACGTCTGGTCCGAGGGCGCGGCCTACGTCGTGGCCGAGAACCCGACAGCGGCGGCCGAGCAGCCCGAGGAGGCCGAGAACCCGCGGCACCTGGCGCGGACGGAGCGGACGGGGCAACCGGACCACCCGGTGGCACGGCCCGAGCAGGCCCTGCCCGGGCTGGCCGAGGTCACCGAGGCCACCGTGACCTGCCGCTCCAAGGACTCCGGCGCCCGGCTGGTCACCTGGCGTGCCGACGTACGCCGCCTCCGGCCCGGCACGCAGGAGTGGGACGACGCCGTACTCCTGCTGCGCGGCGACCGGCTGAACGCCACCGACGCCGCCGACCTGCCGGCCCGCTGGGCACGGACCGCGGTGATCGTCCGGCTCGCACCGAGCGGTGAGGTGCTGGAGGAGCCCGGAAGGATGCCGGGCGACCGGGCGGCCGCGAGTCCGCCCGGCAGTCCCGCGACCACCACCGGGCGGCTCCCCTGGGTGGTGCACAAGCGCCCCCGCCACCGCCCGCGGCTGTCCTGAGCGGGCCCGCCCGTCACCTCGCTCTCCTCCAGGCGCCCGGGACGTTAGCCTGACCCTGGCGACGAAAGGGGTAGGACCAGTGGTGAGCGGTACCCCCACCAGGGTGTTCGTCGCGAAGCTGGCCTCGGCGGTGGTCTTCGACCCACGTGGCGACCAGGTGGGCAAGGCGCGGGACGTCGTGGTCATGCTCCGCCCGCGCAACCAGCCGCCGAGGGTGCTCGGCCTGGTGGTCGAGGTGCTCGGCCGGCGCCGCATCTTCCTCCCGATGACCCGGGTGATCAGCATGGACGCCGGGCAGATCGTCACCACCGGGCTGGTCAACATGCGCCGGTTCCAGCAGCGGCCCACCGAGACCCTCGCCCTCGGCGAACTCCTCGACCGCACGGTGACGCTGCGCGAGACCGGCGAGGACGTGACCGTCATCGACCTCGGCATCGAGGCGTCCCGGGCCCGCGACTGGCAGGTGACCAAGGTGGCGATCCTCAAGCGGGGCAAGCGGTTCGGGCGACGCGGCCAGACGTCGGTGGTCGACTGGGACGCCGTCACCGGGCTCGGCCTGGTCGAGGAGTCCCAGGGCGCCACCCACCTGCTGGCGACGCTGGAGAGCATGCGCCCGCCGGACCTGGCGGCGGTTCTGCACGACCTGACCCCCAAGCGGCGCGCGGAGGTGGCCTCGGCGCTGGCCGACGAACGCCTGGCCGACGTCCTGGAGGAGCTGCCCGAGGACGACCAGGTGGAGATCCTCGGCGCGCTCGACGTCGAACGCGCCGCCGACGTCATCGAGGAGATGTCACCCGACGACGCCGCCGACCTGATGGCCGAGCTGCCCCAGGAGACCGCAGACCACCTGCTGCGGCTGATGGAGCCGAAGGAGGCCGAGGACGTCCGGCGCCTGCTGACGTACGAGGAGCACACCGCCGGCGGCCTGATGACGAGCAGCCCGGTCGTACTCCCTCCGGACGCGACGATCGCCGACGCCCTCGCCCAGGTGCGCAACCCCGAGCTCACGCCTGCGCTGGCCGCGATGATCTACGTCTGCCGCCCGCCGCTGGAGGCGCCGACCGGCCGGCTGCTCGGCGTCGCCCACATCCAGCGACTGCTCCGCGAACGCCCCTCCGACCTGATCTCCGGCGTGCTCGACACCGACCTGGAGGCCATGTGGCCGGAGGCGTCCCTGGAGGAGGTCACCAGCTACCTCGCGACCTACAACCTGGTGGCCGCGCCCGTGGTGGACGAGTCCGGTCGGCTGCTCGGAGCGGTGACCGTCGACGATGTCCTCGACCACCTGCTCCCCGACGACTGGCGCGAGCGGTTCACGGAGGTGACCCGTGGCGGGTGAGGAGCCTCGCGAGCCCGAGCACGCTCGGGACAACGAGCGCCGGCGCGCCCTGGAACGCCGCCGGGCGCTCGAACGCCGGCGGGCCAGCGAACGCCGCCGCGACGACGAGCGCCGCAAGGAGAGCGAACGCCAGCGGGAGTCCGACCGCCAGCGCGAGGCCGAGCAACGCCACGAGGAGCTGCGCACCGAGGCCGAACGCCGCTTCCGCGAGTCGGGCGGCGCACGGCGGGACCGACGGCGGCTGGACACGCCGCGGATCCCCACCCGGACGTTCCACCCCCACTACGACCCGGAGCTGTTCGGGCGGTTCGCCGAGACTTTCGCGAGGTTCATGGGGACCGCCAGGTTCATCGCGTACATGACGGTGTTCGTGATCATCTGGGTGACGCTGAATCTCGTCGGGATCTACGGCCTCCAGTGGGACCCGTATCCGTTCATTCTGCTCAACCTGTTCTTCTCCACCCAGGCGTCGTACGCCGCACCGCTCATCCTGTTGGCCCAGAACCGCCAGGAGGCCCGCGACCGGGTGCAGTACGACCAGGACCGCGACATGAACGTCCGCACCCGGGCCGACATCGAGTTCCTCGCCCGCGAGGTCGCCTCCCTGCGGCTCGCGGTCGGCGAGGTGGCCACCCGCGACTTCCTGCGGTCGGAGCTGCGCTCGCTGCTCACGGACCTGGAGGAGCTCCGAAACGACGGCGACGGGGACCACGTGAGTGCCGACACCGCGGCCCGCCCGGGGCCGTCGGGCGGCCAGACGTCACGTACGTCACGCTCCCGCGGGCGGAGCGGCCGGGACGGCAGCCCGTAGCATCGAGGTATGACGGTGCCTAACCAGGAACAACTCCACGCTGCCCTCGGTGGCGTCCTCGACCCCGAGATCCGCCGGCCGATCACCGAACTCGGCATGGTCCGCTCGGTGCAGGTACGCCCGGACGGCACCGCGGAGGTCACCGTCCTGCTGACCGTCGCGGGCTGCCCGATGCGCGAGACGCTCACCCGCGACGTCACCAAGGCGCTGTCCGCGCTGCCCGGCGTGCGCGACGTCCAGGTCACCCTCGACGTGATGAGCGCCGAGCAGCGGCAGGAGCTGCAGGGCAGGCTGCGCGGAGGCGGCACCGCCCCGGCGAAGGAGAACCCCTTCGCCCGCCCCGACTCCCTCACCCGCGTCTACGCCATCGCCTCCGGCAAGGGCGGCGTCGGCAAGTCGTCGCTGACGGTCAACCTCGCGGTCTCCATGGCCGCCCAGGGCCTGAAGGTCGGGCTGCTGGACGCCGACGTGTACGGCCACTCCGTCCCGGCGATGGTGGGCATCGCCGACCAGCGGCCCACCCGGGTCGAACAGATGATCATGCCGGTGCCGGCGTACGACGTGAAGGTGATGAGCATCGGCATGCTCAAGCCCGGCCGTCAGCACGTCGTCGCCTGGCGCGGCCCGATGCTCGACCGGGCTCTCGGCCAGATGCTGTCCGACGTCTACTGGGGCGACCTCGACGTCCTGCTGCTCGACCTGCCGCCGGGCACCGGCGACATGGCCATCTCCGTGGGCCAGCAGCTCGCCAACGCCGACGTCGTGGTGGTGACCACCCCGCAGGAGGCCGCCGCCGAGGTGGCCGAACGCGCCGGGACGATCGCCTCGATGCTGAACCAGAAGGTCGTCGGCGTGGTGGAGAACATGTCCTGGCTGCCGTGCCCGCACTGCGGACCGAGCCACCGGATCGACGTGTTCGGCACCGGCGGAGGTGCGCGGGTGGCGGCCACCCTGAGCGAGCGGTTCGGATACGACGTACCGCTGCTGGCGGAGGTCCCGCTGGACCCGCGACTGCGGACCGGCGGCGACACCGGCCGCCCGGTCGTGCTCGACGACCCGAGCGCGGCGGCGTCGGAGGTGCTCGCGGGGCTCGCGAAGCAGCTCGCCGACCGTCGGCCGAGCCTCGTCGGGCGGTCGCTGGGGCTCACTCCCACCGGACGCTGACAGCCGGCCTCCGGCGGAGGTGGAGGTACCAGGCGGGCACTCGCTGACCCGCTCGGTGCCTCAGGTCGCCTCGAGGTCGAAGACCGGACGGCGCTCGGCCGGCCTGCTCCCGTCGGCCCGATCGGTGCCGTTTCCCAGGTGGTCCGGATCGTCCGCGTCGTCCGCGTCGTCGACGTGCACGGAGCCGTTCACCGGGTCCGTGCCGGAGTCCGATCCGTAGCCGGAGTCGTGGTCGCCGTCGTAGCCGGTGCCGCTGGTCGAGTCGGTGTCCCGGTCAGGGTCGTCATCGGCAGCACCGTTGCTCGTTCCGTTGCGGCTGCTCCTGGAGTCCGTGTCCACCCGCAGGTCGTCGCGCAGGTCGAGGTCACGGTCGATGCGCAGGTCGTCCTCGTCCAGGCCGGACAGAACGTGCTTGCGGACGAAGTTGCGGGGGTTGAGGTCGGCGATGTCGAGATCCTCGAACTCCGGCCCCAGCTCCCGGGACAGCTCGCGGCGGGCGTTGGTAGCCATGCTCCGGACCTGCCGGATGCCGCGTGCGGCCTGCCGCGCTATGTCGGGCAGCCGGTCGGGCCCGAAGATGAACAGCGCGGCGATCGCCAGGACGAGGAACTCCGGAGCGCCGATGTCGAACACGGGGCCAGAGTAACCCCCCTCGCTGATCTCCGCGCGGGGCCCGGCAGGCCGGTCCAGCCCCGGCCAGTTTCGCCTCCCCGCCGGTGCCGGCGCCGGCGGCCGGGGCGCCGGGCGGGACCGGCGTACGGTCAGCCGGTTTCCTGACCGAGAGTGACGATCACCTTGTGTTCGTCGCCACCCCGGTCGTAGACCAGCTCCACCCGCTGACCGGGAACGTGGCTGCGGATCTGGACGATCAGGTCGTCGGCGCCGGTCACCCGGTGGCCGTTGATGACCTTCACCACGTCGCCCTTCTGCAGCCCCGCCCTGGCCGCGGCGCTGTTCGGTTGGATCTCGCCGAGGCGGGCGCCGGGACCCTGGTGGTTGACGTCCACGACCGCGCCGACCACGGGATACACCGCGTGGCCGGTCCTGATGATCTGGTCGGCGGTCCGGCGGGCCTGGTCGATCGGGATGGAGAAGCCGAGCCCGATACTGCCCTGCTCCTCGTTGCCGCTGAACGGGCTGCGCTGGCTGATCGTCGCGATCGCGGAGTTGACGCCGATCACCTGCGCGCGCAGGTTCACCAGCGGGCCACCGGAGTTTCCGGGGTTGATCGCCGCGTCGGTCTGCAACGCGTTGATGAACGACATCTCGCTCTGCCCCCCGCCGGCGGTGACCGGACGGTTGCGCGCGCTCACGATGCCGCTGGTGACCGTGCCGGCCAGGCCGAGCGGGGAGCCCAGCGCGACCACCGGCTCTCCCACCCGCACCTTGTCGGAGTCACCGAGTGCCACCGGCTTGAGGTTGCGAACGCCCTTCACCCGGATCACCGCGAGGTCGTACGCCGGGCTGCGGCCCACGACGGTCGCGGTCGCCTCCTGGCCGTCGTTCGTGGTGACCTTGATGCCGTTGCCGCCGGCGGCCGACGCCACCACGTGGTTGTTGGTCAGGATGTAGCCGTCGTCGCGGAGGACGAACCCGGAGCCGGTGGCCCGTCCCTGCGCGGCGGTCACCGAGATCTGCACCACGCTGGGCAACAGAGCCTTGGCCACGTTGGCGACGCTCTCCGGCCTGGGGAACGCCGAACCCTTCGAGCCGAGGTTGTCGTCGGGGGCCTGGGGCTCGCTGGTGATCAGCGCCGGGCCCCATCGCAGCGTGGCGAGCACTCCCGCGGTGGCGCCGAGCGTCGCCGCGAGCAGGACGAGGACGACCCCCACCACGATCAGCACGTTGCGTCGCGGCAGCCGTCCGCGGACGCCCTCTCGGCCGACCGGGTCGGCGGGAGACTGCGGGAACCCCGGCTCCGCCCGATGTACGCCGTTACGGGCGGCCGGACGCGCCCAGGGCGGCGGGGGTTCGAAGTCGGGACGCTCGGTGGGATAGCCGGGTAGCCGGGTGGTTCGCTGCGGCGGGACGCCGGACGGGCCCTGTCGACCGGGCGGCGGCGCGAACCACGGCGCCGCGGTGGCCTGCCCGGGCGGACCCGCCTGGCGCGCGACCGCGGACTCCGACGGGCGCGACGACTGGGACTCTGACGGGCCGTGCGCCTGCGAGAAGCGCGGGGCCTGCTCGGAGGACTGGGGGGAGGATTGCTGGGCATGCTGGGGCTGGTGCGCCGACCACCGCGGCGGCTGCTCGGGCCGGGGCTCCTGCGGTTGGGCTCCCGGGGCGACTCGTCCGCCTTCGTACGCCTCGCTGCGTTCGGTCATCCCGGCCCCACCCCTCCCTCGTCGAACCCCGCGAGGCGCCCGGCGCGCCCCACACCTCGTCAGTCGAAGGGATTCAACCAGGACACCATCCTGGCGGCGCCCCGGTCCAGTCGTTGCGTCAGGCCAGGTCCTGTGGTGGTCACCCGGTCGCGGGGAAATGCCGCAACCACCGCATCCAACGCCTGCGGCGTATCGCACACCGCCGTGTAAACCAGGCCGTTGTCGGCCCAGACGGCGTATGACGTCAGGCCGTACTTCACGTAGACGTCACCGGCGTCGGTCGTATGCCTGGTGAAACCGCGCATACCCGCCTCGTCCAGCTCGCCTCGCTGCTCGAACACCGACGTGCTCACCAGGCCGTCGGTGTAGGAGAGGTGCAGCCTCGCGCCGTCGCCGGACCGGCGTACGTCTCGCAGGGCGGGGCCGGTACCCAGCCGGGTCTCGCAGCAGTTCCAGCCCCGGCCGGCCAGCCGGGGATAGTCGGCCACCTCCACGACCGCTCCGTCGTCGGCCACCGGCCTCGACGTCGCCCGCGCGGACTGCTCACCTGATCCGCCGGGGGCGGGAGCCGGACCGAAGTCCAGGTCCACGAACGCGTTGGCCCGGACCAGCGACCCGTCGTGGTCGTAGAGCTCCCGGCGTACCAGGAGGCCGGTCCGCTGGTCGAGCCAGAAGCGCGCCGCGACGGCACCGTCGGCGCGGACCGCCTCCACCACGTCGGTCGTACGCCCCGCCGAGTGGCCGGGCGCCGCGAGCCGCAGCTGGTAGGCGGCGGTGAGCAGGCCGAGGCTCTCCACGTGGTCGCCGGAGGCCTCCGACCCGTCCGAACGCGCGTCAGCCGAGCGGTCCACGAAGGTCGTCGAGGTGCCACCGTGCCCGGTGAGGGTGGTGCCACGGCCGGGAAGGTTGTCGACGTCCACGAGTTCTGAGCTGTCGGCGGCCGGGGACCAGACGGCCACGAACTGCGTGCCGCGGTAGGCGACCGTGTGGTCGGCAGCCACCGCGCGGTGCAACAGGCGCACCGCCTGGGGGTCGTCGGGCGCGCTCGGCGATCCGGGCGGGACCGCCCGCGGATCCCGCGCCCCGCGGGCGCCGCCCGCGGCGGACCCGGTCGGCAGAGCGCTCGCGAGCAGGATGCCGGCGACGACCGCCACGACCAGCAGGCCTACCACGGTGGCCGACGGCGGCCGGAACGTCGGCGGGCGGGATGCCAGCGGCCCCGGCCACCGAGGACGGGTGGACACAGGCGTCACCGCCCGGCCGCTGGCGCGAGGAGCCCCCGATCGAAGGAAGCGGTCGCGGCACCGGGGTCGGACAACGGGACTTCGGCCGCGGAGCCGGCGTGGTCGACGGCGTACCGCTGCACGGGCGGGACCACGCTCACCGGAGGCTGCTTCGGCTGGCCTCCGGCGGCGAACGCCACCACGAACGTCATGGTCGCCATCGCCGCGGCCCCCGCGACACCGACCGTGAGCCGGCGCCGGGAACGCCCCGCAGGGTGGCCGCCCCGGCGTGGCCGGCGGGTGCCGGGCTGGCCGGGTGGACGGTGTGCCGTGGGCGGGCCGGGTCGCGGCGCGCGGATCGGACCCCGGACACCCGCCTGGATCGGCGTACGGGCGAAGCCGCCCGTGGTCGCGCTCACGCCCGGGCCGAGCGGTTGACGGGAAGCGTCCTCGCCGACCACTCCGACCGGCTCGGCCAGCGCGCGCAGACCGGCCTCCAGGAATGCCGACGGGGTGGGTGCGGACATCCCGGACAGCAGCGACTTGACCCGGCGTTCGGCGTCCACCGCGTCGCGGCACTCGGCGCAATGGGCGAGGTGAGCCAGTGCCCGGTCGCGAGCCTCGTGGTCGAGCTCCCCGTCGACCAGTGCCGAGAGAACGGCGCGGTCGTGGGTCACCAGGACGTCCTTTCGGCGGTGACCGTCCTCTCGGCGGTGTCGGCCGCGCCGGCGGACCCGGCGGTGGGGGCGACGTCCGTGACGTCGTAGACAGCGGCTGCAGCAGCGGGTGTGCCCGGCTCGGGCCGGCGCGGCGGCATCCGGTGGGCCAGCGCCTCCCGCAGCTGCGAGCGGCCACGGTGGATCCGGCTGCGGACGGTGCCCAGCTTGACGCCGAGTGTGGCCGCGATCTCCTCGTACGATAGGCCCTCGATGTCGCACAGGACGACGGCTGCCCGGAACTCCGGGGGAAGCGCCTCCAGCGCGGCCTGGATGTCGGCGTCGAGGTGGCGGTCGTCGTAGGCCTGGGCCGGGCTGGGCTCCGAGCCGGGCAGGCGCTCGGGGGCGTCGTCGGGCAGCGCGTCGAAGCGGATCCGCTGCCTACGGCGGGCCAGGTCGAGGAAGAGGTTGGTGGTGATGCGGTGCAGCCAGCCCTGGAAGGTGCCCGGCGTGTAGGTGGACAGCGACCGGAAGACCCGGACGAAGACCTCCTGGGTGAGGTCCTCGGCGTCGTGCCGGTTGCCTGTCAGCCGGTACGCGAGCCGGTAGACCCGCGAGGAGTGGGTGCGGACGATCTCGTCCCAGGACGGAGGCGTCCAGGTCTCTGCCGGCACCGTGCCCGCCAGATTGTCGGCCATCGGACCACCTCCCCCAACTTTCACCGGCGCCGGGGCACTCCCGCCGCGGTATCGTCCTTCCGTCCGCCCGCACAGAACGGGCGACGCCCCGCCGCAGGTCCGGCGGTGCCCTCCCATTGTCCCTGCGGGTCGGCCAAAACGCCTCGGATCCACCCCTGGTCTTAGCCCCTTCTTAGCTTCGGGGACCTCAGGGATTGTCCCTTATGAGGACTCAGGGTGCGGGTCGCATGTGTCCGTCAGGTCATGCCGTCGTCACCGAAAGCCACCCGAGACTGCCCGGATGCGACCGAAACCGTCCTGACCAGGCGTTGGAGACCGATTCCGGGCGGGAGGGGACTAGGCTTCCGTCCGGACCGGATCTCTGCGAACGACGCGCCGACCACCCGTGCGCGCCGTGCCACCAAGGAGGCAGTTATCTCCACGATGAAGCCCGACACCTGGGCCTACGCCGAGGGTTTCGTCGCCGAGGACGACGTGCTCGCGAAGGCCCGGGCACGCGCCGCCGAGGTCGGTGCGAGTCCCATCGGACAAGGTGGCGGGGCGGCCCTGCGGTTCCTCACCTCCGTGCTCCGCGCCCGGACCGTCGTCGAGATCGGCACCGGCTGCGGGGTTTCCGGCATCTGGATGCTGCGCGGCATGCGCCGCGACGGCACGCTCACCAGCGTCGACGTCGAGGCCGAGCACCAGCGGCTGGCACGGGAGTCCTTCCTGGACGCCGGGATCGCGTCCCAGCGCACCCGGCTGATCACCGGCCGCGCCCTGGACGTGCTCCCCCGGCTCACCGACGGCGCCTACGACCTCGTCTTCTGCGACGGGGACAAGAACGAGTACGCCGAGTACTACGAGGAGGCGCTGCGTCTCCTGCGGCCCGGCGGCGTCGTGGCCATCGACAACACGCTGTGGCACGACCGGGTGGCCGACCCCGCGCAGCGCGACCCCGTGACGGTCACGATCCGGGAGCTCGGCAAGCGCATCCTGGACGACGAGCGGGTGGTCCCGGCGCTGCTGCCGGTCGGCGACGGGCTCCTCTGCGCCACCAAGCGCCCGTAACCCCTGTTCGCGGGCCCCGCATCCCGCCCGGCCGCGCTGTCCTAGTTGTCGGGGATCCGCCGGCCCTTGCCCAGGACGGTGATGCCGCTGTCGGTCACCGTGAAGCCGCGGGCCCGGTCGTGTTCGGGGTCGACGCCGATCCGGGCGCCGTCCGGTACCACGATGTTCTTGTCCAGGATGGCGCGCCGGATCACGGCTCCCTCACCCACGACGGTGCCGTCGAGGATCACCGCGCTGCTCACCTCGGCGCCCCGCAGGATGCGGGTGCCCGGCGACAGGACGGACTGGTCCACCCGGGCGCCCGCGATGATCGAGCCCATCGACAGGATCGACTCGGTAGCCTGCCCGCCCTCGACCAGCTTGGCACCGGGCAACTGCGGGAAGCTCGTGAAGATCGGCCACTCCGTGTTGTAGAGGTTGAAGACCGGCTCGATCGAGACGAGGTCCATGTGGGCCTCGTGGTAGGAGTCGAGGGTTCCGACGTCGCGCCAGTAACTCCGGTCGCGCTCGGTCGTACCCGGCACATCGTTGTCGGCGAAGTCGTAGACCTGCGCCTCGCCCTTGTCGGTGAGCATCGGAATGATGCTCCCGCCCATGTCGTGGACCGAGCCCTCGTCGTCGGCGTCCATTCGCAACGCGTCCAGCAACACGTCGGTGGTGAAGACGTAGTTGCCCATGGACACGAACGTCTCGTCCGGACTGTCCGGCAGGCCGGGCGGGTTCGCGGGCTTCTCGAGGAACGCCCGGATCGACCGCCCGTCGGGGTGGGTCTCGATCACGCCGAACGCCGACGCCTGGTCGCGCGGCATCCGGATGCCGGCCACCGTGACGCCCGCGTCACCGGCGATGTGGGCATCCACCATCTGCTCGACGTCCATCCGGTAGACGTGGTCGGCGCCGAAGACGACGACGTAGTCCGGCTGGTCGTCGTAGATGAGGTTCAGCGACTGGAAGATCGCGTCGGCGCTGCCCTGGTACCACCGGGGGCCGAGCCGCTGCTGGGCCGGGACCGGCGTGACGTAGTTGCCGAGCAGGGTCGACATCCGCCAGGTCAGCGACACGTGCCGGTCGAGCGAATGCGACTTGTACTGGGTCAAAACGCAAAGTCGGCGGATGCCGCCGTTCACGAGGTTGGAGAGCACGAAGTCGATGAGCCGGTACGTGCCGCCGAAGGGCACGGCGGGTTTCGCGCGGTCAGCTGTCAAAGGCATGAGGCGCTTACCCTCGCCGCCGGCCAGCACGATCCCGAGTACCCGCGGTTCCTTACCCATACCGGCACCCTAGTCTTCGCCGATTTCAAACGCGTCACAATGGGCGCCATGCCTGATCTGGTCACGCCGACACCCACTGTGCGGGTCTCGTTCCTCCAAGCCATGCAGGAGTTCCTCGGCGAGGGGCGGGGGACGGCGGAGGACAACTCCATGATCGGACGGGAGTTCCGGGAGTACGCCGCGGTGTGGTCGACCCCGGACGGGTTCGCCGCGTACGTCGCGGACCTGCGGGCGGCGGCGCGGGAGGAGACGCCGAGGCCGAACGGCTTCGTGCCCTCCACCACTCTGTGGTACGTCGACGGCGAGGACTACCTCGGCCGGCTGGCGATCCGGCACCGGCTGACGCCGTTCCTGCTCGAGGTCGGCGGGCACATCGGCTACGACGTACGCCCCAGCGCCCGGCGCCGGGGACACGCCACGGCCATGCTGGCGGCGGCACTGCCGGTGAGCCGTGACCTCGGGATCGACCCCGTGCTGGTCACCTGCGACACCGACAACGTCGGGTCGCGCAAGGTGATCGAGGCCAACGGCGGCGTGCTCGAGGACGAACGCAACGGCAAGTTGCGTTACTGGGTGCCGACCTCGCGGTCCTGACGGCTCTCGGACTCGCGCCGGTCGAGTTCGGCGACCAGTCGCTTCGGGGCGATCTGCCGGTAGGCGTCCGTCACGATCTCGGCCACGCGGTCCCAGTCGACGTCCACGTCGAGGTACACCCCGAGCCAGCCGCGGTGCCCGACGTAGGGCGGCCGGTAGAAGCCGCCCGGCTCGGCCTCGACCAGCAGCTGCTGCACGCCTTCCGGCGCGGCCGCCCAGAACCCGAGCCGGTCGTCGTGGTGG
The DNA here is from genome assembly GCF_900104745.1 of Actinopolymorpha singaporensis. Taxonomy (NCBI): domain Bacteria; kingdom Bacillati; phylum Actinomycetota; class Actinomycetes; order Propionibacteriales; family Actinopolymorphaceae; genus Actinopolymorpha; species Actinopolymorpha singaporensis. Next base: position 6,242,175 of record NZ_LT629732.1, read on the forward strand.
TGGTCGGCGTACATCACGAACACCTTCCTGTCCCGCACGAACCACGTCGGCTCACCGTGGCTCGGGCGTTCGGTGACCTCGGGCAGGGCGGTGCACAGCGCTCGCAGCCGCACCAGCGGGTCGTCAGCGCTCGGTTGCTCGGTGTTCGGATCGCCGCTCGGATCACTGCGCGAACTGCCGGAATCCCGTGTCATCCGCCGATGATGCGGCCTGGCCCGGTCACCCGGCAACCGAGGGCTTCGCCTGTCCGCACCCGGGTCGTAGAGTCCGGACATGCGAGTCGCGATGCTCACCCGAGAGTTTCCGCCCCAGGTCTACGGCGGCGCCGGCGTCCACGTCGACTACCTCAGCCGGGCCCTGCGCACGCTGGTCGACCTCGACGTCCACTGCCTCGGCGTGCCCCGCGACGGCGCCGAAGCGCACTCCGAGGATGATCCGCGGCTGGCCGGCGCCAACCCCGCCCTGCGGATCTTCGCGGCCAACCTGGAGATGGCCGCCGGAGTCGAGCGGGCGCAGGTGGTCCACTCCCACACGTGGTACGCCAACCTGGCCGGCCACCTCTCCAAGCTCCTGTACGGCGTCCCCCACGTGGTCACCGCGCACTCCCTCGAACCGCGCCGGCCGTGGAAGGAGGAGCAGCTCGGCGGCGGCTACCGGCTCTCCTCGTGGGCGGAGCGGACGGCCTACGAGAGCGCGGACGCGATCATCGCGGTCAGCGCGGCGATGAGGGACGACGTGCTGGACTGCTATCCGGCGGTGGACCCCGCCCGGGTCCGGGTGATCCCGAACGGCATCGACACCGTGCAGTACGCCCCCGACCGGCGTACCGACGTGGTCGACCGGCTGGGCATCGACCCCTCCCGGCCGAGCGTGGCCTTCGTCGGGCGGATCACCCGGCAGAAGGGGGTGCCGCACCTGCTGCGCGCGGCGGCCGGCTTCGACCCGAAGGCCCAGCTGGTGCTGCTCGCCGGCGCGCCGGACACCCCCGAGCTCGCCGCGGAGTCCGCGGCCGCGGTCGACCGGCTGCGGGCCGAGCGCGACGGGGTGGTGTGGGTGCAGGAGATGCTGCCCCGGGAGGACGTCATCCAGGTGCTCACCCATGCCACGGTGTTCTGCTGCCCGTCGATCTACGAACCTCAGGGCATCGTCAACCTGGAGGCGATGGCGTGTGAGACGGCCGTCGTCGCCAGCGCGGTCGGCGGCATTCCCGAGGTCGTCCAGGACGGCCGGACCGGGCTGCTCGTCAACTACGACGAGGCCGATCCGAGGGGATTCGAACGCGGCCTGGCCGAGGCCGTCAACGCACTGGTCGCCGATCCGGACCGCGCCACGACGATGGGCCTGGCCGGACGGGCTCGGGCCGTAGAGGACTACGGCTGGGACGCGCTGGCGCGGCGGACCGCCGAGGTCTACGCCGAACTGATCAGCTGAGGAGACCCGATGCCGCTCGCCGCCGGGTCGAGCGGCACCGGGCGTCTCCGCGAGCGATCCTGGACCGACATGTCGCGAACGGGTGGTGGTCCGTTCCGCCGCGTCCGGTGTCGTGTCCGTCGCTCGCAGCCACATCTACCCCGCACCCGCGGGAGCCGAAACCACCTGGATCCCAGACGGTGGAATTCGGCTCCCGCGAGCCCTGCGTCACTTCCCGACGATGTACGCGTGGTGGACGGTCAGCTCGGCGGTGTTGCCCTGGGCGTCGACCGCTCTTGCCCGCAGCGAGACGTACGCGGGCCGGTGCGGTGCCGGTGGCACCAGCGCCACCCAGTGGTCACCGCGCTCGTGACGGACCAGCGCCCTCCGCCAGGACCTGCCGTCGTCCCAGGAGACCCCCACAGTGAGTTTCTTCGTCCGGCCGGCGCTCGACCCCGCCTGCGGGGTGACGGTCACCGGAACCAGAGTCACCCGGCGCCGGTGGTCCTGGTTGGAACTGTCCAGCCTCGGGGCGAACCGGATCGCCGACAGGGGCAGCGGGACCACGTGCTCGGCGTCCCCGGCGTGCCGGGAGGAGAAGGTCCACGTGGCGGCGATCCTCGTGGACAGCCTCGAGTACGTCGGCCTGGTGGCGGTGGCCTCGATCCGGTAGTTCGCCCTCGCCCGCGGCACCGTCACCCAGTCGTCGAGGTAGCCGGGGTAGACCGAGTCGGCGATCTTGTGCCCGTCGCGGTAGAGCCGGGTCCGGGCCCTGTCCACCAGTGAGCCACCCGGGTGGCCGGCGGCGTCGGAGTACAACGGGATGTCGACCACGAGGTCGTCGCCGTAGCGCCCCACCGACGCGCCCCACGAATCGTTCGGGAGTGTCGGCCCGAAGACGGCGGAGTTCCACCGCTCCCGATACGCCCTACCCGCGCGGTAGCTGCGGTCCGCCGAGCCGAGCGCGGTCTGCTCCTGCGGCCAGCCCTCCTCGTCGAGAACGAACTCGTAGAACTCGGTGGACCACTCCGTCGGACCGGGTTCGAGGTAGCTCGTCACCTTGTGCGGCAGGTCCATGAACAGTCCGGTCGCCGACCTGGACGCACCGGGGTCCGCCGCACCGAACATCAACCGGTACGCCTGACGTCCCGGCTGCTGGCGGGCGAAGCGGGAGACGACCTTGCCCAGCTGGCTGTCCTTCACGTCGTTGCGCTGCAGGCCGGTGAAGAACCTCCCGTGCACGGTGTTCAGCAGCCCGTAGAAGTAAGGACTGTTGGTGAACGAGCCGTCCCTGCCCGGGACCGCCCACTGGCTGGCGACGTAGGAGAGCATCCCCGAGACGGGTGCCTTGGGCCCGAGCTGGCCGGTGTAGAGCCCGTCGAAGGAATCAGCCCAGAGCGAGGAGCTGTAAGCCATCACCGGTCCGGTGCGGTCGTAGGCGATGTCGACCAGTGCCGGCCGTACCGACGAGCGATGCACGGTGGTCGACACCGGCCGGCCGATGCGGGCGTCGGCGTCGATCGTGACGTTCCGGGTCAGCGCGACGGTGGGCTGCACGAGCTGGACCCACGTCGGGTCGGAAGACTCGAAGCTGGTGACGTTGGCCTCGAGTACGTACATCCCCTTCGGCAGCCTGATCTTCACGTTGCCGTCGGCGCCGGGCTCGGGGTTGAGGAAGGTGTAGTTGTCGAGTCCGACCACCGAGTCGAAGGCCCCCGCCGTCGGCTTGCCCGTACGGTCACGGTGCCTGATCGTGAGGTCGTAGCTCTCGACCTCCTTGTCCACCCCGAGCGGCGTGCCGAGCGAGACACCGGCCGGGCCGGTGGCCACCAACCGACCGCTGTACGCGCCGTCCGGACCGTTGTGCCGGGTGTCGGAGGTGACCGACACCGAGGCCGACCCACCGGCCGGAACGGTCACCGATGGGGAGACCAGCCGCATCGCCGAGGCGGGTGCCGGTCGCCCGTCGGGACGGGCCAGCTCGACCTTCAGGGCGAGGGTGACCGCCTTCCTGGCGGTGTTGCGGTAGGTGACCTGCCTGGTCACCGGCTTGTCGTCGGCGTGCGGCCAGCGGGCGACACCGAACGACAGGCTGACGGGCGTACCCAGCACCGTCTGGGTGATGGCCCTGGCCACGTCCACCCGGCCCGAGCCCTGTTCGTAGACGGACAGGTCCGGGCTCGACTTCGCCGAGGAGGTCAGGACCGGCTTGAGGCGGCCCGCCTTCCAGGTGGGGTGCTGCTGGGCCAGCAGGGCCGCCGCCCCGGCCACGTGCGGGGTGGCCATCGAGGTCCCGCTGAGCCGTACGTACTTGTCGCCCACCGGGTCGCCCAGCTCGGTCCCGGCCGCCCGGGCGGCCACGATGTCGACGCCGGGCGCGGTGATGTCCGGCTTGATCCCGCCGTCGCCGGCGCGTGGACCCCGGCTGGAGAACTCGGCCAGGTTGTCCTGCTTGTCCACCGCACCGACCGTGAGTGCGGCCTCCGCGGAGCCCGGCGACTCGATCGTGTGCTCGTCGGGCCCGCTGTTGCCGGCGGCGATGACGAACAACGTTCCGGTCTGGCGGGTCAGCGTGCCGACAGCCGCCTCGATCGGGTCGTCGCCCGGGGTGTCGCTGCCGCCGAGGCTGATGTTGACCACCGTGGCCCGCTGCGCCGCGGCCCACTGCATGCCGGCGAGGATCGCGGACTCCTCGCAGCCTTCGTCGACGCACACCTTCCCGTCCAGCAGCTTCGCGCCGAAGGCGACACCCTTGTACCTGCCGTTGGACGCCTTCGCCGTACCGGCGATGATCGACGCCACGTGGGTGCCGTGACCAACCTGGTCCCCGGGCGGGCCGCCGGCGAAGTTGCGGGCCAGCTTGACCTGGCCGGCGAGGTCGGGGTGGGTGGCGTCGATGCCGGTGTCCAGAACGCCGACCGTCACGCCCCTTCCGGTGTAGCCGGCCTTCCATGCGGCGGGCGCGCCGATCTGCGGCACGCTCTGGTCCAGGGCCGGATGGTGTACGCCGTCCAGCCAGACCTTGGTGATGCCGGGTCCGAACGTCCGGGCACCCGGTCGCGACGTCAGGCCGGCCCAGAACTCCCCGGCCCGCTTCTTGCCCACGGTCAGGGCGGCACCGTCGATTGCCGGCAACGTGCGCACCTGACGAGCGCCGGCGGCGGCGAGCCGCGCCCCGGCCGACCGCGCGGAGGCATCCGGGTAGGTCACGATCAGCGGGACGGTCCTGCGGTGGGCGTCGTCGTAACGCGACCTGACCAGGCCTGTGACGTCGAACAGCCGCCTGTCGAGGCGGCCGGACCCGAGCGCGGCGAGCGCGTCGGCCGGGATGACGTAGAGGTGCCCGCCGGCCCGGTGAGTCAGGAACCTGATCTTTGTCCGGCCCTCGCCGGGCAGGACCGACACCGACTTCGCGTCGGCTCTCGGGAGCAGGACCCGGTCGCCGGTGACCAGGGTCACCGAGACGGGCCGGGCCCGGGCGCCGGTGGCCCCGCCAATGCCCGCTGTGTCCATGGCGCCGGCCGCGCGCTGGTGTTCCGGCCGGCCACCTGGCCCGCCGGGCGAGCCGGGCGAACCCGCCCAGCCGGCCGGACCGATGGCGATGACCAGGCCGGCCACCAGGCCACCCACGGCCAGCGCCCGGAAGCGATGTCTGGAGACGCTCATGCACAGACCTCCCCGTGAAAGACACGAGGGGCCGAGGGCGCGGGCCTTGCCACGGCGCTCTCGAGGTCTGAAGTGGCGAACCTTCCCCCGTGTCACCTGATGCAGAACTCGAACGAGTGCGGTGATCCTGTCACAAGCCGGACACGCTGTGGAGTAAATGCACGACAATTGCTTTTGCGGCGAATTCGAAAGACCAGCACGGACGTGGCATGCGAAAGCCCCGGCCGGAACCGCGGTCCCGGCCGGGGCAGGTGCTTGCTGGCCTTCGTGCTGGTGTGGCTGTGCTGGTGTCCTGGTCGAGCTAGCCCACGACCGACTTGAGCGCGTCACCGAGCTCGCGGGCCTCGTCGGCCGAGAGCTCGACGACGAGCCGCCCTCCACCTTCGAGGGGCACGCGCATCACGATGCCCCGCCCCTCCTTGGTGACCTCAAGCGGTCCGTCGCCCGTCCGCGGCTTCATGGCCGCCATCCGCGCACTCCTTTCGTGTCGTCCGTGCGCGACGGCTCCACACCGCGAGGGGTGCGAGGCCGCCGAAGCGTGCCGTTACGCCGGGACATTATCCCGCATCGTGCATCGACACCGAAAGTCAAGATCGCCGGGGCCCGCGCACCGTGTCCGGAACGATGCCGTTCGGTGCGATCCGGTGTCGCTGAGTGCAACCCGCCGCCACGCAGTGCCACCCGGTGTGGGCCGGCCCGGAGCCACCCAGCATCGCTCTCAGCCCTCGGACCCCGAGTTCTTCCGGCAGACTTCGCCCATGCGGGCACGTTCGGCGCTTTTCGACCTCTACGGCGACCACCTCCGGTCACGTGGCGGCCGGGCGCCGGTGGCCGCGCTGGTCCAGTTGCTGGCGCCGCTCGGGATCAACCCCGCGGCGGTGCGGACCGCGGTGTCCCGGATGGTCCGGCAGGGCTGGCTGACATCGGTCCGGACGCCGGGCGGTCCCGGCTACGCGCTCACCGGGCGCGCCGTGCGCCGGCTCGACGAGGCTGCCGGCCGCATCTACCGCACCCGTGGCAGCGAGTGGGACGGGACCTGGCACCTCCTGGTCCTCCCCCACGTACCCGACCGAAGCCTTCGCGAGCGCCTGCACGCCGGCCTGGCGTTCCTCGGGTACGCCCGCCTCGGCGGGGACACCTGGCTGGCGCCACGCCGGTCGGGCGAGGCGGAGTCCCTGCTGGCGGCGGACGGCGTACGCGCGGACGGCTTCACCGCCCGAGACCTCGGCGACCCGGCCGAACTCGCCGCCCGGGCCTTCGACCTGACCGCGTTGGGTACGGCGTACCAGCAGTGGCTGCGCGACGCCCGGACGCATGCCTGGGCGGACACCGGCGTGGAAGCAGACGGCCTGGAAGGAGGCGGCGTGGAAGGGGTCACGGTGGGCGAGGACGCTGACCGGCGGGCGTTCGCGGCCCGCAGCCGGCTGGTGCACGAGTGGCGGAAGTTCCTCTTCACCGACCCGGGCCTGCCGAGCGCACTGCTTCCCGCCGACTGGCCCGGCGACGCGGCCGCGGCGTACTTCGACACCCACGCCGCGGCCCTCCTGCCGGCCGCGGCCCGATTCGTGGACACCTGTCTCGCCCAGACCGGAGGAACGACATGACCTCACCGACCGACTCGCCGACGGCATCGACCACCACGCCGGTCCGGTACGCCGTCGAGGCGGGCGTGGCCACGATCACGCTGAACCGCCCGAACGCCGCGAACTCCCTGGACCTGGCCACCAAGGAGGCACTGCGGGACGCCGTTTCGGCCGCCGCGGCCGACGACTCCGTTCGCTGCGTCCTGCTCACCGGCGCCGGCGACAAGGCGTTCTGTGCCGGCCAGGACCTCCGCGAGCACGTCGCCGCGCTGCGCGAGCGTCCGCTGGAAGAGGTCTGGTCCACCGTCCCGGAGCACTACATCCCGATCGCGGACGGCCTGGCGACCATGCCCAAGCCGGTGGTCGCGGCGGTCAACGGCGTGGCCGCCGGAGCGGGCGCCGCACTGGCCTTCGCCTGCGACTTCCGGGTGCTGGCCGACACCGCGGGGTTCAACCTCGCCTTCACCGCGATCGGGCTGTCCTGCGACACCGGCACCTCGTGGACGCTGCCCCGGCTGGTCGGGCACGCCCGGGCCGTGGACCTGCTGATGCGGCCGCGCACCATCGGGGCGGAGGAGGCCGAACGCGTCGGGCTGGCCACGTCGGTGGTTCCCGCGGCAGACCTGGCTCGGGAGGCGGACGCGCTGGCCCGTGAGCTCGCTGCCGGGCCGACGGTCGCCTACGCGGCGGTACGCGAATCCCTCGCCTACGCCGCGCACAGCTCGCTGCGCGAGGCGCTGGAGTTCGAGGGCGCGATGATGCGGCGCTGCGGCGCCACGGCCGACCACGCCAACGCGGTGGCGGCGTTCGTCGCCAAGCGCCGGCCGGAGTTCGAGGGTCGCTGAGCGGCTCCTCGTCCGCAGAGGTCGCCCCTTCACCCCGCGCGCCGCGGCGTGGTCAGGGCTTCGGAGGCTGGAACAGCAGCAGCTCACCGAGTTGGTCGTAGCCCGCACTCCGGTAGAGCTCGGCGCCGGCCCGGCTGGCGGTGAGGACCGACGCGGTGGAGGCGTGCTTCCGGTCGTCGCGCAGCATGCGCGCCAGCAGAGCGCGGGCGATGCCACGGCGCCGGTGCTCGGCCGCGACGTACATGTCAGCGCACCAGGTGGCGACCGAGCCGTCCGCGAACCGTACGACGACGCTGCTGACCCAGCCGACGATCTCCGCGCCGGCGAGGGCGGCGTACTGGCGCTGCGGGCTGTCCTCGGCGAGGAACTCCGGACCCAGGGGCCGCCGACGGGTCACGGCGCCCAGGCGTTCGGCGAGCGCCGGGGTGGTCACCCGGGTGGTCCGCACGAGCGTCCCCTCGGCGGTGCGCGCGGCCGGCGGGGAAGGCATCAGGCCTAACCGGTGGATCATCAGCGGCTCGGCGCCGCGGAACCGGAAGCCGCGGGACTTGTACGCCGAGCGCAGCGGCCCGTCCGGCTCCTCGAGTCGGCGGATCACCGACAGCGCGAAGTGCGTGCGGGCATGCGCCCCGGCCAGCGCGTCGAGGTCCGCCGCGGCGGGACCGTGACCTACCCACTCCTCGCGCCGGCCTCGGCGCGGGTCGCGCCTCGGTGCGTCGCGGAGCACCCAGGCGGTACCCGACCCTTCCACGCGTTCACACAGGTAGGGATGGGTGGCGCTGCGCACGAACGCGTAGCCCCGCGCGAACACCTCGACCGCCCGGGAGAACTCCTCCTCGGACCCGGGTCGGGGACCGTCGGCCATGATCAGCGGCCGCCGAGCACCCGGCCCCACTTGGTGCGTTCGTTCAGCAACATCGCCTCGGCCTCGATCTCGACCTTCCAGCGCGGGTCGAGGAGCCCGGCGACGACCAGCATCGAGGTCACCGGCCGGATCTCGCCGAACACCTTGCCGTGTACCCGGCCCACCGCGTCGGCGTAGGCCGCGTCGGTGACGTACATCCGGGTGCGGACGACGTGCTCGGGTCCCGCACCCACCTGGGCGAGTGCGGTCAGGATGATCTCGATGCAGCGGAACGCCTGCACACCGGGATCGGGGTCGACCTCGCCGTCCTCCCAGACCGGTGCGGTGCCGGCGACCAGCACGCGGTCGCCGATCGACACCGCCCGGCTGTAGCCGTACTCGCGTTCGAGATCGTTCCCGGACGCCACTCGTCGACGTGCCACCTCACCACTCCCTCGGCTTGACGCTGCTCGCCCCGGCGGACAGGGTTCCGGCGGGCACGTCCCCAGCGGCGGACCCACGAGCCACACACTCCAGCAGATGGTCGTCGACCATGCCAGCAGCCTGCATCAGGGCGTAGCAGGTGGTCGGTCCGACGAAGGTGAACCCGTGGCGTTTGAGTGCCTTGGCCATGGCCGTCGACTCCGGTGTGGTCGCGGGCACGTCGGCCGGCGTACGGGGCGCGGGCCGGGTCGCCGGGTCGGGGGCGAAGGACCAGAGCAGCGCAGCGAGCCCGCCGTCGAGGTCGTGGGCCGCCCGGGCGTTGCGGATCGCGGCATTGATCTTGGCGGTGTTGCGGACGATCCCGGCGTCGGCCAGCAGGCGGCGTACGTCGGAGTCGTCGAACCCGGCAACGGTGGCGATGTCGAAGTCGGCGAACGCCGAGCGGAACGCGGGCCGCTTGCGCAGGATCGTCAGCCAGGACAGTCCGGACTGGAACGCCTCCAGGGTCATGCGTTCGAACAACCCGCGGTCGTCGCGGATCGGCCGGCCCCACTCGAGGTCGTGGTAGGCGATGTAGTCGGGGGTGGAGGTCGCCCAGGCACACCGCACGAGCCCGTCCGGACCGGTCACCGCGGTCACGGCGGTCACCGCTCGCCCGCCCCGTGGCCCTCACCGGGGACACGGTGCTCGACGGCGGCGCGGTCGGCAGTTTCGGCGCGGTCGGCGGCCCGGTCGGGCTGCCGGCTCTCGCGCTCCGCGACCTCCCGCTCGCGGACGGCCACCCGCTCCTCCCGCTCGGCGAGGTCGCGGCCGATGCGTGCGATCACGTCGTCCACCTCGTCCATGCGGTAGCCCCGCAGCACGACGGAGAACCGCAGATCGTCGAGGTCGCTCGCGCTGACCGGACGGTCGGCGGGCAGGCGGACCTCCCGCCGGTCGGGATAGGCGCGCGCCATCGCACCGCCGCGCCCGACCGCCACCGCGGCGGTTGATCCGAGCACGACCAGCACGAGGACGACCCACAGCCAGGTCATGCGCCTGATCGTGCCATGCGCCACCCCCAGTCGGTCGGGTAGGGGACGCCGCCGCGCCGTCGGGGCTACCCTGCCCGCGCGACGCCGGCCGCCCGGGCCTGCCAGGCTGGGAAGCTCAGCGGAGGCCCGGCGAGCCGGGACCCGGGCAGTGCGGTGGGCAGGCCGGTGCCACGCCGGTCACGGAGGTGCGGATGTTGCGGCTGGGCGGACGGGAGTTCGGCGCCGGGGAGTACGCCGTGATGGCGATCGTGAACCGGACGCCGGACTCCTTCTTCGACGCGGGAGCGACGTTCGCCGAGAGCGCAGCTCTGGACCGGGTGGAGGCCGTGGTCGCCGACGGCGCCGACATCGTCGACATCGGCGGGGTGAAGGCCGGCCACGGCGCGGAGGTGAGCGTGGCCGAGGAACTCGCCCGGACCGCGCCCTTCGTCGCCGAGGTCCGGGCCCGCCACCCCGAACTCGTGATCAGCGTGGACACCTGGCGGGCGCCGGTCGCCCGGGAACTGTGCGCGGCCGGCGCCGACCTGATCAACGACACCTGGTCCGGCGCCGATCCGGGGCTGCCCGAGGTGGCCGCGGAGTTCGGCACCGGGCTGGTCTGCTCCCACACCGGCGGCCTGCCCCCGCGTACGGACCCGCACCGCGTGGCCTACGCCGACGTGGTGGCCGACGTCGTGGCCAGGGTGACCGACCTGGCCGAGCGGGCGGTGGCGGCGGGAGTACGCCGGGACGGGATCGTGGTCGACCCGACCCACGACTTCGGCAAGAACACCTGGCACTCCCTCGAGGTCACCCGCCGGCTGGACGAGCTCGTCGCCACCGGCTGGCCCGTCCTGGTCGCGTTGTCCCGCAAGGACTTCATCGGCGAGACGCTGGACCTTCCGGTCGGGGAGCGGTTGCCCGGGACGCTGGCCGCCACCGCCGTCTCGGCGTGGCAGGGCGCGCGTGTCTTCCGCGCCCATGACGTACGGGAGACCAGGCAGGTGCTGGACATGGTGGCCTCGGTCCGCGGAGTCCGGCCGCCCGCGCGTCCGCGCCGCGGGCTGGCCTGACGAACCCGCCGCCGAGCGACTGCATCAGTCGGGCGGAACCGGCCCGCCGTTCCCGTCGTTGCCGGCCCTGCCGCCGTTGCCGCCGGGGCCGGCCTCTCCCGCAGCACTGCCGTTTCCGGCGTCCACGACCGGTCGCCGGGATGCCTGGACGACGAACTCGACGGCCTCGTCGGCGTCGTCGGTCAGGTGCAGCATCTCCAGGTCGGCCGGCTTGATCTTGCCGTCGGCGAGCACCGTGTCGCGCAGCCAGGCCAGCAGCCCCGACCAGTACGACGTACCGATCAGCACCAGCGGGAACGACGTGACCTTCCTCGTCTGGATGAGCGTCAGCGCCTCGAACAGCTCGTCGAAGGTGCCGAACCCGCCCGGAAGCACGACGAAACCCTGGGCGTACTTCACGAACATCGTCTTGCGGACGAAGAAGTAGCGGAAGTTGATGCCGACGTCGACCCAGGGGTTCATGCCCTGCTCGAACGGCAGCTCGATGCCGAGGCCGACCGAGACCCCGCCGGCCTGGCTTGCCCCCTTGTTGGCGGCCTCCATCACACCCGGCCCGCCACCGGTGATGACCGCGTAACCGGCCTCGGCGAGGCCGCGGCCCACCCGCTCGGCCATCGCGTACATCGGGTCCTCGACCCGGGTGCGGGCGCTGCCGAAGACGCTGATGGCCGCCCCGAGCTCGGCGAGCATGCCGAAGCCCTCGACGAACTCGGACTGGATCCGCAGCACCCGCCAGGGGTCGGTGTGCACCCAGTCGGAGGGACCGCGGGTGTCCAGCAAGCGCTGGTCGGTCGTGCTCGTCTCCACCTGGGTACGCCGAGTGACGACCCGGCCCCGCTGCTTCTCCGGCGGCCGCCTCGCCGCCGGTTCGGTCCCGGCCGCCGCCGGTTCGGTCCCGGCCGACGCCGATTTGTCGGGTGTACGGACCGATGACGCCGATGACGCCGCTGACACCGGTGACGTCGATGACACCGATGACGCGGAGGTGAACGGGTCGTCCTGATCTGGCCACATGGCACCGAAGGGTAACCGGCGCGGCCGACAGCCGGGTGAATCAGCGGACAATCAGCCGCGAAGCCAGGCACCCATACGGTCCTCGCAGGAGTGGAGTTCGGCGACTTCGACGTACTCGTCGCGGGTGTGGGCGAGCGCGGACTCCCCGGGCCCGTAGTTGACGGCCGGTACGCCGAGCTCGGCGAACCTCGCCACGTCCGTCCAGCCGAACTTCGGGTGCGGCTGCACCCCCAGCGCCTCGACGAACGCCGCGGCCGACGGCCGGTCCAGCCCCGGCGCGGCCGCCGGAGCGGAGTCGCGCAGCTCCACGACGTACCCCGCGAACGTCTCCTGCACGTGGGCGAACGCCTCCGCCTCCGAACGGTCCGGCGCGAAGCGGTAGTTGACGGTGACCCGGCACTCGTCCGGGATCACGTTGCCGGCCACGCCCCCGGTGATTCCGACGGCGTTCAGCCCCTCGCGGTAGACGAGCCCGTCGACCGGGACCTGGCGCGGCTTGTACTCGGCCAGCCGGGTCAGCACCGGCGCGGCCGCGTGGATGGCGTTGGCGCCCATCCAGGCCCGGGCGCTGTGCGCGCGCTTGCCGGGCAGCACGATCTCGGCCCGCAGCGTCCCCTGGCAGCCACCCTCCACCTGCGCGCTGGACGGCTCCATCAGGACGGCGAAGTCGGCGGTCAGCTCCTCGGGCCGAGTGCGCGCCAACCGGCCGAGGCCGTTCTTCTCCGCCTCGATCTCCTCGCAGTCGTAGAAGACGTACGTCACGTCACGAACCGGCTCGGTGATCGTGGCGGCCAGCCGCAAAGCCACCGCGACCCCGCCCTTCATGTCGCAGGCGCCGAGCCCGTAGATGCGGTCGTCGACCAGCCGGGACGGCAGGTTGCCCGCCTCCGGCACAGTGTCCAGGTGACCGGCGACGACGACGCGTTCGGCCCGGGACAGCGACGTGCGCGCGACCACGGTGTTGCCGAATCTGCCGGTCTGCAGATGGGGCAGACCGGACAGTGCCGCCTCCACCGCGTCGGCGAGCGTGCGTTCGTTCCCGCTCACGGACTCGACGTCGACCAGGGCGCGGGTGAGGGTGACGACGTCGGTGTGAAGATCCAGGCTCGGCATGGCTCGCAGTCTGCCAGGAGCGGCGCCGAGCGTCCGGCGAGGTGGTGCACAAAGGGGCGACCGTACGACGAAAGTGCCCGAATCCAGCCGTCCGGCACTTGTCGGACCCGGGCTCGCCCGCTTGCCCGGCTCTGGCAGGCTGAACCACATGACCAACACACCTGGCGCCTGGGGCTTCGGACTCGCGACCACGACCCATGACGGCAAGGTCCTCGACACCTGGTATCCCGCGCCCGCACTGGGCGCGCCGGGGCCCGGTGACGACCATCTCCCGGCCGAGCTCGCGGCCCTGGCGGACGAGGACGACGCGCGGCGCGTACGCCGGACCGTCGTCCGTACCGTGCTCCCCGACCTCGACTCCCCGCCCGCCGACGCGGCCGACGCCTACCTCCGGCTCCACCTGCTGTCCCACCGGCTGGTCCGCCCGCGCGAGGCCAACCTGGACGGCATCTTCGGCGTACTGACCAACGTGGTGTGGACCAGCGCCGGCCCCTGCGCGGTCGACGACTTCGAGCAGACCCGGCTGCGGCTGCGGGCCGCCGGGCGCGAGGTCACGGTGTACGGCGTGGACAAGTTCCCCCGGATGGTCGACTACGTGCTGCCGGCAGGGGTACGCATCGCCGACGCCGACCGGGTTCGCCTTGGCGCCCACCTGGCCGAGGGCACCACGGTGATGCACGAGGGCTTCGTCAACTACAACGCCGGCACGCTCGGCGCCTCCATGGTCGAGGGCCGCATCTCGGCCGGCGTGGTCGTCGAGGACGGGTCCGACGTCGGTGGCGGTGCGTCCATCATGGGCACCCTGTCCGGTGGCGGCACCGAGGTCGTCTCCATCGGCAAGCGGTGCCTGGTGGGCGCCAACGCCGGCGTCGGCATCTCCCTCGGCGACGATTGCGTGGTCGAGGCCGGCTGCTACGTCACCGCCGGCTCGAAGGTGAAGATGCCCGACGGCGAGATCGTCAAGGCGCGGGAGCTGTCCGGTACGCCGGGCCTGCTCTTCTGGCGCAACAGCATTTCCGGAGCGCTCGAGGCCCTCCCCCGTACCACCGGAGGGGTCGAGCTCAACGCCGCGTTGCACTCCAACGGTTGATGACCGCGTCCGGGGGGAAGCGGATCGCCAGGGCCGTCGCCATCGTGGCGATCGCCTGCGGGCTTGTCGTCGCCGGCGCGATGCTGGCCTCGGAGTTCCTGTTCCGGCAGCCGTTGGTGGAGGCGTGCCACGCCACCGCCAACGGCATCCGGGCCGAACTCCCGCTGGAGGAGGCGCAGAACGCCGCGCTGATCTCCGCGGTTTCAGTACGCCGCGGCCTGCCGCCGCGGGCGGCGAGCATCGCGCTGGCCACCGCCTACCAGGAGTCCGGCCTGCGCAACATCGACTACGGCCATCTGGACTCGGTGGGCCTGTTCCAGCAGCGGCCGAGCCAGGGCTGGGGCACGGTCGAACAGATCCAGGACCCCTACTACGCCACCGGCCGGTTCTACAGTGCGCTGGCCAAGGTGCCCGGCTACACCACCATGGACATCGCGGCGGCGGCGCAACGGGTCCAGCTGTCGGCCGACGGCAGCGCGTACTCCCAGCACGAGTCCAACGCCCGGGCGCTGGCCTCCGCCCTGACCGGCCAGACGCCGGCGGCGTTCTCGTGTGAGTTCCAGCCGACCGGGCAGCGCGGCCCGACCACCACCGCCGACCTGTCCGCCGAGCTCGCCAAGGCCTACGGCAGCGACCGGGGACGGGTCACCAGCGCGACCGTCGGCCGGGGCGGCAACGACGGACTGGCGGCAGGCAACACCGCGGCTTTGGTCCTGGACGTGCCCGTACGCACCGGCGAAGCCAGGTTCGGCTGGTCGGTCGCGCAGTGGTCGGTCGCCTACGCCAAGCGGTTCGGGATCGGGTCGGTCTCCTATGCCGGCCGCACGTGGACGGCGGACCGGTCCAAGGACGGCTGGCGCACCGACCGGGCTGCCGCACCCACCCGGGTCCGTGTCGTCGTGGGTTCACCGAACTCATCGAACTGACCGAACCGGCCGATCCGGCTCCGGGCGTTCGGTGACCGGCCGCATCGCGATCGCGGCCACCACCTGCACCCCGGCCGCCCCGAGCGAGCTCACCGCGGTCATCGGCACCACTGTCGAGAGCGACAGATCCGGCAGCAGCAGGAACGCCACCCCCACGCCCACCGCGACCAGCCCGGCGGCGAACTGCCAGCCGCGGCCGCCGGGCGGGCCGGCCAGCGCCGCCATCAGTTCGCCGAAGCCGCTCAGCAGCCAGTGCAGTGCGACCAGGACGACGAGCAGGACCACGGTGGTCAGCAGGCCGCGCAGGCACAGGGCCGAGGACGCGACGAGGAGTACGCCGAGCAGGGCGGAGTAGACCGTCTCCCCCGACAGCCGCGCACGTCGGGTGGCCAGCATGGTCGTCGCCAGCCGGGTGGTGCCCACGGCGAAGAACCAGCCGCCGACGAGCGTCTGGAAGTCCACCACCGGAAGCCGCGGCCAGGCCAGCACCACCAGGCCGAAGACCAGCGTCCATCCGCCGAGCGTGGCCAGGTGTGCCCAGGTCTCCACGCCGGGGCGCGGCGCCATTCCGGGCGGCCGGGCCGGGCTCGACGGGTCCCGGCCGGACGAGCCGGGCCGCCTGGATCGCGGTCCCTCCTCCACGACGTCGCCGGGATTGCCCGAGTTGCCGGACATCGGTCGCCTCCCTGGTTGCGGACTGCCGGCGTGAGCACCGGCACCGTGCCGCACCAGGGGGCGATGGCGCGGACGGATGGGCACCGGATGGACTCCGGACGGGCTCCGGACGGGCTCCGGACGGGCTCCGGACGGGCTCCGGATGGACTCCGGATGGACTCCGAACGAATCTGGACAGCGTCGTACCCAGCGGACCCGAAGTCCGCACTCCCGGCACTTCGGCCGGGCTCGCGGGCGGGCCACCCGACCGCCAGGGCGCACCCCGCGGCCTGGGCCGTCCGCCGCGCCCGGCCCAGGCATAGACGCCGGGCGCGATGGAGAAGACCTCGATATGAGCGACGTCACCGGGCAGGCCCCGCGCCAGGCCGGGCCGGACGAGCCATCCGGTACCGACGAGCCCAGCAGGCCCGCCTCGCCCAGCGGGATGCCCGCACTACCCGGCCGCCCCCCGGGGCAGCGGCGCGGGCTGACGTCGTACGCCTGGGGACGGTTCCTGCTGTCCGGGCTCGCTTTGTGGCTGCTCGCCGCCGTCGTGACGCTGAGCGGCGGAGACACGCCGCTGTTGCCCGTCGTGGTCGTGCTGGGCGCTTTCCTCGGACCGCTCACGTATGCCCGATGGGTGCACGAACGCAGGCCCGTGCCCGGTCTCGACGTTTCCCTGCTGGTCCGGGCGTACCTCGTCAGCGGCGTGCTCGGCCTGCTGTGCGCGTCCGCCCTCGCCGGCTACTTCCGGACACCGGACGTCTTCGGGTACGTCGGAGTGGCGCTCGGCGAGGAGATCCTCAAGGCGCTGGTGCTGCTGTATCTCGCCCGCCGGCTGCCCACCCGGACGCTGCGGTCCGGCCTGGTGCTCGGTGCCGTGGTGGGGTTCGGCTTCGGCGCCTGCGAGACGGTCGGCTACGGCCTGCAGGCGCTGCTGAACGTGAGCGGACTGTCCCTGCGCACCTTGGTGGAGACCGAACTGCTCCGCGGCCCGGTCGGACCCGTCGGCCAGGCGCTGTGGACCGCCCTGCTGGGTGGGACGATCTTCGCCGCGGCCCGCGGTCGCCGGGTGCGGCCGACCACCGGCATCCTCTTCACCTTCCTCGGCGTGGGCCTGCTGCACGCGTTGTGGGACTCCCTGCGCAGCGTCGCGATCGTCTTCACCCTGCTCGTCACCGGAACGACCTGGGAGCCGCGGCTGCTCTCGCTGGGCTTCGTCCCCCGGCCGACGGCCGTGCAGATCCAGCTGTACGCCGTGACCTGCGCGGTGGGGTTCGTCCTGCTGGTGGCACTCGGCGTGATCTGGCTGGGCGTCCTGCGCCGTCGCCCTGCCGGACCGGCGCCGGTCACCCTGCCCCCGCAGCCCCGGGAGGCGCCGGAGACTCCGGGGCAGTCGGTGCCTGCCGGCGTTCCCACCGACACGCAGGCGCCGGTCCCGCCGTCGCCCGAGGAACGGGCTCCGGACCGGACCGACGCCTGACCGACTGTGGCCGCTGGGAACTACGCGGCTACCGCTGCTCCATGCCGACGAACGACCGCTCCCGCTCGCCGGTGTAGACCTGCCGGGGCCGGCCGATCTTGTTCGCCGGGTCGACGATCATCTCCCGCCACTGCGCGATCCAGCCGGGCAGCCGGCCGAGCGCGAACAGCACCGTGAACATCTGGGTCGGGAAGCCCATCGCGCGGTAGATCAGGCCCGTGTAGAAGTCGACGTTGGGGTAGAGCTTGCGCTGGACGAAGTAGTCGTCGTTCAGCGCGACCTCCTCCAGCTGCTTGGCGATGTCCAGCAGCTGGTCGGACTTGCCGAGCCGGTCGAGCACGTCGTCGGCGGTCTTCTTCACGATCGCCGCGCGCGGGTCGTAGTTCTTGTAGACCCGGTGCCCGAAGCCCATCAGCCGGACGCCCTTCTCCCGGCTCTTCACCCGCTCGACGAAGTTGGCGACGTCACCGCCCTCGGCGACGATCTGCTCCAGCATCGACAGGACGGCGGAGTTGGCGCCGCCGTGCCGCGGGCCGGACAGCGCGTGGATGCCGGAGGAGATCGAGGCGAACAGGTTGGCCTGGCTGGAACCCACCAGCCGCACGGTCGAGGTGGAGCAGTTCTGCTCGTGGTCTGCGTGCAGGATGAACAGCAGGTCGAGGGCCTCCGCCACGGCGGGGTCGACCTCGTACGGCTCGGCCGGCAGCCCGAAGGTCATCCGGAGGAAGTTCTCGATGTAGCCGAGGGAGTTGTCGGGGTACAGGAACGGTTGCCCGACGGTCTTCTTGTAGGCGTACGCCGCGATGGTCGGCAGCTTGGCCAGCAGGCGGACGGTGGAGATCTCCACCGACTCGGCGTCGGCGGGGTCGAGGTTGTCCTGGTAGAAGGTCGACAGCGCGCTCACGGCCGAGGACAGGACCGGCATGGGGTGCGCGTCGCGGGGGAAGCCGTCGAAGAACCGTTTGAGGTCCTCGTCCAGCAGCGTGTGCCGGCGGATCTTCTCGGCGAACTCGTCGTACTGCGCCTGCGTGGGGAGTTCGCCGTAGATGAGGAGGTACGACACCTCCAGGAAGTTGCTCTTCTCCGCGAGCTCGGCGATCGGGTAGCCGCGGTAACGCAGAATCCCGGCGTCACCGTCGATGTAGGTGATGGCCGACGTGCAGGCACCCGTGTTCACATAACCCGGGTCGAGAGTGACATGCCCGGTCTGCTTCAGCAGCGCCGAGATGTCCACGCCCGAAGCACCTTCGCTCGCGGCCACGACCGGGAGTTCGACCTCACCGTTCGCGTGCTTCAGCGTGAATTGTTGGTCGGTCACGCTCGTGTCCTCCGTCCTGCCCTGTTCGGCCCGGCTCGGGACGACGCCGCCGTGGAGGGAGTCGGGTCGTGCCGTCCCGACGGGACGCCCGAAGACGCCCGTCTCAACTGTCGTCCCAACGAACGACGCCCGTCCCGCATCTCCACGACTCGTGAGCCGCCGCCGATCGGCCGGCCCACGTGTCGGCATCCTCCGCATTTGCTGTCGTGTCACCCCCCAGGGTGCTGGGGAGATCGGTACAACGCAGGGTCACCCGCGGTCGCGCGTGCCCCGCAGACGGCTCGCCGCGGCGGCGACCCTCTCGTCAGTCGCGGTGAACGCTACCCGGACATGCCGGACACCCGCCGTTCCGTAGAAATCACCGGGGGTGACCAGAATGCCCTGTTCCGCACACCACCGTACGGTGTCCATGCACGGCTCCCCACGCGTGGCCCAGAGGTACAACGAGCCCTCGGAGTGGTCGACCTCGAACCCAGCGGCGGTGAACGCCTCCCGCAGTACCTCGCGCCTCGCGGCGTACCTCGCCCGCTGCTCGTCGACGTGGGTGTCGTCGGACAGGGCCGCGATCATCGCCGCCTGGACGGGCGCCGGCACCATCATCCCGGCATGCTTGCGGACACCCAGGAGCTCTTGTACACAAGCGGAATCGCCCGTCACGAAGCCTGCGCGGTAGCCGGCGAGGTTGGATCGTTTGGACAGCGAGTGGACGGCGAGCAGGTTGGCGTGGCTGCCGCCGCACACCTCCGGGTCGAGGACCGACACCGGCTGTTCGTCCCAGCCGAACTCGGCGTAGCACTCGTCGGAGGCGACGAGCACGTCCCGCTCCCGTGCCCAGGCGACGACCTTGGCCAGGTGGGCGGCGGGCAGGATCCGCCCGGTGGGGTTGGAAGGTGAGTTGAGCCACACGAGTTTGACCTGCTCCGGCCCCAACGCGAACGTCGAGTCGGCCGGAACGACCCTGCAGCCGGCGATCTGGGCACCAACGGCGTACGTCGGGTAGGCCGTCTCCGGGACCACCACCACGTCACCGGGGCCCAGGCCGAGCATGGTCGGCAACCAGGCGACGAACTCCTTCGAGCCCACGGTGGGGAGCACCGCGTCCGGGTCGAGGCCGGACAGGCCGAACCGGCGTTCCAGGTAGCCGACCACGGCCTCCCGGAGCCTGGGAGTGCCGTAGGTCTGCGGATAGCCCGGAGCGTCGGCGGCATCGCACAGGGCGGCGCGGACGACCTCCGGGGTGGGATCGACCGGGGTGCCGACGGAAAGGTCGACGATGCCGTCCGGATGGGCGGCGGCGCGTTCTTTGTCGGGAATCAGTCGATCCCAGGGAAAGTCCGGGAGCGGACTTCGCACGGTGCCCCTCTCGCTCGCCTCGTCGGGGGCCCCACCGCACCTGGCGGAGCCCCCGCGGATGTCACTCCTCGGTGCTCTGCGGCGGCAGGGCCGCGACGAGCGGGTGGTCCTTGTCGATCACCCCGGTCTTGGCGGCGCCGCCAGGCGAGCCGAGATCGTCGAAGAAGTCGACGTTCGCGGCGTAGTAGTCCTTCCACTGGTCGGGCACGTCGTCCTCGTAGAAGATCGCCTCGACCGGGCAGACCGGCTCACACGCGCCGCAGTCGACACACTCGTCCGGGTGGATGTAGAGCATGCGCTTGCCCTCGTAAATGCAGTCGACGGGGCATTCGTCCACACACGCCCTGTCCTTGAGGTCAACACACGGCTGTGCGATGACGTAGGTCACCGGTTCCTCCTCTGTCGAACTGACCCTCCTAGTATCGCCAGGTCGGTACAACCAGTGACAACGAAGGGTCCCTTTACGGTGCCACTGTCTTCCGCGGACGTCGGCCACCGGGTCGTCGTCCGCCGTCGGCTCGGTGTCGAGCACGGCCGTACGGTCTACGGCGACGTCCTCGGTGTGCTCGAGTCCTGGGCCGGCGGGCGGCTGGCCCTGCGGCGCCGGGACGGTGAACTCGTCGAGGTCGCCGAGGACGACGTGGTGGCCGGCAAGCCGGTTCCCCCCGCGCCCGCACGCCGGCCACGGCGCGCCCCGGCGAACGACGAGCCGGCCGATCCGGCCGACCCGGCCGTGACCGAGCCGGCCGATCCCGCCGATCCGGCCGATCCCGCCGATCCGGCCGGGGACGCGCCGGAGACCGGGGCGGCCCTGGCGCTGGTCGCGGCGCGGGGCTGGCCCGCGACCGTTACCGAACGGCTCGGCGGCTGGCTGCTGCAGGCGGCGGGCGGCTTCACCGGCCGGGCCAACTCCGTCGTACCCGCGGGCGACCCTGGCTGCCCCCTGGACGACGCGCTGCACCGGGTGGCCGGCTTCTACGCCGCCGCAGGTCTGCCGCCCCGCATCCAGGTGGTGGTGGGCACACCCCTGGAGGCGGAGTTGCTGGCCAGGGGCTGGCGGGCGAAGGCCAGCGGCAAGCGCGGCTTCGACACCACCGACGTACGGGTCGCGCCGGTGGCCGACATGCTCTCCCGTACCGGCGGACCGGCGGTGGAGGTCGCCCTCGGCGGCGAGCCGGACGAGGCCTGGACGGAGTTGTACGGAAGTTCGGGCCCGGCTGCCCGGAAGGTGCTCGGCGGAGGTGACCACGTCGCCCTGGCCCGGCTCACGGCGAGCGCGACCGGTGGGGCCGGACAGGACCTGGTGGGGATCGGGCGCGGCGTCGTGACCGGCCGGTGGCTCGGCCTCAGCGCGGTGGAGGTCGTCCCGGCCTACCGGCGGCGCGGACTGGCTCGTGCAGTCCTGACCGCGCTCGGCACGTGGGGCCGCGACCTGGGTGCGAGCTGGGCGTACCTCCAGGTGGCCGCAGACAACACCGACGCGCTGCGGTTGTACGACAGGCTCGGCTTCCGGCTGGACCACCAGTACCGCTACTACGGCCCGGCCCGGTAGCCGGTCCGGGCCCACCGGGCCGGTCAGTTCCCCACGGCGGCCGGCGGCTTCGGTTTCGGGGTGGGGGTCTGCTTCGGCGTCGGTGTCGGCGACGGGCCGCAGGTGACCCGGTCCTCCGGGCTGTAGCGCACGTGGTCAGTCTCGGTCTTCACCAGCGAGCTGCCGCGGTAGAGCCTGCGGGTGACGTCGACGTCGAACCCGCGCACACCGTCCTGGGGAACGCAGCCGTCCTTCTCGTCGAAGATCACCTTCGGCTCACGGAAGTTGTGGCGAGCCGAAGTCTGCCCCTTCACCGTCCAGTACTTCGTACTCCACAGCCGGACGGTGATGCTGCCTTTCTTCCCCGGCGAGCTCTGCTGGTTGACCGCCTGGACGAGCACGCCGTACGGGGTGTTGTTGCGCCACTTCAGGTCGAGGTAACCCCAGTAGACGGTGGCCTCGCGACCGACCGGGTAGCGGTCGATGTAGAAGGCGTGCGGGCGGTGTTCGACGTCCTCCATACCGGCGAAGAAGGCTGCGTTGTACGTCGTGGTGGCGACCTGCGAGACGCCTCCGCCGAGTTCCTCGCGCAGCCGGCCGCCCACGATCACGAATCCCTTGGCGAAGCCGTTGGCCTCGGTCCGCTCGCCGAGGATGCCGTTCAGGCTGAAGGTCTCGCCGGGCTTGATCAGCCGGTTGTTGATCAGCTCGCCGGCCCGGCCGATGTTGGTGTTGCGGTAGGCGGCGTGCGGGTAGTACGTCGTGAACTGGCCGACGACCTGCTTCACCCCGAGGTTCTGCGCGTCCTTGGTGGTGAACTTCGCGTCGGTCGCCTTGGTCCGGACGGTCGCGACCCGCTCCGCCCCGGACTTCGGCAGCGCGGCCACCACGGCGCGCGCGAGGTTGGCCGGCGGAACAGTCTGGCCCTGGGTGGAGGGCACGACGGTCGGCCGGCCGGCGAACATCCGCACCGAGGCGTCCTTCGGCTCGATCTGCAGGACCCTCAGCCGGTCGGCGACCTTTCGTTCGAACGCCGCCACGTCGAGCCTGGGAGCCAGCCGGCCGGACTTGTCGGGCACCATCGTCAGGGCGGCGCCGACCTCGGCCGGCGACACGTCGAACGACTTGTCGTTGACCCGTACCTTCACCGGCCCGGACATCGCGGGGGTGGCGAACTCCCGCATGGCGCGGCGCACCTCGGCCTGGCCCACCTTGGGCTTCTGCTCCGTCACGGGCAGGTCGATCGGCGCGGTCGTCCGCAGGAACTCCTGCTCGATCCGGTCGGCCGACGCGGCGGTGTCCAGCCGGTATCCGACCACCGGGTCGGCGGCCTTCGCGGTGCCGCCGGTAAAGGTGATGCCGCCCGGGCTCCCGGCCTTGCGGACCTCCTTGGCGAGCCCGGCGACCGCGGCGTCCAGCTTGGCGTGGTCGACGGTGAGTACGGGAGCGACGTCACCGCCACCCCCGAGCGCCTTGGAGACCTCGACGGGGTTGAGGCTGCGGGGAACGTAGACGGCGTCCACGGTCGCGGGCAGGTCGAGGCCGAGCCCGGCCTCGGCAGGCTCGAGGCTGTACGTCCTGCCACGCACGCCGACCCGGAACGAGTCCTCCGCCCTCGGCGCCAGGCGGTCGCGCAGGCGCTGGACGGCCTCGTCACGGCTGAGCCCGCTGACGTCGACACCGCCCACGGAGGTGCCCCGCGGGACGCTGCCGCCTAGGGTGATGGCGAGCAGGGCGTATCCGCCCAGGAGCACGACCAGGACGCCTACGGTCGCCAGTACGATCACCCGTCCGCGCCTTGCTGCGGACTGCGCGTCGGCTTCCGCCGATGGGTACTGGGTCGGCTCAGGCGTCGGCTGACCGGGTTCGCCCGGGTCTCGCACGGCGTCCTCCGTGTTGCTGTGGTGCGTGGCCGAGACCCGCGGCAGGCGGGCGCTCGGTGACAATCCCGCCAAGAGTAGAGGCTGTGGACCTCCTCCGCCGGGACCGGACCCCGCGCGTTTCCGGTCCGTGTGCCCTTGCACGGGTTGCCCGCGATGCGGTGATTGAGGCGGTGACGCTGGGCGGCCGGGGCGGTCCGCGGTGCCGTGTCCGGTTGTCCGGTTGTCCGGTTGTCCGGGTATTGGGGTGTCGGGGCGTCCGGGTGTCCGGGTGTCCAGCTCCGCGCGGTCGGTTCAGACCTGGAGCTCAGGGTCGGTCCGGGCACCGACGGCGTGGTAGCCACCGGCGTAGTAGACGAGCGCCGGTGCAGGATCCGCCGGGGCGTCGGTGCCGACGACCTCACCGACCACGATCGAGTGGTCGCCGCCGTCGTGGACGGCGACGGTACGGCACTCCAGCCGGGCCGCGGCGGTCGACAGCAGGGCCGCCCCGGTGACCCCGCGGTGCACCGGGATGCCGTCGAGCTGGCCCTGCAGCGGACGGCCGCGGCGTGCCAGCCGGGTGGCCACCTGGTGGCTGTCGTCGGTCAGCACGGACACGCCCCAGGTGCCGACGGACAGCACGGCCGAGTGGAACCTGGCGATCTTCTCCACGCAGACGAGCACCAGGGGCGGGGAGAGCGAGACGGAGGTGAACGCACTGGCGGTCATCGCGTGGTCCACCCCGTCCAGGCAGGTGGTGACGATCGTGACACCACTGGCGAACCGGGCCATGGCGGCCTTGTAGTCGGCCTCGCCCACGGGTGCGAGCGGCTGGTCGTGCGGCTGGTCGTGGGCGGACTGGTCGTGGTGGACGTGCTGATGGTCAGCGGTCACGGTCCCCTCTTCTCGTCGAACCCCCGGTCGTCCCCGTACGACGCCCGCCCTGGCCGGCCCGGGCGCGGCGGTCACCCCGGCGCAGGAGCTGCCAGCCCACCAGGAACAACCCGGCGACCACGAAGCCGAGGCCGTACCAGTCGCCGGCGAGCACGACGTCGCCCTCCGGCCGGGGCCACAGTGCCGCCGCCACGGGCACGGCCCAGCCCAGGGCGGCAGCCACCCCGCCGCCCTTGCCGAGGAGGTACCTGCACTGGGCGAACAACAGCGCGGCCACCACGAGAGCGAGCACGATGCCGTAGGGCAGCCGGGCCCCGAGCACGGTGAGGTTCACCCGGGAGACCACGACGCCGCAGGTGCCGGCCACCAGGCCGAGGACCGCGGCGGCGGCCAGTCCGGCCACCCGCGAAAGTGCTGCCACCTGGGGAGCCTAGGCCATGTTCCGACCTGAGACGCCCGACCTCGGAACCCGCCCTGCGCCGGCCGGAAGGATCAGGCCACCCCGGCGAACAGGTCGTTCTCCTGGCCGGTGGCCGGGTCGGCCGGGCCCGGCCTGCCGTACACGAGCCGGTAGCACTCGGTGCCCCAGACCTGGTTGCCGAGGTTGTTGGACAGCGCGAAGAACGGCCCGTCGACCGCGATCTGGGTGGCGTGCGCCCGCATCGCGGCCAGCTTGCGCTCGACGTGGTGGTTGCCGTCGATGCGGGCCGAGATCAGCTCGTCGGGGACGAACGTCCGCGGCAGCTCGCCGTCGGGGTCCATCCCCTCGAACGCCGTCTCTCCCATGTCGCGCAGCCGGCGCAGCCCCTCCCGCATCATCGACTCCGGCATCGCCCCCCAGTAGACCTTCGGGATGCTCCACGCCTCGCCGAGGTCGCGGCGGTAAGACGGTGCCCCGGCCAGGAACTGCGCGTAGGTCGCCACCCGGTGGGCCTGGATGTGGTCGGGGTGGCCGTAGCCGCCGAACTCGTCGTAGGTGACGAGCACCTGCGGGCGGACCTCACGGATCACCGCCACCAGGTGGTCGGCGGCCTCGCACAGGTCGGCCCGCCAGAAGCACTCGGGCCGGTCGTTGGCGGGGGTGCCGATCATGCCGGAGTCGCGGTAGCGGCCGACGCCGCCGAGCCAGCGGTGGTCGGTGACCCCGAGCTCGGCCAT
Source organism: Actinopolymorpha singaporensis (assembly GCF_900104745.1). Lineage (NCBI taxonomy): Bacteria > Bacillati > Actinomycetota > Actinomycetes > Propionibacteriales > Actinopolymorphaceae > Actinopolymorpha > Actinopolymorpha singaporensis. The sequence goes on from NZ_LT629732.1 coordinate 6,267,449, forward strand.
GGCCGCGGCCATTTCCTTCTCCCGGTGGTCACCGAGGGTGTCGTCGCGGTCGGCGGCCAGGTGGGCGAGCTCGGGGACGAGTACTTCCCCCTCCTCGCCCCTGGTGCAGGTGACGAGGGTGACCTGTGCCCCCTCGGCGGCGTACTTCGCCATCGTCACGCCGTTGCCGATGGTCTCGTCGTCCGGATGCGCGTGCACGAGCAGGATTCTGCGGTCTGCCATAGGGCAACCATACGGACCGGCTCCACCAGCACCGCGGGGTCCGGGCATGCCAGGATCGGCTTTCGTGACCACACCGCAGCCGCGCCCCGCCGAGTCCGCGGGCGCCACCTCCGCCCCGACCTATCCCCGGCTGAACGCCCGGACCCTCCGCTTCAGCCTGGGCGCGCCGCGTACGTTCACGATCGCTCCGGACGGAGGCCGGATCGTTTTCCTGCGCGCACCCTCGGGCACCGACCGGGGCATCGAGCTGTGGACGTACGACGTCGCCTCCGGCACCGAACGCCGGGTCGCCGACCCCGCGACCCTGCTCACCGACGGCCGGGAGGACCTCTCCCCCGCCGAGCGCGCGCGCCGCGAGCGCTCCCGGGAGGGCGCCGCGGGCATCGTCGGGTACGCCTGCGACCAGGACGTCAGGTACGCCGCGTTCGCGCTGTCGTCGCGGCTGTGGCTGGCCGACCTCGACGGCGGGGAGGTCCGCGAGCTCCCGTCGGTCGCGCCGGTGGTCGACCCGCGCCCGGACCCGTCCGGCCGGTACGTCGCGTACGCCTCCAACGCCGGCCTGCGCCTGGTCGACACCCACGCCGAAGCGGGCGCGGCAGGCGGGACGCCGGGCGAGCGCGTGCTGGTGGGACCCGAGCCGGGTGAGACCACCGTCTCCTGGGGCGTGGCGGAGTTCGTCGCCGCCGAGGAGATGGATCGCGTACGCGGCTTCTGGTGGGCACCGGACGGCACGTCGCTGCTGGTCGAACGCTACGACGAGGCCCCGGTGCCGCAGTGGCACATCGCCAACCCGGCCCAGCCGGACCAGCCGCCGGTCCCGGTGCGTTACCCCGCCGCAGGCACCGGCAACGCCGACGTCTCGCTGTGGCTGGTCGACCTCGCCGGCGAGCGCCGGGAGGTCCGCTGGGACGCCGCCGCGTACCCCTACCTCGTCGACGTGAGCTGGACGTCGTACGGACCGCCTCTGCTGCGGGTGCTCAGCCGCGACCAGAAGTCCGCGCAGGTGCTGACTGTCGACCCGGCCACCGGCACGACCACCGTCGTCCGCGAGGACGGCGACCCGGCGTGGGTCGAGATCGTCTCCGGTACGCCGCGCTGGCTGCCCGACGGGCGCCTGCTCACGACGGTCGACACGGCCGAGACCCGGCAGCTCGCGTTCGACGGCGAGCCGGTGACGCCGGCCGGCCTGCAGGTCGGCGCCGTACTCGACGTCGACGCCGACGGCGTGCTGGTCTCGGCAACCACCGAACCCACCGAGCAGCACGTGGTGCGGGTCGGGCCGGACGGCACGGTCACGCCGCTGACCCGCGAGCCGGGCGTGCACCTGGGCCGGGCGTCCGGCGGCACGGTGCTGCTGGTCTCGCAGTCGCTGGACCACGACGGGACGGTCGTGCGGGTGCTGCGTGACGGCGCCGAGGCCGGCCGGATCGAGTCCCGGCAGGAGCGGCCGCCGTTCACGCCTGAGGTCACGCTGCTCCGCCTTGGCCCCCGTGAGCTGCGGACCGCGGTCCTCTTCCCCCGCGACCACACGCCGGGCTCGCGCCGGCTGCCGCTGCTGCTGGACCCTTACGGCGGACCGCACGCGCTGCGGGTGCGCTCCGCGCGGGCGGCGTTCCTCGCCAGCCAGTGGCTCGCCGACCAGGGGTTCTGCGTAGTGGTCGCGGACGGGCGCGGCACCCCCAACCGCGGCCCCGCCTGGGAACGCGAGGTGCTGAACGACTTCGTGAGCACCCTCGACGACCAGGTGGAGGTGGTCGGGGAGATCGCCCGGCGCTACCCCGACGACGTGGACCCGGGCCGGGTGGCGATGCGAGGCTGGTCGTACGGCGGCTACCTGTCCGCGCTCGCGGTGATCGCCCGGCCGGACGTCTTCCACGCCGCCGTTGCGGGCGCGCCGGTCACCGACTGGCGCCTGTACGACACCTGCTACACCGAGCGCTACCTCGGCCACCCCGACGAGCAGCCCGACGTCTACGCCCGCAACAGCCTGCTCGACGCCGCCGCCGGCCTGGAGCGGCCGCTGCTGCTCATCCACGGGCTGGCCGACGACAACGTGGTGGCGGCGCACACGCTGCGGCTGTCGTCCGCGCTGCTGGCGGCCGGCCGCCGGCACACGGTGCTGCCGCTGACCGGTGTCACCCACATGACGCCGCAGGAGGTCGTCGCGGAGAACCTCCTGCTGCTGGAGCTGGACTTCCTGCGCGAGGCGCTCGGCTGAGCCGGGCCGCGAGACCCGGCCGGCAGGAGCGTTCCGCCGGCCGGGCGCCGCGGCCTCGTCAGCCCGCCAGCCCCTTCGCCTCGCGGAGCAGCGTGAAGTAGTGGTCGCCGCGCACGGCTGCGACGTCGTCCCCCAGCTTCGCCCGTACCTGGTCGACCACCCAGACGATGTCGCCGGGCGTGAGGTCCCACGCAGGTACGCCCACCGCGACGAACACCGGCTTGCTGCCGTCGTAGTCCTCGGCGTTGGCCAGGATCCGGTCCCGCATCACCGCGCGGTCGCCGATCGCGAGCTGCGTCGACACCGGCAGGTCGCCGTCCATCACGGTGGTGTCGCTGCGCACGAACCACATGTTGTAGAAGACGCCGCGCAGGTCGAGGTTGTCGTTGTACGCCGAGGCGGAGGCCTCGGTCAGCGCCGACCGGTCGTCCAGCGCGTACATCACGTCCAGGCCGGGCCGGTCGAGGTAGGACCGGGTGGCGGCGAGGAACTTCGGCAGCTCGTCCTCCGGCCACAGCGACGGGAAGAAGTAGCCCGGGCCGCTCGGCCCGGCGACCAGAGTGTCGGCGGCGGTCGCCGTGCGCAGGTAGTGGCTCATCATGACCGGGGCCACGTCGGCGAGGAGCGGGCTGACCGACCAGTTCAGCGGCACCCTGCCGCGGTCGGGGTGGTCCCACAGCTGCCGCATCCGGTGCTGGTCGTACTGCAGGTTGTCGCCCTCGCTGAAGGTGAACGTGAGGTAGACCTTCTTCGCGAGCTTCGGCGCGGCCGGCACCTGCTGCGGCCGGATCGGCGCGCGCACCCCGCCGAACACCGAGGCGTTCTCCAGGAAGTCCGCGGCCAGCACGTAGACGCCGTGCCGGGAGGCGAGCCGCACGCCGTTGAACTCGTCGGTGAACCAGCCGAGGTACGGCGTGCCCATGTCGGCCGCGGTGAAGATCCGCTCCATCAGCGCGGTGTCCTCCGGGCTGTCGTTGGACGCCAGCCAGAACGGCATCGCCCGGGTGGCCACGGCGTAGTCGCGCAACTGCTGGGAGGCCGGGCGGCGGTCGTCGGAGGAGACGGCGGGGGCGGTCCTCGAGGCGGAGACGAGGTACTGGTTCCACATGTCGACCGAGACGACCAGCTTCGCGGTGCCGTCCGGGACGGCCAGCCGGTAGACGAAGTAGTTGGTCCCGTCGGCGAAGCGGTGCGCATCCGTGGTGCCCGACTGCGGCTTGACGATCGAGCCGCCCTTGTCGAACAGCGCCGCCCGCTCCGGGTCGGTGCCGGCGGTCAGGTCGGCGAGCACCGCCCCGTCTGCCCGGACGGTGAGCTGGTGCACCGCGGGTCCCCACCCGTCGGCCGGCTGGGAGTCCTGGAACCTCAGGTAGACGGCATCGCCGCCGAGGAACGCCGACAGGTCGAGGTCGTGCACGGCGCGGTTGGAGGAGTCGCGGATCGGCCGGTCCTCGCGGAGGATCTCCCGGAAGTCCTTCCAGTTGTCCGGCGGGATCGGGACGCTCTGGCCGGGGTTGAGGCCGAACAGCACCCGGTGGCTCGTTTGCGGCCACAGGTGCTCGAACGCCCACGTGGTGGCCGCCAGGTCGGAGTCGAACCGGCCGCGCAGGTCGTCCAGCACGGGCAGGTCGTACGGCGCGGCGGTGAGCCTGCCGGCCAGCTCGGGGCCGGCGATCACTCCGCCCCGCAGCGCTCCGATCGTGGTGGCGACGTTGACGGTCTCCACCACCTCCGGGTCGTACACGACGATCCCCTTCACCCGGTGTAGGTGCCGGTCGAGGACCTGCCAGGGGTCGGTGAACGTCGTGTACGGGACGTGGGTGTCCTTCAGCCAGGTGTCCGCGCCCTCGCTGGGCCTGCCCACCACGACGTAGATCCGGGGCCGGTCGCGGTTGACCAGCCCCTGCAGCGTGGTGACCAGCAACTTGACGTCCTCGGCGGTGTCGCCGGCCATCATCAGCGCGTCCAGGTGGCTAGGCCGGGCGAACACCGGCAGCTCCCGCCGCGCCGGCCAGGAGATCCCCTGCGCCTGCTCGGCGTACGCCGGCGATGGCGCGGCGAGGAAGGTGCCCGCGGCCCCGGCGGCGAGCCCGCCGGCCAGGAACGCACGTCGGGAGGGGCGGATTCGGGAAGGTGACGTCGTTGTCATGGCGGCAGCTCCGCGGCTCACGTCCGGGCCACCGCCGGGGACCCCGGGCACACCCGGCTCCGGCTCGGTGGCAGAAGGTGACCGGACACTACCTCTCAGGAACCGCCGCTACGCCCGGCCTGGCCGCTTTTCGCCATGCGTTCGGAGGGCGTACGCAGCGTGCGAACGCCGCCCCGAGCCCGAGTGTGGCCGATCACACATTCCGACCTGGCCCCGGCGCCCACTATGTACGGCCGGAAGGGTGCAACATGCCAGACGAAGCTGACGCACGGGTGGCGTCGGTCACATCGGCCCCCAGGCGATCCCCCGACCCGGGTGACAACCTGGTCGATCACGGTGGCCACGCGTGCGGCAGACTCTCCCCACCCGCACCGTCGGCGTCCGTACCCGGGGACTACGCCCGGGACGCTCGGCCGGCGACCGGACCGGCCACGCGAGAGGATTGGGCGAGATGGCAACGGGAGTGATGGGTCCCGAACGCGCGCAGATCGGTGAGCGGACGCTGCGCCAGGACCGCTGGTGGATCTATCCGGCGGTGACCTTCGCGGTGTTCACGGCGTTCGTGGTCTACTCCACCTGGCGCGCGTTCGCCGGCGCCAACTACTACGCCTCGCCGTATCTCTCGCCGTTCTACTCCCCCTGCCTGAGCACCCACTGCGTCTCCGGCGCCAGCGACTTCGGGCAGCCGATCAGCTTCCTGCCGGCGTGGTTCTCCCCCGCCCTGGTCATCCTGATCTTCCCGCTGGGATTCCGGCTCACCTGCTACTACTACCGGAAGGCCTACTACCGTTCCTTCTGGTTGTCGCCGGCGGCGTGCGCGGTGCCCGAGCCGCACAAGAAGTACACCGGAGAGCGGCGGTTCCCGCTGATCCTGCAGAACATCCACCGGTGGTTCTTCTACGCGGCGTTCCTGATCGCCCTGATCCTCACCTACGACGCGGTGATCGCGTTCCGCAACCCGCAGCACGAGTGGGGTCACATGGGTCTCGGCACCCTGATCCTGCTGGTCAACGTGGTGCTGATCTGGCTCTACACCCTGTCGTGCCACTCGTGCCGGCACATCGCCGGCGGCCGGCTGCGCAACTTCTCCAAGCACCCGGTGCGCTACCGCTTCTGGACGTTCGTGTCGAAGCTGAACGGCCACCACCCACGCTTCGCCTGGGCCTCGCTGATCTCGGTCGCGGTGGCGGACTTCTACGTCTACCTGCTCGCGACCGGCGCGATCACCGACGTCCGGTTCTTCTGAGGAGACCGAGGTACATCGCATGAGCACAGTCGAACCACGCAACACAGGCGAGCGGCACTCCTACGACGTGGTGGTGGTCGGTGCCGGCGGCGCCGGCCTGCGGGCCGCGATCGCCGCCCACGACGCGGGCGCGCGGACGGCGATCGTCTGCAAGTCCCTGCTCGGCAAGGCGCACACGGTGATGGCCGAGGGCGGGATCGCCGCGGCCATGGGCAACGCCTGGCCGGAGGACAACTGGAAGGTGCACTTCCGCGACACCATGCGTGGCGGGAAGATGCTGAACAACTGGCGGATGGCCCAGCTGCACGCCCAGGAGGCGCCCGACCGGGTGCTGGAGCTGGAGGAGTGGGGCGCGCTGTTCGACCGTACGAAGGACGGGCTGATCTCCCAGCGCGACTTCGGCGGCCACCGGTACGCCCGGCTCGCCCACGTCGGTGACCGTACCGGCCTGGAGATGATCCGCACCCTGCAGCAACGCGCGGTCGCCCTCGGGATCGACGTGTTCATGGAGTGCACGATCACCGAGATCCTCAAGGACGGCGACCGGGTGGCCGGGGCGTTCGGCTACTGGCGCGAGAGCGGGCGGCTGATCACGTTCGAGGCTCCCTCGGTCGTGCTGGCCACCGGCGGCATCGGCAAGTCGTTCAAGGTGACGTCGAACTCCTGGGAGTACACCGGCGACGGGCACGCGCTGGCCGTGCGGGCGGGCGCGAGCCTGATCAACATGGAGTTCGTGCAGTTCCACCCGACGGGCATGGTGTGGCCGCCGTCGGTGCGCGGGATCCTGGTCACCGAGTCGGTACGCGGTGACGGCGGGGTGCTGAAGAACTCCGAGGGCCGGCGGTTCATGTTCGACTACATCCCGGAGTTCTTCAAGGCGGAGACGGCGGACTCGATCGAGGAGGCCGACCGGTGGTACACCGACAAGAAGAACAACCGGCGCCCACCTGAGCTGCTCCCCCGTGACGAGGTGGCCAGGGCCATCAACTCCGAGGTGAAGGCCGGCCGGGGCACACCGCACGGCGGGGTCTACCTCGACATCGCGTCCCGGCGCGACCCGGAGTACATCAAGCGGCGGCTCCCGTCGATGTACCACCAGTTCAAGGAACTGGCCGACGTCGACATCACCCGGGAGCCGATGGAGATCGGGCCGACCTGCCACTACGTGATGGGCGGCGTGGAGGTCGACCCGGACACCGCCGCGTCCGTCGTTCCCGGTCTGTACGCCGCGGGTGAGGTCGCGGGCGGCATGCACGGCTCCAACCGGCTCGGCGGCAACTCGCTGTCGGACCTCCTGGTGTTCGGCCGCCGGGCGGGCCTGAACGCCGCCTACTACGCCGCGCGCACCAAGGACTCGCCGGTGACGGTGGACGACGACGCGGTGCGGGCGGCGGCGGACGCGGCGCTGGCGCCGTTCTCGGAGGAGGGCGGCGAGAACCCCTACACCGTGCAGAAGGACCTGCAGGAGGTCATGCACAACCTGGTCGGCATCATCCGCACCGCGGAGGAGCTGGAGCAGGCGCTCGGCGAGATCGAGAAGCTGGCCGAGCGGTCCCGGCATCTGACGGTGGAGGGCAACCGCCAGTACAACCCGGGCTGGCACCTCGCCATCGACCTGCAGAACATGCTCTGGGTGTCGGAGTGCATCGCCAAGGCCGCGCTGACCCGGACCGAGAGCCGAGGCGGACACACCCGCGACGACTACCCGATGACCGACCAGGACTGGGGCACGAAGAACATCGTCCTGCGGCGGCGCGGCGACTCGGTCGAACTCGCGATCCAGCCCCTTCCGCAGATGCCGGCCGAGCTCAAGGCGCTCTTCGAGGAGAAGTGATGGGATACGACCTGTCTATGCGGGTGTGGCGCGGCGACGTCGACGGCGGCGCGCTCGCCGACTTCACCGTCCCGGTCGAGGAGGGCGAGGTCGTCCTCGACGCGATCCACCGCCTCCAGGCCACCCAGGCCGGCGACCTCGCCGTCCGGTGGAACTGCAAGGCCGGCAAGTGCGGCTCCTGCAGCGCGGAGATCAACGGCCGGCCGCGGCTGATGTGCATGACCCGGCTGTCGGAGTACGACCAGAACGAAACGATCACGGTGACGCCGGTGCGGACGTTCCCGGTGATCAAGGACCTGGTGACCGACGTCTCGTTCAACTACGAGAAGGCCAAGGAGGTCCCGGCGTTCGCACCGGCCCCGCCGGACGCGGACGGCAAGCGGCGGATGGCGCAGGCCGACGTCGAGCGGGGCCAGGAGTTCCGCAAGTGCATCGAGTGCTTCCTGTGCCAGAACGTCTGCCACGTGGTCCGTGACCACGAGGAGAACAAGCCGGCGTTCGCGGGACCGAGGTTCTTCCTGCGGTACGCCGAACTCGACATGCACCCGCTGGACACCAACGACCGGCGTCAACTGGCGCAGTCGGCGGCGGGTCTGAGCATGTGCAACATCACGAAGTGCTGCACCGAGGTCTGCCCCGAGCACATCAAGATCACCGACAACGCGATCATCCCGATGAAGGAACGCGTCGTCGACCGCAAGTACGACCCGCTGGTCTGGCTGGGCTCGAAGATCTTCCGCCGCGACCAGCGCGAGGAGGTCTGAGCCCGGCCGGTACGCCCAGCATCGACGTTCAGCCGAACGGCGTGGATTCCTCCGCGGAGGAATCCACGCCGTTCGCGTGTCCTGGGGAAACTTGACCTCGACGCGCTGACAGGACAGCGTTCTGCCATGGCACAGTTGCTCACCGACGACCAGATCACCGAGGCCCTGCGCGACCTACCCGGCTGGGAGGCACGCCCGGGTGCGTTGTTCCGCGCGGTCACCGCACCGAGCTTCATGGCCGGCATCGACCTGGTCGACCGGGTGGCGCAGGCCGCCGAACAGATGAACCACCACCCCGACATCGACATCCGCTGGACGACGATCTCCTTCTCGCTGACCACTCACGCCATGGGCGGGGTGACCGACAACGACGTCAAGCTGGCCGGACGGATCAGCGCGCTGGCCGAGGACACCCCCGGATAGAGCGCGTCCGCACCGCCGAAGCGTCAGCCCTTCAGCGCACCCGCGGTCAGGCCGGCCATGAACTGCTTCGCTGCCAGCAGGAACGCAACGAAGATCGGCAGCACGCTGATCACACTGCCGAGCATCACCGCGGCGGTGTCCTGCCCGTACAACGTGTTCAGGTTCGCCAGCGCCAGCGGGAGGGTGAAGTTCTCCTGCGAGTTCAGCACGATCAGCGGGATCTGGAACGCCGTCCAGGTGCCCATGAACGTCCACACCCCGAGCGCGCCGAGCCCGGGCCGGATCAGCGGCAGCACCACCGTCCAGTAGGTCCGCCAGTCCGAGGCGCCGTCGATCCGCGCCGCGTCGTACAGGTCGGCCGGGACGGTCTGGGTGATGACCTGCCGCATCCAGAACACCGCGAACCCGTTCGCCGCGCCCGGGATGATCAGCGGCCACAGCGTGTCGATCCAGCCCAGCCGGGCGATCAGGACGTACCACGGGATGAGGCCGACCAGTCCCGGGATGAAGATCGTCGCCAGCAGCGCCCGCCACATCCAGCGCGCGCCGGGCGCCTGACGGAACCGCGAGAAGCCGTACCCCACGAGCGAGGCGAGCAGCAGTACCAGCGCGGTGTGCGCGACCGCCACCAGGATGCTGTTGCCCATCGCGCGGAGTACGGGAACGACCTCGACCAGGCGGGTCCAGTTCGCCGAGAGGTTCCCGCCCGGCAGCAGGGGCGGCGGGAAGTGGTAGATGGACGCGTTGTCGTGCGTGGCGAGTACGGCCATCCAGTAGAACGGCAGGACGAACACCAGCACCACGAGGTAGATCATCACCGTGACGGCCCGGCGGGCCACCGGCGATCCCGCACCGTTCATCCCACTCCTCTCCACGACAGTGACCTCGGTGTGACCGTGTCCCTGACCGGGACCCGGACCGAGTCCGAGACCGGTACCCCCGTCATGTCCGCACCCGAAGCAAGCGGCTGTTGACGACCGTGAACACCGCGATCAGCGCGAACATCACCCACGACAGCGCCGACGCCGTACCGAAGCGGAAGTCGGTGAACGCGGTGCGGTAGAGCATCGTGCCGAGCACCTCGGCGGACTGGTCGGTGCCGCCGGAGCCGTTGGTCAGCACGAAGGGTTCGTCGAAGAGCTGGAAAGCGCCAACGGTCGACGACGTGGCGCTGAAGAAGATGATCGGCAACATCAACGGCACCGTCACCCGGGCGAACACCTGCCGCCCGCCCGCCCCGTCGACCCGGGCCGCGTCGTACAGCTCGCGCGGGATCGACTGGAGCCCGGCGACGAACAACAGCATGTGGAAGCCGAGGAACCGCCAGGTGATCATCAAGATGACGATCGGTTTGATCCACACCGTGGATGCCAGCCAGTCCAGGGTCACCCGGTCGCCGCTGACGAACGACAAGAACGCGTTGACAAGGCCCGCGTTCGTGGAGAACAGCACGCTCATGATGATCGCGATCACCGCCGGGGCGGCCAGCAGCGGAAGGAGGAACACCATCCGAAGGAAGCTCCGCCCGAACACGACGTACTCGTTGACGAGGTAGGCGAGAACGAACGCCGCACCCACCGTCACCAGCGTCGACCCCACCCAGATGTAGACGGTGTTGAACACCGCCTTGCCGAACGTCGGGTCGGTGACGATCGACACGTAGTTGTCCAGGCCGACGAAGTGCGCGGGGTTGAGGCCGTCCCAGTCGGTGAAGCCGATCCAGAACGCCGCCACGATCGGCACCAGCCCGAAGACCCCGAACAGCACGAAGAACGGTGCCACCATGAGGTAGAAGTTGCGGTGCGCCCGCACCCGGTCGCCGAGGCCGGCCGACGAAGCCGCCGCCGAGCCGGAGCCGGCGCGACCGGAGGGCCGGGTTCGGGTGTCCACCTGTCGCCCGTTCACGAGATCTTGTCCTCGAGGTCGTCCTGCGCCTTCCGCAACGCCGCCCGGACCGCCCGGACGCCGTGCACGACGTCGTTGACGGCGTTCGACAGGGCGGTGCTGGCCAGCGCGTCGTTGGGGTTCGTCACCGGCGGTCGCATCGTGGCGGACACCTCGCTGAAGACGGTGTTGACGTTCTCGTTCGCGTAGTACGGGTCGGGCTTGTTGATCCAGTCGCTCTTCCACGCCGGCTTCCAGGCGGGATAGAGGTCGCGGCCGTACATCGCCGCCAGACTCACCGGGTCCTGGGTGACCCACCTGACGAACTCCCAGGCGGCCAGCTGGTTGGTGCTGGCCTGCAGGACGCCGATGAAGTCGCCGCCGTAGTTGAACGCGCTCACGCCGTCGGTGGCCGGCGCCAGCGCCACTCCCCACTTGCCGGCACTCTTCGGCGCGTACTGCGCCTTGAGCAGGCCGCCGAACCAGTTACCGGAGAAGAACGTCGCGATCGCGCCCTCGTTGATCGCCGCGCCGCGTTCCTGGGAGGACATGTCCGGCGCGAGGAGTCCGTCCTTCTGCAGCCCGACCGCGAACTCCAGTGCGTTCGCCACGACGTCGCTGTCCAGCTGCGGCGTACCGGAGGCGTCGAAGTACGACACACCTGCCTGGTTGCGCAGGACGGCGACCAGCTGGCCCGGGTCGTCCAGCAGCCAGCGTTCGCCCTTCACGGCGAGCTTGCGACCGGTGGAGACGAACGTCGGCCAGTCACGCATCGCCGCGTGCACGTCGGCGGGAGAGGTCGGCAGCCCAGCGGCCTCGAACAGGTCACGGCGGTAGAACATCCCGCCCGGACCGGTGTTCTTGGGCAACGCGAAGATGCGGCCGGACCGGTCGTCGGCGACGTACTTCCAGGAGAAGTCGGCGTACTTCCCGGCCATCGCGGCCGCACCGAACGGCTTGCGCGACAGGTCGACGAACCCCGGTTTGCTCTTGAAGTTGGAGACGTTGGTGATCTCCACCATCGCCACGTCCGGTCCGGTGCCGGAGACCAGGGCGCCGAGCAGTTTGCTGTTGAACGTCCCGCTGAATCCCTGCACGCGGACCTTGATGCGCGGATACCGGCGTTCGAACGACGGGATCGTCTGCAGGAACATCCGGTCGTTGTCAGGCCAGGTCCACACGGTGATCTCACCGGTGCCGTCGCCCAGCGCGCCGTCGCGGTTCAGGCCGCAACCAGTCAGCGTCCCGGCGCCGACCACTCCGGCAGCGGCCACGACACCTCCGGCAGCGCCGCGAAGAAGCGTCCGGCGGCCGACCCGGCCGGCCCGGCGGAGTTCGCCGAGTCCGCGAATCTGGCGGGTTTCCATGCTCCTCCCCGACTTCGGACGACGTACGACGTGTGCGAACGCGCGCCGAATCTAATTGATGTTGATCATGGGAAGACAGGCCGTGGCCGAAGGTAGCCAGCACCGATCCGGAATCGCAGGTACGCAATGTCGGGGGAGAAATCTCTGTTCGATGAATACCCGCTCAGATATCTCTTCGATTAACGCGTTGACCTGTCGGTCAATTCGCGCCGATGCTGGTCTCAGGCGACGGTCACGGCTCCCGACGAAGCGTGCCGACCGCGAACCCGAGGGGGTTCTCATGAGGGAGCTCTACACCTACGAGATCGCGTCCACGACTCCCGAGGGGCGATGGACGCCGGTCGTGATCCGCACCGGCTGGTTCAGCCGAGACCCCGAATCCATCGCTCGCGGACTGCTGGAGAGCTGGGTTCTCGACTACCGCGGCCGCCTCATCAGCGGCCAGATCTACGCCTTCGGCAAGCCCGAGCGAGCCAGTTCCGCCCGGCTCGTCGCCAGCGTGCGCGTACGTGTCTTCAAGGGCAGGGACGTCGACGTCTCCACCGCGAAGCCGATCGCCATCGCTCTGCTGGGCCGCCCCGACGTGGGCCGGCCCCGGGACCGCCATCTCGGTGGAGGCCCGTCGTCGACCCGACGGACCGACCAGGGCCAACGCACCGACCAGGCCCAACGGACCGACCAGGCCCAGCTGACCGACTCCAGTCGCCGGCAGCGGGTACGCGCCCGTCTCCGGCTGCCACGGGCTCGGCCGGGTGAGCAACATCCCGGCGACCAGCATCCGGGCGAACAACACCCCGGCGACCGGCGCCTGCGCCGACTGGCGCCCAACTAGGCGGAGCACAGGGGTTTTGGAAGATCCTCCAAAAAGTTCGGGAGCGGTGTCGATCCTGCCGCTCGTTGTTCGAAGGAGGGGTGAGCGGCGGGGTCGGCCCGCCGTCCCGAACTGATCGAGGAGCACAGGCATGCCGCGTTTCCTGACCATGATCCGCATCGACGAACAGAAGCTGCCCGGCCAGGAGCCCGACCCCGGTTTCGAGGGCCGCGCCGCGGCGCTGTTCGAGGAGATCAACAAGGCCGGCGTGATGCGGGAGACCCACGGGCTCCTCCCCACCGCCGAAGGGACCCGGCTCACCTGGTCCGACGGCAGGATCACCAGTACCGACGGCCCGTTCACCGAGACCAAGGAGGTCGTCGGCGGGTACTCCATCACCGAGACCGAGGACAAGGCCGAGGCGGTCGAATGGGTCCGCCGGTTCCTGGAGATCCACCCGAAGAACTGGACCGTCAGCGCCGAGGTGCGCCAGATCGAGGAGGGCTGACCCACCCTCGCCGAGGAGACGACGGAGGTTGGTCCCAGGACGCGTCCCGGCCGACCCGGCGGGTGACGAAGACGTACTCCCGCCCGGGCCGGTCGGGCGCGTCCCTGATCTCCTCCACGGCGAATCCCGACGCGGCCAGGGACTCCTCCACCTCCTCGCGGCTTCGGAACCGGAGCGTGGAGCGGGAGGTGTGCACCGAGCCGTCGGTCTCGAAGACGTAGGTGCCCTGGAAGCTGACCAGGGATCCGGAGACCTCCGTCGTCTCCACCCAGGTGTCCACGGCGCCGATCCCCGGTATGTGCGTACGGCTGCGGGAGTGGCGGGGGTTCCACTCCCGCCACGCCTGCCGCTCCGGTACGCGGGTCTCGAACACCAGCCGGCCGTCCGGGGCAAGCGCTGCCCGGACACCGCGCAGGGTCGCTGCCCAGTCGTCGTCGGTCAGAAAGACCTGCGCGACGTTGCCCGTCATCGTGGCGAGGTCCACCCGCATCGGCGGCAGGGTGGCCGCGTCACCGTGCAGCCAGCGCACCCGATCGGCTCCCGACTTGCGCCGCGCCACCTCCAGCGAGGCCGCCGCCGGGTCCACGCCGACCACCCCGACTCCCCGCTCGGCGAGCAGACAGGCGAAGGTGCCGGTGCCGCACCCGACGTCCAGCACGCTGCGGGCACCGAACTCCGCGACCATCGCGGCATAGACGTCCAGGTCGCTTCGGTCGGAGTCCACCCAGTCGTAGATCTCGGCGAGCCGGGACTCGGCGAACTGCGCGTCGGGCACGGTCACACCGTAGCGAGTCAGGCGCCGACGGCCAGACTGATCTTCACCACGTCGCCGAGCTCCAGTTTCTCGGCCCGGCGTACCCAGGCTTTCACCGGCACGATGTACCCGCCGTCCTTCGGCCACAGCGACGTCGTCCACTCCGTCGCCCCGATCCGCGCCGTGACCGGGATCATTCCCCAGCCGTAGGTGACGTACGGCGAGGTCGCCGCCAGCTCACCGCACTCCTCCTCGGGGACGGAGACGAAGTGCCACGGCGCCGGCCCACGCCAGAACCACAGCTCGCCGCTGAACTCGATGTTCACGCGGCACAGGATAGGCACGCACCGCACGCCCGGCGCGGCCCCGGTCAGGGCGCGCCGGGCACGACGTGGCAGAGCCGGCCGCGCACGCACTTACCACTGTCCGGCCCGGGGCTCAGACGTTGAACTTGAACTCCACCACGTCACCGTCCGCCATGACGTAGTCCTTGCCTTCCAGGCGTACCTTTCCGCGCGCCCGCGCCTCGTTCATCGAGCCGGCGTCGACGAGCTCCTCGTACGACACGATCTCGGCCTTGATGAACCCGCGCTGGAAGTCGGTGTGGATCACGCCGGCGGCTTCCGGTGCCGTGGACCCCTTGCGGATCGTCCAGGCCCGCGACTCCTTCGGGCCCGCGGTGAGGAAGGTCTGCAGCCCGAGGGTGTCGAACCCGACCTTGGCCAGCATCTTCAGACCGGACTCCTCCTGCCCGGTCGAGGCCAGCAGCTCCGCGGCCTCATCCGGAGGAAGCTCCAGCAGCTCCGACTCGATCTTGGCGTCCAGGAAGATCGCCTGCGCAGGCGCCACCAGCTCGGTCAGCTCGGCGCGCGTCGCCTCGTCGGTGAGCTCGCCCTCGTCACAGTTGAAGATGTAGATGAACGGCTTGGCGGTGAGCAGGTTGAGCTCGCGCAGCACGGCCAGGTCGACCCCGGCGGCGAACGCGGTGACGCCCTTCTCCAGGGCTGCCTGGGTCCGGCGTACGACCTCGATCGTCTCGGCCAGGTCCTTCTTCAGCCGGGCTTCCTTCTCCAGCCTCGGCAGCGCCTTCTCGATCGTCTGCAGGTCGGCGAGGATCAGCTCGGTCGTGATCGTGCCGATGTCGCTCGCCGGAGAGACCTCGCCGTCGACGTGGACGACGTTGGGGTCGCGGAAGGCCCGGGTCACCTGGCAGATCGCGTCGGTCTCGCGGATGTGGGCCAGGAACTGGTTGCCGAGCCCCTCACCCTCGGACGCGCCGCGCACCAACCCCGCGATGTCGACGAACTGCACCGTCGCGGGTACGACCTTCGCCGACTCGAACATCCGGCCCAGCACGTCCAGCCGCGGGTCGGGTACGCCGACCACGCCGACGTTCGGCTCCAGCGTCGCGAACGGATAGTTGGCGGCGAGCACGTCATTTGCGGTGAGAGCGTTGAAAAGGGTCGACTTCCCGGCGTTGGGGAGTCCGACGATTCCGATCGACAAGGCCACGGGCCGCAAGCCTACGCGAGCGTGCCCCCGACGCGGTGGGCGCACGGTCGCGGCGATCTGTGCGAGCGAGCGCCCGGCGCGGCGGACCGGGTCTTGTCGGTGGTCTCGGTCACAGTGGTCGCCATGAACGGGACGATCTTCCTCGCCTTCGCCGTGGGACTGGCGGTCGGACTGGCCATCGGTGCGCTGCTGGTGCGGGTCCGGATCGCGGAGTCGCTCGCCCGGGCCACCGCCGAGCGGGACGCCGCCGAGAGCCGACTGGCCGAGCTGACCGCCGACCGGCGTTCGCTGGCCGAGCAGTTCAAGGCCCTGTCCGCCGACGCGCTCGCCCAGTCCAGCCGGCAGCTGCTCGACCTGACCGACGCCCGGGTGCGGGCCGCCGAGACGGTGGTGGCGCCGGTGAAGGAGAGCCTGGACCGCTTCGACGGGCGGCTGCGCCAGCTCGAGGAGTCCCGGGTGGCGCTGCAGTCGGCCCTGCGCGAGCAGGTCGACGCCGTACGCCTCACCGGGGAGGCCCTCCGCAAGGAGACCGGCGCGCTGGCCACCGCGCTGCGCAAGCCACAGGTACGCGGACGTTGGGGGGAGCTGCACCTCGCCCGGGTGACCGAGCTCGCCGGCCTCGTCGATCACGTCGACGTCAGCTTCCAGCACAGCGCGACCAACACCGACGGTGACACCGATGCCATCCACCGGCCGGACCTGGTGGTCCACCTGGCCGGGGGCAAGCACGTGGTGGTCGACGCCAAGGTGCCGCTGGAGGCGTTCCTGGACGCGGCGGAGGCCGCCGACGACCGGACCCGTTCCGAGCGGCTGGCCCGGCACGCCCGGCACGTCCGCCACCACGTCGACGCTCTGGCAGGCAAGGGCTACTGGCGCCGGCTGCCGGCGACGCCGGAGTTCGTGGTGCTGTTCATGCCGGGTGAGGCGTTCCTGTCCCACGCGCTCGAGGCCGACCACACGCTGCTGGAGTACGCCGCCGAACGCCGGGTGATCCTGGCCACGCCGAGCACCCTGATCGCCCTGCTCCGCACGGTGGCGTACGCATGGACCGAGCAGGCACTCACCCACAACGCCCGCGAGGTCTTCGAGCTCGGCCGGGAGCTCTACCAGCGGCTCGGCCGGCTCGGCCGGCACCTCGACCGCCTGGGGCGCTCGCTCACCGGCGCGGTCGGCTCCTACAACGAGGCCGTCGGCTCGCTGGAGACGAGGGTGCTGGTCAGCGCCCGCCGACTGCACGAGCTGAAGGTGACCGACGAGGACCTCCAGGCGCCCGCTCCGGTCGAGCAGGCCGTCCGACCCCTCGCGGCGGCCGAGCTGGTCGGGGCGGCCGCCGAGGCGCGTGCGGTTCGCCGGGTAGGCGAGGGCTGACGTCGTGCCGAGCGGGTGCCGAGCCGGGGTCGAGCCGGGGTCGAGCCGGGGCAGACCGCCGGGCACTGTCGGGTCCGCGAGACGATTGTCATGATCATTTACGGCCGGGCCGGATGACGCCGGGCCGGTGGTCCCAATATCGTTCTCGCGTGCAGGAGCCACGCGTGCAGGGTCGGCCGGCGTCGGCGCCGTCCGAGGCGACCCCGCCACCACCGCGCGCCGAGCGCGCGCAGCCCGGGTTTCCCCGCCGAGAACGCCCGCCGATCGAGGCGTCGCGGCGGGAACGCCCCTCGATCGACTCGACGTGGCGGGAGCGTCCACCGGTCGAGCGCGCCCGAAGGCCCGGCGGTCGGCGAATCGCCACCTCGTCGGCCGAGGTCCCACCGTCACCGGACGGCCCGGCAGTCCGTGGGCGTCGGGTGGCTTTTCCCCTGCCGGCGGACCTGCCCACCCGGGCGGAGCGCGCCGCCTGGCCGCCGCCGACTGCAGGCGCCACCCGGCCCGGCCTGGTGGACCGAGGCCGGCCCGTCCTCCCCGGGCGACGGGCCAGGGTCTCCTCTGCAGCTCCGGACCGGACGGCCGAGGTGTCACCTGAGCCGGAAACTGCCGCGGCGGACCGGGTTGCGGACCCGGACATGGATCTCGACGAGCACGACACCGCCCTCCCCCGGCTGTCCCGGTCCGGCGAATTCCGGACGCGCCCGCTGCCGTTCGCGTTGAGCGACGACGCCTTCGAACCAGACGTCGGCGCGGACGTCGACCCGACGCCGACGGGAGGTTCCTGGGAGCCTGCAGGCGCACCCGCGACTTCGGAGGAGACAGGCTCGGCTCCTGCCGTCATCGGCAGACGTCGACGTACTCCCGCTCCGTCCACCCCCGCCGAGCCCACCCCCGCCGAGCCCGAGTTCTCAGGGGGCGAGTTCCCAGGGGGCGAGTTCCCAGGGTCCGAGTTCCCAGGGGGCGAGTTCGGAGGGGGCGAGTTCGGAGGGGGCGAGCTCCCAGAGTCCAGACCCGCCCTCTCGGGACGGGACGTCCGGTCCGAACCTTCCTGGCGATCACTCCTGGCTCAGCGACCCGAGCCGGAGCAGGTTCAACTCCCGTCGCCGGATTCCCCCGAGCACCACGCCACCCACGACGCCACCGACCACGACGCCGGCCGGCGCGAGGCCATGGATCCGGCGACGAACGAGGCGGCGCACGACGCCGAGCTTCCGCAGGACCTTCTGCCGAAGGGCCTGCGCCACGCAGAGGACACCGATGAGAACGGTTCACAGACCGTGACGGACATCCGACGACAGGCGGCCCGGCCCCCGGCGCGCCAACGGCCGGACCTCCGAGGGCCCGGAGCACCGGCACAGCGCGTCGTTCGGCCGAACACCGATCCCCACAAGATGGGGATGCCGGCCTTCGTCGCAGTGGTCGTGGGCGTCGGCGGCAGCGTGGTGGGCGCGTTCCTCGACATCCTGGTGACCGGGGGCGTCGGCCTGCTGTTCAGCCTGTGCTTCGTGCTCACCGCGTTCGGGGTGGCGGCCGGCGTACGACGTACCGGCATGTTCACCGCGGGCGTCCTGCCGCCGCTCGCCGCGCTGGCCAGCCTGGTCGTGGTCGCCGCCGTGGACCCCCAGCGGATCGCCAGGACCACTTCGCCGGCACACGCGGTGCTGGTCGGGCTGGCGTGGGAGTCGTGGACGATCGTGGCCGGCTGCGCGGTGGCACTCGTGACGATCGCGGTGCGGGCGGCGTTCGCACACCGCGCCCGGGTCAGCGGGTCGAGGCGGCCCGCCGAGACGTACGCAGCTCCGGCGGCAGGGCGAAGATCAGCCTCTCCTCGGCGGTCCTGACCTCCTCGGCGGCGGGGAAGCCGTGCTCGGTCAGCAGGTCGAGCACCCCTTCGACCAGGGAGTCCGGCACCGACGCACCGCTGGTGACGCCGACCACCTGCACGCCGTCGAGCCAGGCAGCCTCGATCTCCTCGGCGTTGTCCACGCGGTAGGCGGCGCGGGCACCTGCCTCCAGCGCGACCTCCACGAGGCGTACGGAGTTGGAGGAGTTCGCCGAACCCACCACGATCATCAGGTCCGCCTGGTGGGCGATCTCCTTGACCGCGACCTGGCGGTTCTGGGTCGCATAACAGATGTCGTCACTCGGAGGGTCGATCAGCTGCGGGAACCGCTCCCGGAGCCGTTCGACCGTCTGCATCGTCTCGTCGACCGAGAGCGTCGTCTGGGACAGCCAGGCAACGCGGGACGGGTCACGGACCTCGATCCGGTCGACGTCGTCGGGACCCTCGACGAGTTGGATGCGGTCGGGGGCCTCCCCCGCGGTTCCCTCGACCTCCTCGTGCCCGGCGTGGCCGATGAGGAGGATGTCCTGGCCGCCGCCGGCGAACCGGCGGGCCTCGTTGTGCACCTTCGTCACCAGCGGGCAGGTCGCGTCGATCGTACGCAGCGAACGTTCCTCGGCCTCCGCGTGCACGGCGGGTGAGACCCCGTGAGCGGAGAACACCACGGTCGCTCCCTCCGGGACGCTGTCCAGCTCGTCCACGAACACCGCGCCGCGGGCTTCGAGGCTGCTGACCACGTGCTTGTTGTGCACGATCTGCTTGCGGACGTAGACGGGCGGGCCGTACTTGTCCAGGGCCTTCTCGACCGTGATCACCGCCCGGTCGACTCCTGCGCAGTAACCGCGCGGGGCAGCGAGCAGGACTCGGCGTTCGCTCGACGTCATGCCCCTCATGGTAGGTGGCCCGCCGGGGTGGGGACGCCCGCCCGCCGGGGTGAGGCTTGCCACGTGCTCCTCGGGCAACGCCTCGCCCACCCACCGCGCACCTGCCGGAAGCCGGGTCCGAACGGCCGGGAAAGGGACGAAAGGGGCACCTCCGTCCAGACGTAGGAGCCGGCCCGTAGGGTCTGGCCATGGCCCTGCAGACGTCGCCGGAAAGCCCCGCGCCAGTACGCCAGATCGCCAACCTGATCGGCCAGTGGATCGGGCGGCTCGGCGCGGTGTGGGTCGAGGGCCAGGTGGCGCAGCTGACCCGGCGTCCGGGCACCTCCACGGTCTTCCTGACGCTGCGGGACCCGGTGGCCGACATCTCCGTGCAGGTCACCTGCCCGCGCCGGGTGTTCGACATCGTGGACCCGCCGGTGGTCGAGGGCGCGCGAGTGCTGGTCCACGCCCGGCCCGCCTACTACGCGCCGAGGGGCACGCTGTCCCTGGCCGCGTCCGACATCCGTCCGGTCGGACTCGGCGACCTGCTCGCCCGGCTCGAACGCCGCAAGCGGCTGCTCGCCGCCGAGGGGTTGTTCGCCCGCGAGCGCAAACGCCCGCTGCCGTTCCTGCCCACCAGGATCGGCCTGGTCTGCGGGCGCGGCTCCGCCGCCGAGCACGACGTACTCGAGAACACCCGGCGCCGGTGGGCGGCGGCGAGGTTTCGGGTGGAGAACGTCGCTGTTCAGGGACCCCAGTCCGCGGGCCAGGTGATGGAGGCGCTGCGCCGCCTGGACGTCGACGCGACCGTGGACGTGATCGTGGTGGCCCGCGGCGGCGGTTCGGTGGAGGACCTGCTGCCGTTCTCCGACGAGGGCCTGATCCGTGCCGTCGCGGAGTGCCGTACGCCGGTGGTGAGCGCGATCGGGCACGAGCAGGATTCACCGCTGCTCGACCTCGTTGCCGACGTACGCGCCTCCACGCCCACCGATGCGGCCCGGCGGATCGTGCCCGACGTCGGTGAGGAGACCGCCCGGGTGGACGCGCTGCGCGGCCGGGCCCGCCAGCTGTTCGGCGCGTTGCTGGACCGCGAGCTGACCGGCCTGCACACGCTGCGAGCCCGGTCGGCACTCGGCGACCCCGAGCGCGACCTGGGACGCCGCGCCGAGCAGATCGTGGCGCTGCGCGACCGCGCCGACCGATGTGTCGGGCAGCTGCTGGATCGCGCCGAGGACAACCTGCACCACCAGCTGGCCAGGGTGCGTGCGTTGTCTCCCAAGGCGACGCTGGACCGGGGCTACGCCGTCGTGCAGAAGGCCGACGGGCACGCGGTCCGCGACCCGGCCGAGGTGAGCGGCGGCGAGCTTCTCGCCGCCCGGGTGGCCGGCGGGCAGTTCTCCGTCCGCGTACAGGACGGCGACGACGCGTCGGACACCTCGGCCGGCTCGGAGGCTCAGGGCGCCGCCGGGACGGGCCGGCCAAGCCGGTGAGGACGCGGGTCAGGACGCGGGTGAGGAGTCGCCCGGGTTCGGACCATCGACACCTGCCCGGGGTGGGCGTCGATAGGGTCTGAAGGGTGAGCGAGCCCGACACCCGCGAGCCCGAGACCGCCCTTTCGTACGAACAGGCCCGAGACGAGCTGGTCGACGTCGTACGCCAACTGGAGGCCGGCGGCACCACCCTCGAGGAGTCCCTGCGTCTTTGGGAGCGCGGCGAGGAGCTGGCGACCATCTGCCAGGGCTGGCTCGACGGCGCCCGGGCCCGGCTGGAGGCGGCCCGCGCGTCGAGGGAGCAGGACGAGATCGAGGATCTCGACGAGGACGAGTAGCAACGCGCCCAGCGCAGAGCACGGCCGCACGGCGAACGCCGGCGAAGGAAGAGCAGGGAGACCATGGCCAGCACGAGCACCACCGCCAGCAGCGACGGCGTGCCCCCTCCGCTCCGAACCGACGCGGACGCACCCGACCGCAACCTCGCCCTCGAACTCGTCCGGGTGACCGAGGCGGCCGCGATGGCCGGCGGCCGGTGGGTCGGCCGCGGCGACAAGAACGGCGCCGACCGGGCCGCCGTCAACGCCATGCGCACCCTCATCGCCTCCGTCGGCATGCACGGCGTGGTCGTCATCGGCGAGGGCGAGAAGGACAACGCGCCGATGCTCTACAACGGCGAGGAGGTCGGCTCCGGCGAGGGGCCCGAGTGTGACGTCGCCGTGGACCCGATCGACGGCACCACCCTCACCGCCAAGGGCATGAGCAACGCCGTGTCCGTGCTCGCGGTGGCACCGCGCGGTGCGATGTACGACCCGTCAGCCGTCTTTTACATGGAGAAGCTGGCCACCGGCCCCGAGGCGGCCGACGCCATCGACATCACCGCGCCGATCACCGAGAACATCCACCGCGTTGCCCGCGCCAAGCACGAGTCACCCGAGGACGTCACTGTGGTGATCCTCGACCGGCCCCGGCACGAGTCACTGGTGCAGGAGGTCCGGGCCACGGGTGCGCGGATCAAGTTCATCACCGACGGCGACGTGGCCGGCGCGATCATGGCGGCCCGCCCGGGCACCGGTGTCGACCTGCTGGCCGGCATCGGCGGCACACCCGAAGGCATCATCGCCGCCTGCGCCATGAAGTGCATCGGCGGCATGATCCAGGGCCGGCTGTGGCCGAAGGACGACGCCGAACGCCAGAAGGCGATCGACGCCGGCCACGACATCGGCAAGGTCCTCACCACCGACGACCTGGTCGCCGGCGACGACGTGTTCTTCGTCGCCACCGGCATCACCGACGGCGAGCTGCTGCAGGGCGTGCGCTACCGCGGCGACGGGGCGACGACGCACTCGCTGGTGATGCGGTCCCGCAGCGGCACGATCCGGTCCATCATGTCCGAGCACGCGCTCAGCAAGCTCCGGGCCTACTCCACGATCGACTTCGGCCGCGCCGGCTGACCCCTCCGGCTCTGCCGCGCCGGCTGAGACGGGCCGCGCCGCCGCTCAGCGGCGGAACCAACCGCGGCGCGGCGGCTTGGCCGTGAGTTCGCCGAGGACGACGGTCCCGCGCACCCTGATCACCGGGGTGCCGGGTCCGTGCACCCCGCGGGTCTTGTTCTTGCGTTCGGCGAGGACGGTCGTCCCCCGCTCGAACTCCACGGCGATGTCGTCGGGAACGATCAGCGTGAGCTGGCCCAAACCCACCTGGACGTCGAGCACGACCTCGTGCGGGATGGCGGCGTCGGTGAAGTCCAGAGTCACGTCGCCGAGGTACGCGCGGGCGGACAGCCGGGGCGGCACCAGCCAGCGGCCGTTCACCTTCTGCGAGCTGAGCAGGGCGTTCACCTCCGCCGGCCCGGGCCGGGCGGGGGCGTTCGCCGCGGCTCGGCTCTGCGGACGCGACTCGCGTTCGGCTGCCTCGGGCAGGTCCGCCGTCAACGGCATGAGCTCGGCGTAGGTCTTCGCCGCGTACGTGCGTTCGAGCCGGGTCTCCAGCTCGTCGAAGTCCAGCCGGCCCGCCCCGGCGGCGCGCCTCAGCACCTCGGCGGTCTGCTCCCGATCTGCGTCGGAGGCCCGGAGTTCGCCGGAGCCGCCGGCCGCCCACGGGGTGTTGCTCATCGTCACTCCTTCGACCTCACAGTCACGGCCTCTGAAGGCTAGCCGCTCGGCGCGTGTGGGGCCTCCTCCCGACGGACGACCGCCCGAGGAGCTGCCCGGCGGATCCTCACCGGATCCCGGCCTCATCTGCGCCGACGCAGAGGCGGCGTGGCCTCGGCCTAGGCTGGGGCCCGTGCTGCCCGACCCCGTTCCCGGCCCCGTTCCCGGCCCCGTTCCAGCCCCGGTTCCGCCCTTCGACCCGACCCGGCCGGTGACCCTGGCCGCGGACGAGACGCCGCGCGGTTCGGTCGCCCTGCGCCGCCGGTCGCTGCAGCCGGCGGGCGCCGGCGAGGTGTACGAACTGATCACCAACGGCACGTTCGTCATGGACACGCTGGAGACCACCACCGAGCGTCTGCTGGCCCGGGCCGCACTGGCGTACGCGCCTGCCGACGCGGCCTGGACGGTCGTCGTCGGTGGTCTCGGCCTGGGGTTCACCGTGCGGGAGCTCCTCACCGACGCCCGCGTCGCCCGGGTCGACGTGATCGAACTCGAACCCGCCGTCGTCGGCTGGGTACGCGACGGGCTGGTCCCGCCCACCGCGGGCGTCCTCTCCGACGAGCGGGTGCACGTCCACGTCGCCGACGTACGCCGCTGGCTACCGGCACTGCCCGCGGGCAGCACCGACGCGATCCTGCTCGACGTCGACAACGGCCCGGACTTCCTCGTGCACCGCGCCAACACCGAGGTGTACGAACGCGAGTTCCTCGGCGTCGTCCGGCGTGCCCTGCGGCCGGGCGGGGTGGTCGCGGTGTGGTCGGCCAGCCGGTCCTTGGCGCTGCATCGCCGGTTGGAGCGGGAGTTCGGCACCTGTGAGGAGATCCACCGGGTGGTTCCGCGGGAGGGCCGCCGGCTCGACTACTACCTCTACATCAGCCGCACCGGGGCGTGAGACGCGTCACCTCCGCCCGCTTTCCCCGCGTACTGGCCATATAGGTTGATCCAATCAACATTGACAATGTATTTCGTTCGGCCGGACGCTCCTGTCATCCGCATCCACGGGAGGTCGTCCATGCCGTCCACCGCCACCACCTCGCGCGCCCTGTCCGGCGACCCCGGCAGCCCCGGCGAGCCCGCCCAGCCTGCTGTCCCCGGCACCGCCGCCGGCCCGATCGTCGTCCCGCCCGGTCTGGCCGGGGTGAGCGTCACCGACACCTCGATCGGCCACGTACGCGGGCGCGAAGGCTTCTACCACTACCGGCAGTACTCCGCGGTCGATCTGGCCGAGCGCCGTACGGTCGAGGACGTCTGGCACCTGTTGTTCTCGGGTGAACTGCCCGACCGGGAGCAGCGCGCGGAGTTCACCGCCCGACTAGCCGGGTACCGCGAGGTGCCGGCCGGCGTGCGTGACGTGCTGCCCGCGATCGCGGCCGCCGCGCCCGCGCCCCTGGACGGCCTGCGGACCGCGCTCTCCCTCGCCGGCGCCGCCCAGGGCATGCGGCCGATATGGGACCTGGACGAGGCGGCCCGCCGTGAGGACGCGCTGCGCCTGTGCGCACAGGTCCCCACGCTGCTGACCGCGCTGCACCGGCTGGGGCAAGGTGAGGAACCGGTTCCGCCACGCCCGGATCTGTCGTACGCCGCGAACTACCTCTTCATGCTCACCGGCACCGAACCCCGCCCCGAGCACGCCCGAGCGATCGAGCGGTACCTCGTCTCCACCATCGACCACGGCTTCAACGCCTCCACTTTCACCGCCCGGGTGATCGCCTCCACCGGCGCGGACGTCGCGGCCTGCCTGGTCGGTGCGGTCGGCGCGCTGTCCGGACCGCTGCACGGCGGTGCACCGAGCCGTGCACTGGACGCGCTGGACGCGATCGGTACGCCGGACCGGATCGACGCCTGGGTACGCGAACGCATCGAGCGGGGCGAGCGGATCATGGGGTTCGGCCACCCGGTCTACCGCACCGAGGACCCGCGGTCGCGACTGCTCCGCCGTACGGCCTGCGAACTCGGCGGCGACCTGGTGGAGTTCGCGACGGCGGTGGAAAGCCGGGTGCTGGCGCTGCTCGCCGAACTCAAGCCGGACCGCGAGATCCACACCAACGTGGAGTTCTACGCCGGGGTGGTGATGGAGTTGTGCGGGCTGCCCCGGACGATGTTCACGCCGACGTTCGCCTCCAGCCGGGTGATCGGCTGGTCGGCGCACGTACTGGAGCAGGCGCGAGACCGGAAGATCATCCGGCCGGACGCGAGGTACGTCGGTACGCCTCCTCCGCAGCCGTTGCCGGAGATCTGACCCGTCAGCCCGACGTGTTCGGAGTGCCGGGCGGTGGGCCGGTGTAGAGGGCGCGGGGCCGGAACCGCACCCGGTGGGGGTACTCCTCCAGCGCGTGCGCAACCAGCCCCGCGATCCGCCCGAGCAGGAAGATCATCTCGCCGGATCCCTCTGTCAAGCCGAACTTGACAGCGAGCGCGGCCAGCGCCAGGTCCACGTTGGGCGCCGGCCCGCCGTGCCGGCCGACGACCCGCACGAGTTCGGCCACGATGGCGTCGACCCCGCCGTGCGGAGGCTGCACAGAAGGCTGCCCAGAAAGCTGCTCGGAAGGCTGCTCACCGGCGATGCGCACCAGCTCCAGCAGGGCGTCCGCGCGCGGATCCCGCCCGGAGTAGACCTTGTGGCCGAAGCCGGGCAGGTGTTCCCCGCCACGCAGCCGGTCACCGACCACCCGGGGCACTGCCGCGGGGTCCGGCGTCGTACGCAGCAACGTCTCCAGGCCGGAGGCGCTCGCGCCGTGCAGGATCCCGCCGCCGGCACTCAGCCCGGTGAGCACCACGAGGTACGGGTCGGCCCACACCGACGCGGCGACCCGGGCGGCGAGGGTGGAGGCGGCGAGTTCGTGGTCGGCGAGCAGGACCAGGGCCGCGTTCAACGCCCGGATCTCACCCGGCCCGGGTGCCCGGTCGGCCAGCCGCGACCACAGCCGCTCGGCGACGGAGAAGCCAGGGGCGGGCGAGCGTTCGGGCAGGGAGTCGACGATGCCGGCGACCAGCGCTCGTGCGGACGCCACCACCGCCGCCGGCCGGCGGTCGTCGCGTACGGGATCCGCGGCGGCGAGCGCGGCCACCACCACTCGCATCCGGTCCACCGGCCGGGTGGACGCGGGCAACGCGGCCTGGGTTCGCCGGCCCACCTCGACCGCCGCCGGGGAGGCCTGCCACGGTCCGGTGTGCGCGCTTTCCCACAACAGCGCGGCGACCGCCTCGAACGACTCGGTCCGGGCGAGCACCACCGCGTCGCGTCCCCGGTAGTACAGCGCGCCCTCCGGGTCGAGCAGGGTCAGGCCGGTGTCGACGACCACCTCCAGCGCGCCTGCCCGGCCGCCACGGCGGTTCCTCCGGGCCAGGCGTTCGACCTCGATCCGGTCGAACCGCGACGACCGCCGGTCCGCGCCGCGGTGGCGGGTCAGCACACCCCGGCTCACGTACGCGTACACCGTCTCGGCCTTCACCCCGAGCAGGTCGGCGGCCTGGGCGGTGGTCATCCAGCGGGTGGACTCGCTCACATCGGCAACCTCATCACATCCGCGACCGGGTGGGCGGAATAGAGTCGGGCCATGGCGCAGGAGCGAGAGCAGGACTACCGGATCGAACGCGACACCATGGGCGAGGTCAGGGTTCCCGCCAAGGCGAAGTGGCGGGCACAGACCCAACGCGCGGTGGAGAACTTCCCGATCTCCGGGTCGACACTGGAGGCCCAGCACATCCGGGCGCTCGCCCTGATCAAGGGCGCGGCGGCGAAGGTCAACGCCGAGCTCGGTGTCATCGACGCCGACCTCGCCAAGGCGATCCAGGAGGCAGCCGCCGCGGTGGCCGCCGGGGCTCACGACGCGCACTTCCCGATCGACGTGTTCCAGACCGGCTCGGGCACCTCCAGCAACATGAACACCAACGAGGTGCTGGCCACGCTGGCCACCGAGGCGCTCGGCCGGGCGGTCCACCCCAACGACCACGTCAACGCCTCGCAGTCCAGCAACGACGTGTTCCCCTCCTCCATCCACATCGCCGCGACGTACGCCGTCCTCAACGACCTGATCCCGGCGCTGTCGCACCTGTCCGACGCGCTGGAGACGAAGGCGGCCGAGTTCGCCGAGGTGGTGAAGTCGGGGCGTACGCACCTGATGGACGCCACGCCGGTGACGCTCGGCCAGGAGTTCGGGGGGTACGCCGCGCAGATCCGCTACGGCATCGAGCGCGTGGAGTCCACGCTCCCCCGCGTCGGTGAGCTTCCCCTCGGCGGCACCGCGGTCGGCACGGGCATCAACACCCCGCCCGGGTTCGCCGAGAAGGTGATCGCCGAACTCGTCGAGACGACCGGACTGCCGCTGCGCGAGGCTCGCAACCACTTCGAGGCGCAGGGCGCCCGCGACGCGCTGGTCGAGCTGTCCGGTCAGCTCCGCACGATCGCGGTCGGCCTGTACAAGGCGGCCAACGACATCCGCTGGATGGGCTCCGGGCCGCGCGCCGGCCTCGGTGAGCTCGCGCTGCCCGACCTGCAGCCGGGGTCGAGCATCATGCCGGGCAAGGTCAACCCGGTCATCCCCGAGGCCGCCCGCCAGGTCGTGGCGCAGGTCGTCGGCAACGACGCGGCGGTGGCGTTCGCGGGTTCGCAGGGTGACTTCGAGCTCAACGTCATGCTGCCGGTGATCGCCCGCAACCTCCTGGAGTCGATCCGCCTGCTCGCCAACGTGAGCGTGCTGTTCGCCGACCGGCTGGTGGCCGGGATCACCGCCAACGCCGACCGCTGCCGCGAGTACGCCGAGTCGTCCCCGTCGGTGGTCACGCCGCTGAACCGCTACATCGGCTACGAGAACGCCGCGAAGGTCGCGAAGACCGCGCTCGCCGAGCGCAAGACCATCCGGCAGGTCGTGATCGAGCAGGGGTACGTCGAACGCGGCGACCTCACCGAGGAGCAGCTCGACCGGGCGCTCGACGTCCTGTCGATGACGCACCCCTGATCCGGGTCCCGGATCGCTCATGCCCGACGAGGCCCGCGAACCGGCGGCCGGACGGCAAGGTGGTCATGGGGCCGGGGTTCTCCGCGCCGGAGATCGCCTCGGTCCTGCGCGGCGGCCGGCCGGATTCTTCCGCGGAAGGATCCGGCGTTGCCCGCCCACCGGATGAGCAGGCTGACCGGCGTGGCCGAGGATGACCACGAGACAGGTGCGCGTGATCGTTCGCGACTAGGATCGCGACGGTGAACCTCTCCTCCGGTACGCCCCCCGAACCCAGCGCCCTGCCCGGGGAGCGTCCCGGGACCGCCGGGATGCGCCCGTCCGGCTCGCCGCCGTACTGGCAGCCGCGCATGCAGATCTGGTGGCACTACCGCCGGCGCACCTGGCTGCCGGGGAGTCCGGAGACCGTCCGGCCGATGACCGTCGTACGCGACGACGCCGACGGCCTGGTGGCCTGGCTGGCGCCGGGCACGCCGGTGCTGCGGCCGGTGCTCACCGACGGCCGCGAACCGCGTTCGGTCCACATCGACGACTGGTACCGCGTCCGGGACAACCGCTCACTCAAGCGGACCCGTTGGCGCGGTACGGGCATCCTCAAGGTCGCCCCGACCGGGGTCCCCTGGTCGGTCTGGCTGTTCTGGCTGCCCGACGGGACGTTCCGCAACTGGTACGTCAACCTCGAGGACGTCCACGTCCGCGACGACCTCCACGTGGTGACCCAGGACCACGTCCTCGACGTCGTCGTGCAGCCCGACCGCAGCGTGCAATGGAAGGACGAGGACGAGCTCGCCGCCGCCGTACGCTGGGGCCGCTACCAGGCCGCCGACGCCGCGGAGTTCGAGAAGGACGCGCACGCCGTCGAGGAGGTGGTGGCCCGGTGGGGTTCGCCGTTCTGTGACGGCTGGGAGAACTGGCGCCCCGACCCGAGTTGGCCCATCCCCTCGCTCCCGCCCGACGCCGCCCAGGCCGACTTCTGACCCACGTGCCGCATGACGGACCGCTGCCGGACGAGCCGCCGCACGGCGCGCCGACGAACCTCACCGACCTCCTTGCCCGCTGGCGGGTGCCGGCCCCCGATGCGGTCCGCCCCGCCGGTCCGGGCACCAACAACTCCGTGCACGTGGTGGAGGCGGGCGGCCGGCGTTATGTCGTACGCGGGTACCAGAACCAGTCCGCCGACCGGGTGGCCGCCGAGCACCGGCTGCTGACCGGCCTGGCGGACGTGGGACTCTCGTTCGCCGTGCCGCGGCCGCTCCCCACCCGCGACGGGGCGACGTTCGTACCAACTCCGAGCGGCCCGGTCGCGCTGTTCGGCTACCTTCCCGGCCGTCCCGCCGGGCGCACCACCCGCGACCTCGCCCTCGCCGGCGAGGTTCTCGCCTACCTGGATCTCGCGCTCGCCGAGCTCCCCGCCGGCCTCGCGCCCGCGGACTGGCGCCATCCGCTGTCGGAGGTCCACCCGGCCGTTCCGGACCTCGGTGAGCTCGCCGCCGAACTCGCTCGCGTGCTGCCAGGTGAGCAGGGCGACGACCCGGGCTGGCTCCATGCCGCCGCCGAGCGGGTGGACGCGATGCGGGTGCGATGGTGGGAGACACTGCCCGTCCAGGTCGTACACAACGACTTCGCGCTGGGCAACCTGCTCGTGCACGACGACGGCAGGCCCAGCGCGGTGCTCGACTTCGAGTTCGCGGGGCTTGACCTGCGGGTGGCGGATCTGGTCGGGGCGGTGTCGATGGCAACCGCCGAGTGGCAGCCGTCGGACCGCGCCACGGACGTACTCTGCCGGGCGTACCTGTCCCGGCTCCCCCTGAGCACCGCGGAGCGGGCCGCGTTCCCCGACCTGCTCCGGCTGCGCGCGCTGGAGTCGCTGGTGTGGCGGGCGGGCCGATGGCGGCAGGGGCAAGCCCGGCTTGACGAGGTACGCGACCGGCTGGCCGGTGCGCGTCAGCTCGACCGCTGGCTCGAGCAGCACGGCCCTACGCTGGTCGACGACCTGACCGCCCTCTGAGTACGCCGGACGCGGTACGCACACGACCTTCCGGGGAAGGACGCGGCCGACCGGCCCCCTCGGCGAGGCTGGTCCGTGACGAGCCGCGGAGCAGCCGCGGCCGCACCGAGCCGGGGATCGGCCGCGGCCACCTCGGGCGAGAAGGGCTCAGGTCATGGCGACACACGACGCATCGGCTGGCACCAGGAGTACGCGCACCGGTGGAGCGGGGGCCGGCGGACCGGGGGCCGGCAGCTCCGCCGGGGCGCCCACGAAGGCCTGGACGTTCACGACGTTCCGCACGCTGGTGGCCCTGCAGGCGGTCGCGATCTTCGTCCAGGCGATCACCGCCGGGATGATCGTCGCGGGCCGGTCGGGCGCGAAGGACCTGCACGGCGGCACGGCCACCCTGGCGTTTGCGTTCTCCCTGCTCACCCTGGTCGCGGCCATCCTCGTCTGGAAGCCGGGAGGCGGTTCGCCGCGGATCATCGTGCCCAGCACGGTGATGCTGGTGCTCATCGTCGTCCAGGCCATCCTCGGCGGCTCGCACCAGAAGCTGGTGCACGTACCGCTCGGGGTCGCGTTGTTCGGCGGCGTCATCGTGATGGCCATGCGGGCGTGGTCGCGACCGGGCGGCGGCTCCCTCTCCTCCGCCTCCCGAGCGTGAGCCTGAGCCGCCGGCAGGCGCTGCGAATGTTCGGGGCGGGCACCCTCGCCGCGCTGACGGCGACGTCAACCTCGGCTTGCTCATTGCTGGGAAGCAGCAGCCCGGAACCCCGGCTGCTGCCCAGCACCGCCGAGCTACCGCCGCCGTTCCGGGTGCCGCTGCCGATCCCGCCCGTCGCCCGGCCGATCCGCACCGACGCCACCACCGACTACTACGACCTGTCGCCGCGGGTCGCCGAGCAGGAGATCCTGCCCGGCACCCGCACCAGGATCTGGGGGTACGCCGGACGGTTCCCCGGACCCACCGTCGACGCGCGCAGCCGCCGCCGAGTGGTCGTGCACCAGACCAACGAGCTGCCGGTGCCCGTGGTGACTCACCTGCACGGCGGGCGTACGCCACCGGCGAGCGACGGCTACCCGACCGACCTGCTCCTGCCCCGGCACGGCGACTTCCCGACCGGTATGCCCGACCCGCGGGCGCGGGTGACGCGCGGCAGCAGGACGTACGAGTTCCCGCTCGACCAGCCGGCCGCGCCGCTGTGGTACCACGACCACCGGATGGACTTCACGGCTCCGCAACTGTGGCGCGGGCTGGCCGGCATGTGGTTCGTCCGCGACGACGAGGAGGACGCCCTCCCCCTGCCGCGGGGCGAACGCGAGCTGCCGCTGATGATCTGCGACCGGTCCTTCGCCCCGGACGGGAACCTGCGCTACCCCGCGCTCGACCCGCACCTGCGCGACCGGCCCGGTGTGCGGGAGGCCTACATGGGCGGCGTGCTCGGCGACGTCATCCTGGTCAACGGCGCACCCTGGCCGCACCTCGATGTCAGCGCCGCGCGCTACCGGCTGCGGATCCTGAACGCCTCCAACGCCCGGCGTTACGAGCTGACGCTGCGTCCCACGCCTGCGGGCGCCCCGGCGTTCGTGCAGATCGGCAGCGACGGGGGCCTGCTGGCCCGCCCGGTGCCCCGTTCCACCCTCACGCTCGCCCCCGCCGAACGCGTCGACGTCGTGGTCGACTTCGGCAGGTTCCCGGTGGGCACGACGGTGGTGCTGGCCAACGCGGCCGGCGAGGACGGCGCCGCGCGGGTGATGCGGTTCCGGGTCGTACGCCGAGAACGCGACGCGACCCACGTGCCTGCCCGGCTGGCGGAGGTCGAGCGGCTCGACCCGGCGAAGGCGAGCGTCACCCGCGAGTTCGCGTTCGAGTCGGGGGACGTGCACGGGCACGCGGGCTGGACCGTCAACGGCGAGGCGTTCGACCCGGCGAAGTTCCTGGCTCGGCCCAGGCTCGGCGCCACCGAGGTGTGGCGGCTGACCAGCGACGTGGCCCATCCGGTGCACCTGCACCTGGTGCAGTTCCAGGTGCTCACCCTCGACGGCGAGCCGCCGAAGGCGGACCTCGGCCGCAAGGACACCCTCGACCTGCGCCCGGCACAGACAGCGGAGATCATCGCCCGCTTCGACGGCTACCGCGGGAGGTACGTCCTGCACTGCCACAACCTCGAACACGAGGACATGGCGATGATGGCCAACTTCGAGGTCGTCTGACCCCGAAGCCGGCCGTCGTTCAGATCGCCCCCTGCCGGGGAGGAAGGCTCAGGCAGACGTGGGTTCGCCGCTGGCGGCGTTGGACCCCTGCCGTGTCAACCCGAGGTTGGCACCGTTCTTGGGGTCGAACAGGTGGATCTTGGACACGTCCACCCAGAACCTGCCCGGCTGGCCCTCGCGGATCCGGCTCGCGGGGTCGAGGGAGATGATGAGCTGCGGGCGCATCGCCTCCATGTCGAGTTCCTGTGCCAGCGTGTCGATCTCGGCACGGATCTCCTGCTCGGACTTGTACGGCACGTAGGCGTACTGCTCGTTCCCGAGCCACTCGATCACGTCGACCGTCGCCTCGAACGTCTCACCGCGCGGGTGCTTGGCCGAGTCGACGTACTCCGCATCCTCGAACGACCCCGGCCGGATGCCCGCCACCAGCAGGCGTCCTTCCAGGGCTGCCGGGTCGTAGACGTCCGGCAGCGCCACGTTGCCGAACGGCAGCTCGATCCGGCCGTCCTTCACCGTGGCCGGCAGGAAGTTCATCGGCGGCGCGCCGATGAAGCCCGCCACGAAGAGGTTGACCGGCTGCTCGTACAGCTCACGCGGGGACGCGCACTGCTGCAGGACTCCCTTGCGCAGAACGGCAACGCGGTCCCCGAGGGTCATCGCCTCGGTCTGGTCGTGGGTGACGTAGACCGTCGTGGTGTCCAGCTGACGCTGCAGCCGGGAGATCTCGGTCCGCATCTGCCCGCGCAGCTTGGCGTCGAGGTTGGACAGGGGCTCGTCGAAGAGGAACGCCTCCGCGTCCCGGACGATCGCCCGCCCCATCGCCACCCGCTGGCGCTGACCACCGGACAGCTGACTCGGCTTGCGCTGCAGGTGCTCGCGCAGCTCGAGCAGGTCCGCGGCGTGCTCGACCTTCTCGCGCACCTCCTGGTCGGACTTCTTGGCGAGCCGCAACGGGAACGCGATGTTCTCGTAGACGGTGAGGTGAGGGTAGAGCGCGTAGTTCTGGAAGACCATCGCGAGGTTGCGGTCGCGCGGCGCCTTGTCGTTGACGCGTTCGCCACCGATCAACAGGTCACCGGAGGTGATGTCCTCCAGCCCCACGATCATCCGGAGCAAGGTGGACTTGCCACACCCGGACGGGCCGACGAGGATCATGAACTCGCCGTCGGCGATCTCCAGGCTCACGTCGTTGACGGCCGGATAACCATCGCCGTACTGCTTGACGATGTTCTTCAACTCGATGACTGCCACTGCGCATCAACCCTTCACCGCGCCGGACGTCAGCCCGGCCACGATCTTGCGCTGGAAGAAGAGGACGAGCACGATCACCGGGATCGTGACGACGACCGCGGCCGCCGCGATCGCGGCCGTGGGTTGTTCGAAGAAGGACTCCCCTGTGAAGAACGCCAACGCCGCCGGCACCGGCCGGGCCGCGTCGGAGGCGGTCAGCGAGATGCCGAACACGAAGTCGTTCCAGGCGAAGAAGAACGTCAGGATGGCGGCGGTGAACACGCCGGGAGCCGCCAGCGGGACGATCACCTTGCGGAACGCCTGCCACTGGGTGGCACCGTCGACCTGGGCGGCCTGCTCCATCTCCCAGGGAATCTCCCGGAAGAACGCCGAGAGCGTCCAGATCGCCAGCGGCAGGGTGAACGACATGTAGGGGATGATCAGCCCGAGCCAGGTGTCGTACAGGCCGAGCGTCCGCCACATGTCGAACAGCGGCGGCACCAGCGAGATGGTCGGGAACATCGCGATCGCCAACGCCATCGACAGCACCAGCTTCTTTCCCCTGAACTCCAGCCGGGCGATGGCGTAGGCGGCCAACGTGGCCAGCACCACCGACGCCACGGTGGAGATCAGCGAGATGCCGACGGAGTTGCGCAGGGCGCTGAGGAACAGGCCCGAGTCGAACACCGTGCGGTAGTTGTCCAAGGTGGCTTCGGTCGGGAAGAAGCCCGGCGTGTTGGCGTCCTTCTTCAACGACAGCGACAGGATCCACGCCACCGGGAACAACGTGTAGAAGACGATCGCCAGCCCGGCGACCGCCCACCAGACCTTGCGGCCGTTCATCACCGATCACCTCGCACCTGGGACAGGTCGGTCCGGAACAGCTTGATGAAGACGAAGGCGATGATCAGCACGGTGAGGAACAGCAGCACCGACACCGCCGAGCCGAGCCCCACCGCCGTTCGGGTGATCATCTGCCGGTACGCCAGGAAGGAGACCGTCTCGGTGCCCTGCGCGCCGTTCGTCATCACGAACACGCTGTCGAAGATGCGGTAGGCGTCCAGCGTGCGGAACAGCAGCGCGACCATGATGGCCGCCCGCATGTTGGGGATGGTGACCTTCCACAGCCGCTGCCACCAGGTGGCACCGTCGACCTTGGCGGCCTCCTGCAGATCCTCGGGTACCTGCGCCAACCCGGCGAGCAGCAGAAGCGACATGAACGGCGTCGTCTTCCAGATCTCCGACATCGAGATCGCCACGATCGAGGAGCCGAACTGCGCGAAGAAGTCGTAGTTGTCCAGGCCGAACCAGGAGTTCACGAACCCCGAGTCGGGCGCGAACGCGAACTTCCAGGCGAACGCCGAGACCACCGTGATGATGCCGTAGGGCACCAGGATTGCGGTGCGCACGATGCCCCGCCCGAACAGGATGCGGTGCATCACCATCGCGAACGCGAAGCCGATGACGAGCTCCACCACCACGGTGATCACTGTGATCAGCACGGTGACGCCGACGTCGCGCCACCACAGGCCGTCGCTCAGCACCATCGTGTAGTTGGCCAGGCCGACGAACCGCCGGGACTCCGGGTCGGTGATCCGGTAGCTCTGCAGGGAAAGCCACACGGCCTGCAACATCGGATAGGCCGTGACCGCCAGCATCACCACGAATGCCGGTGCGCACAGGTACCACCCCAGGCGCTGCTCGTGGCGGGCCCGGTCGGTCAGTCTGCGGCGGGCGGTCGAGGGAGCCGGTTTCTCGATTGTCGTTGTCGTCATGGTTCCTCCCTTCCGCCTCAGATCAGCTCTTTGTCGTGGAGGACAGCGACTATCAGCCGCGCGGTCGCCCCGGGGGTCTTGCTCGGGCTGACCGTCGACGCCGGGTGCCAGGTGCGCTGGATGGCCGCGGTGATGTC
Organism: Actinopolymorpha singaporensis; assembly: GCF_900104745.1. Classification (NCBI taxonomy): domain Bacteria; kingdom Bacillati; phylum Actinomycetota; class Actinomycetes; order Propionibacteriales; family Actinopolymorphaceae; genus Actinopolymorpha; species Actinopolymorpha singaporensis. Next base: position 6,303,159 of record NZ_LT629732.1, read on the forward strand.
GGGGTAGTACGGCGTGATCGGCCGGGGCGCGCCCTGGTCGACCGACTTTCGCAGCAGGTCGGCCATCGGGAACGCCTTGCGGATCTCGGGATCGGCGTAGACCGACTCCACGGTGGGCAGCAGGCCCTCGCCGAGCATGTACTCCTTCTGGCTGGCCGGTGAGGTGATGCAGCGCACCGCCTCGACCGCCTCCTTGGTGTGCCGGCTGAACGCACCGACGGCGAGGTTGATCCCGCCCAGCGGCGGCGCGCTCGGCTTGCCCTTGACGACACCCGGCCAGCGGGCCCAGCCGAAGTCGTCAACCTTGGCTTGCTGCTCCTTGATCTGCTTGTCGAGCGCGGCCCGCTTGCCCGCCGGGGCGCTCTTGCGCTGCGTCTTCAGGTCGTTCAGGGTGCCCGTCTCGGCGGTGTAGACGAACGGCCAGTTGGTCATGAAGCCGCCGTTGTCGGCGTTGAAGCCGGCCTGGCTGGTGCCCTCGTCGGAGTTGCTGATGTCGGCCGAGGCGGCCTTCGAACGCCCCAGCGTGCGCAGCACGTCGGCGGCGGCGCGACCCGCTGCGGAGTCGATGGCGGGCTTGACGTCCTTGCCCGCTTCGGGATTCTTCAGGATCTGCCCGCCCGCCGAGGCCACCAGCGAGTTGATCAGCACGGTGTAGCCCTCGTAGCGGGACGCCTGCACCTGCACGGTGGTGCCGGTCTTCTCCGCCGCCGCGATGACCTGCTTCCACGTCACGTCGGAGTTGGATCCGAGGTCGAGGCCGGCCTTCCTGGCAACGGACCTGTGGTACCACAGCACCTGGGTGTTGGTGTTGAACGGAACGGCGTACAGCTCGTTCTTCCACTTCGCCGCCTCGAGCGGTCCGGCGAGCATGCCCTTGGTGAGCTGACCGGCCTGGCTGCCTTCGAACTTGTGCAGGAACCCCGCGTTGGCGAACTCCGCGAGGTAGGGCAGGTCGAGGCTCATCAGGTCGATGCCCTTGTCACCGGCGGCGAGCCGGCGGACGAGTTGCTCGCGCTGTGCGGTGGAGTCGCGGGGCAGCAACGCCGTGGAGATGCGGTACCTGCCGCCGGCCTGCTGCGTGCACTTCTGCGCCAGCTTCGCCTGGCCGCCGTTGTCGGGGTTGATGTACCAGGTGACGACCGGGGGCCCGGAGTCGCTCCCGCACCCGGCAAGGGCCGCTCCGGCCGCGAGGGTGAGCGCCGCGAACAGCGCTACCCGGCGGCGTCCGGGATTCTTCGACTCCGGTCTCCGGCCCTTTCGGCCGGCTGCGTCACGCACTGCGCCTCCAGGTCGACTCGCCTGCACGTTCCTTCGGTCAGGTCACGATCAGATGAGATGAACGAATGGTCGTGGAGGACTTTTGTCCCGTTCCTTCATCCTGTCGCACTTGACCGATTCCGCAACACGCCACACCACGGGATCGCAGGGCGCGGCCCCGTGCGTTCGGGCTGCGGACCGGCGGCGTCATCCGCCGAAGGATCACGGCCGCGTCTGCGGCCCTGAGCTGTGGAAACCCGGGGAGAGTATCAGGCAAGGGGTGCTTGCGTCGTTGACGACGGGAGCCGGAAAACCATGCCCGGCCAGCAGATTGCCGGGCACTTCGGACGAAACGCGAGCTGTGATTCAGGTCTCGCGGACCGGCTCGGCAGCAGCGATGGGGTTCGGTGCCGGTGGACCGGCTCGGTGCCAGTGAATCGGCTCCGTGCCAGTGAATCGGCTCCGTGCCGGTGGATCGGGTCGGCACCGGCCGGCTCAGTACCAGTTGTGGGCCTGCCACCACGACCAGGCGCCGCAGGGCGTGCCGTAGCGCGACTCGATGTAGGCCAGCCCCCACTTGATCTGGGTGGTGGGGTTGTCCCGCCAGTCCGAGCCGTACGCGGCCATCTTGCTGCCGGGCAGCGCCTGCGGAATGCCGTACGCACCCGAGCTGGCGTTGACCGCGTGGTGGTTCCAGCTGCTCTCCCGGGTCCACATGGTCACCAGGCACTGGTACTGCGCGTCGCTCCAGCCGCGGGCGGCGACCAGGCGGGCGGCGATCTCCTTCGGCGAGCCGTTCTCCAGCCGCGCCCGCGCCTGGGCAGCGGCCCGCTCGCGCGCAAGGGCCTCGCGTTCGGCCGCACGGGAGGCGCGCTCGGCGGCACGGAGCCGCTCGACGGCGGTGCGGTCGATGACGTCCTCACCCGTGGCGGGGACGACCTTCTCCGGCTTCTTCGCCACGGTCGGCGTGGCCTTCGGCTTGGGAGTCACGGTGCGCGTGGTGTGCCGCGGCGTCGCGGACTTCGGCTTGAGCTCGGCGGCCCGCTTGGCGGTCAGCGTGCCGCGACCACCCAGATCGGACACCGCAAGGTTGTTGAGCGCGCCGGTGCGATGGCTGCCGGCGACCAGGACGCCCGCGCCGACGGCACCGGTCACCCCGAGGCTGGCCGCGGTGACCGCGGCGAAGGCCGGGCTGATCCGGAATCCGCGCCGGGCCGGCCCCGCCCCCTCCGCCGGAACGGGGAGTGCGACGGCCTCCGGCTGCCTGACCTCGGCCGGCTCGCGTACGTCGGCGCGTACGTCGGCGGCGCGTACGTCGACCAGCTCGCGGACGTCGGTCTCGCGTACGTCGATCACCTCGCGGGCGGCGGCCGGAAAGGACCGCGCCGGCTTCCGGGTGGCGTCGGCCCGCCTCGCCCCGGTCGAGGGGGCCGGCAGCCGGGTCGTGAATCCTGCGCCGCGTCCGCGCGCTCGATGCTTCGCGGGTGCCCGGTGCTTACCGGCGTAGCTCGCCACACACGCCTCCAGAGATCTCTCGCGACTGGCCGGGGCCGCGCCGCGTCGGACTACAGTGCGTACGGTTGCCTACGGTACGCGACGAAGTGGAGGCTTTCGGTCACCTCTCGGTGGTGTCGGGGCCGTCACCTCGGCGACCACCCCGGCCGTCCTCACAACGAGATGTCCTCGAGCATCTCCGTCACGAGGGCGGCGATCGGAGAACGCTCCGAGCGGGTCAGCGTCACGTGCGCGAACAACGGGTGCCCCTTGAGCTTCTCGACCACTGCCACTACTCCGTCATGGCGCCCGACTCGCAGGTTGTCCCGCTGACCAACGTCATGAGTCAGGACAACTCGGGAACCGGAACCAATCCGGGACAATACCGTGAGCAGTACGTTGCGTTCCAGCGACTGTGCCTCGTCGACCACGACGAAGGCGTCGTGCAGGGACCGGCCGCGGATGTGCGTGAGCGGAAGCACCTCGAGCATCCCCCGGTCGATGACCTCCTCCACGACGTTCGCATTGGTCACCGCGCCCAGTGTGTCGAACACCGCCTGTGACCAAGGCGCCATTTTCTCCGCCTCGCTGCCGGGCAGATAGCCCAGATCCTGCCCACCCACGGCGTACAGCGGCCGGAACACCACGACCTTGCGATGCTGGCGGCGTTCCATCACCGCCTCCAGACCGGCGCACAGAGCCAGCGCGGACTTTCCGGTTCCGGCCCTTCCGCCGAGGCTCACGATCCCGATGTCGGGGTCCAGCAGCAGATCCAGGGCGACCCGCTGCTCGGCCGATCGACCGCGCAGTCCGAACGCCTCCCGGTCGCCGCGGACCAGGCGTACCCGCTTGTCGGGGGTGACCCGGCCCAGGCCGCTGCCGCGCTCGGACAACAGCACCAGGCCGGTGTGGGTGGGCAGGTCACGGGCGGGCTCCAGGTCGACCGACCCCTCCGCGTACAGCGTGTCCAGGTCGGCGCCCACCAGGTCGACCTCGACCATGCCGGTCCACCCGGTCTCGACCGGTAGCTCCGCGCGGTACTCCTCGGCGACCAGGCCGACGGCCGACGCCTTCACCCGCAGGGGCAGGTCCTTGGACACGAGTACGACCTCGCGCCCTTCCGCGGCCAGGTTGAGCGCTACCGCGAGGATGCGGGTGTCGTTGTCCCCCAGCCGGAATCCGACCGGCAGAACCTCCGGATCGGCATGGTTGAGCTCGACGCGCAGGGTGCCTCCGGACGTACCGATAGGCACCGGCTCGTCCAGCCGGCCGTGTCGTACCCGAAGTTCGTCGAGCAGCCGGAGCGCCGTGCGGGCGAAGTAGCCGAGCTCGGGGTGGTGCCGCTTGCCCTCGAGTTCGGTAACCACCACGACCGGCAGGACGATCTCGTGCTCCTCGAAGCGCCGCAGTGCGTTCGGGTCGGCGAGCAGGACGCTGGTGTCGATGACGTACGTGCGGTTGGCGTTCGGGTGACCAGCGGATGTGTCCACAGCCTCGGTCGAGGTCGGCGTCGACAGCTCGGACAGCTCAGACGACTCGGACGACTCGGACGACTCAGATGCAGCCACGTTCGGTCCCCTTCGGACCCGCGGCGCGCACCCAGCGCCCGGTCCTGAGTGCGAGCGACTGGCCGGGACCGGCCGTCGGGCCGGGTGCCGGCCCGCCTCGTGCCGGGGGTCTGCCACCCCGGGGCGCGATCGTCGTGCGTGGCCCGCTCCGCCTTTCGGCGGGAGGAGGACTGCTGCACACGCATCGATGGGCCTCCCGGACGCCCGGGGATGATCCGGCGCGTCAGGTTCGACGGTACGTGCCAACCGGGCGGCCGAACAGAGGGACACGCAAGCCGGTGGATGAAGCTCGCGTTGCGCCCGCGTTGCCGGCGAGCGAATTCGTCAAAGGCCGTAGCGGCGGTTTCGAGCTGCGTACGCCCGGATCGCCCGGAGAAAATCGACCTTCCGGAAATCCGGCCAGAGCGCCTCGCAGAAGAAGAACTCGCTGTAGGCGCTCTGCCACAACAGGAAGTCCGACATTCGCAGCTCCCCCGACGTGCGGATCACCAGGTCGGGGTCGGGCTGGCCCTTGGTGTAGAGATGCGCGGCGATGTGTTCGACGTCGAGCACCTCCGCGAGGTCCTCGATCGTCGTGCCCTTGTCGGCGTGCTCGTGCAGCAGCGCCCGCACCGCGTCGGCGACCTCACGACGGCCGCCGTACCCCACCGCGACGTTGACCAGCAGGCCGTCCACGGCGGCGGTGGTCTCCTCGGCATCCTTGAGCACCTGGGCGATCCGCTCGGGCAGCAGGTCGCGCGCGCCGACCGGGTGGATCCGCCAGCGCCCGGTCGCGGCGAGCTCGCCGACGAGACCCCCGATGACCTCCAGCAGCGGGTCGACGTCCGCCGGCGGGCGGCGGAGGTTGTCGGCGGAGAGCATGTAGATGGTGACTACGCGTACACCGACCTCCTCGCACCAGCCGAGGAAGTGCGGCACCTTGGCGGCACCGGCGTCGTAGCCGAAGCGCACGTCGTCGGCACCCGCCGCGCGCGCCCACCGGCGGTTGCCGTCGATCATCACCGCGACGTGACGTGGCACCCGCTCGGACGGGATCGATGCCGTCAGGCGGCGCTGGTAGATGCGGTACAGCAGGCCGGGCAGGGCCATCGTCACCTCCGAAACGCTGGACCGAGGCTACCGCCGACGTCTACGGCTCCGTTCGGTGACCGGCTGGTACGGCGTCGCGACCCCCGCTCGTACGTGACGTCCCTAGACTTTCCGCATGCGGATCCTCAAGTACACCCACTCCCTTGTCCGGCTGGAGAAGAGCGACCGGGCGCTCGTGATCGACCCCGGCTCGTTCAGCGAGGAGGAGCCGCTGGACGGGGCGGAGGCCGTTCTGATCACCCACGAGCACACCGACCACCTCGACGTGGACAAGCTGGCCCGGCACCCCGACCTGCAGATCTGGACCAACGCCGCGGTGGCCTCCCTGCTGACCGACGTCGACCCCGACCGGCTGCACGTGGTCGCCGCCGGCGAGCACTTCGTCGCGGCCGGCTTCGAGGTGGGTGTGTACGGCGAACTGCACGAGGTGATCCACCCCGACCTGCCGCCGGTGCCCAACATCGGCTTCTTCGTCGACGACTCCTTCTTCCACCCCGGCGACGCGTTCACCGTGCCCGACCGGCCCGTCGACACCCTGATGGTGCCCACGTCCGCTCCGTGGCTGAAGTCCTCGGAGTCGATCGACTACATCCGCGCGGTGCGGCCGCGGCTCGCGGTGTCGGTGCACGACGGACTGCTGAACGACATCGGGCTGGGCCTGGTGGACAACCTGGTGGGCGGGATGGCCGAGCAGGCCGGGTCGGAGTACCGCCGGCTCGCGTCCGGTGGGGCGATCGACATCTGACCCGGAGCCAGGGTCCGGGAACGCCGCCGGAAGGCGGACCTGGGATCGTTGGGCCCATGCCGCGTTACGCCCTGCTCGTGCTGCCCGCCACCAACCGGGTGTACGCCGAGGCCTCGGTCGACCTCACCCGCGCCGAACTCGGTGTCTTCGCCGAAGCCGTGCTGGGCGGGCGGGTCACCGACGTGGCCGAGGAGACGCTGGGCGGCGTCCCGTACGTCACGTTCGGGGTCGCCGAGCCTCTGGGCGCCCGCGATGTCGCGTACCTCTCCCTGCTCTCCTCGGCGTACGCGCTGTTCGAGCTCCGTGACCTTCCCGAGCCGCTGCTGAGCCCGGTGACGCTGACGCCGCTGGACCAGTTCGACGACGACCTGCTGACCATCCAGAAGTACGTCGGCAAGACCAACGAGTTCTTCACCAAGCTGCTGCTCAACGTCACCGTGCTGGCCTCGGCGTCCGCCGGTGACATGCTCGACCGCCGGCTGCGGATCCTGGACCCGCTGTGCGGGCGCGGCACCACGCTCAACCAGGTGCTGATGTACGGCTGGGACGCCGCAGGCATCGAGATCGACGGCAAGGACGTCGAGGCGTACTCCGGTTTCCTGCGCACCTGGCTGAAGCGCAAGCGACTCAAGCACCAGGCGGAGCTGACACCGATCCGCCGTGACCGCAAGGTGCTGGGCCGGAGGTTCCACGTGACGCTGGGCGCGGACAAGGCGGCGTACAAGTCCGGCGACGCGCTCGACCTGGCCGTGGTGAACGCCGACACCCGCCGGGCACGCGACTTCTTCCGGTCCGGCTCGTTCGACGCGATCGTCACCGACGCGCCGTACGGCGTACAGCACGGCAGCCGCTCGGGTGGGCCCGGAGAGCTCTCCCGGTCACCGCTGGACCTGCTGTCGGCGGCGCTGCCCGGCTGGGTCGACCTGCTTCGACCGGGCGGCGCGCTGGGGATGTCGTGGAACACCCACGTGGCCCGGCGCGAGGACGCGGCGGCGGTGCTGACCGCGGCGGGCCTGCGGGTGTGCGACGACCCGGCGTACCTCGGCTTCCGGCACCGGGTCGACCAGGCCATCATGCGGGACGTTCTGGTGGCGACCAAGCCCGGCGACTGACCCGGGCCCGAAACCGCGGGTCAGCTCTCCGGCTTGTCCCCTGCCTTGTCTTCGGGCTGGTCCTCGGCCGCGAGCGGGTCGTCCGCCGACGTGGCGTCGGGCCCGGCCGCGCGCACGCGTTCGACGTGGGCCATCGCCGTGCGCAGCTCGCCGAGCCAGCTCTCCGCGTGCTTGCCCACCAGCTTGACGCACCAGGCCAGCGCCTCCGAACGGGTCCGGGCGACCCCGGACTCGACGAGGGTGTCGAGCACCCGCCGCTCGGGCTGCCGCAGCCGGGTCATCACCGGCACCGACAACGTGGTGAAGGTCTCCCGGGCCTCCCCGCACAGCGCGCCCCAGGCGACCTTCTGGCCGGTGGCGTGCTCGAGCTCGCGGGCGATCCGGATCCGGTCGTCTCGGGTGCGCTCGCGGAACTCCTTGATCCTGCCCAGCTCCGCGGCCGCCCGCTCGGCCGGCGACACCTCACCGTCGTGGCGGGGCGGGGTCAGCTTCCCGACGACGGTGATCTCCTCCCGGTCGGTGGTGAGCTCGACGACCTCGAACCACTCCTGTGGGATCCGCCCGGAGAGCCAGCCGCGGATGCGTTCCTCGCGTTCCTGCCGTGTCATGTAATGATGATTACACCGTTACGAGCGCCCGGCAAGGCACCGGGATCAGCTGGATGCGCTGCCCACCGACTGGCGCTCCTTGCGCTCGGCGAGTTTCTGCCGCCCGAGCGTGACGACTCGTCCGAAGTTGACGTCCCACCCCACACCGAACACCTTCGGCATGAACAGCCGCCGGTCCTCCGGAGCCCACCAGGCGGACCGCACCTTCTCCACGCTCGGCATGCGGTAGTCGTACGGGACGCCCAGGATCCGGCCCTGCCAGGTGCGCTCCGCCGACGGCCGGCGCAGCTCCCGGGTCAGCGACGCCGCAACCAGCGCCCCGGTCGTCGCCCAGACCAGCGAGTCCAGTCGACGGCCCCGCTTCTTGTTCTTCCGCTTCGCCATGTTTGTTCGCTTCCTGATCGACTACATGAATCCGGTGTGCTGGTCGTTCGGCGCCGCAGCCGCCGGTCAGGTGGTGCCGCGCACGCCGAGCCGACGAGCGAGTTCGGCCGGCTCGGTGAGCGGGCGGTCGCAGACGAACCCCCGGCAGACGTACGCCGCGGCCCGGTCGTCGACGAGTCCCCGATGCGCCAGCAGCGGGACCTGACCGTCGCCATTGTGGCCGGTTTGCGGCGTTGCGTCGCGCGCTGACGCATCCGGCGCGCCGACGACCACGACGGTGCCCGGCGCCGGCGAGCGCAGCGCCAGCCGGTGCAACCGCTCGCGGCCCGGATCGTCCGGCGTACCGACGACCGCCACCTCTACCGGACCGGCGAGCAGTGCCTCGGCGACCGCGAGCCCCCATCCGGCTGCCCTCGGCGCGCGGTCGGCGAGCCGGTCCGCCACCGCGAGCGCGCTCTCCGCGGCCGCCCGGTGCCGTTCGGACCCGGTGAGCGCGGCGTAGGTGAGCAGCGCGCCGGCCGCCGCCGACCGTCCGGACGGAACGGCGTTGTCGGTCGGGTCCTGCGGACGGCGGACGAGGCGTTCGGCGTCGTCCGCGGTGTCGAAGAATCCGCCGTCACCGGTGCCGAACCGGTCGAGTACGACGTCCAGCAGACCGCCGGCGCGGGCCAGCCAGACGGGGTCGCCGGTCACCGCCAGCAGCGCGAGGTACCCCTCCGCCACGTCGGCGTAGTCCTCCAGTACACCGGGGCTGTCCCCGGCCACGCCGTCCCGCGACGTACGCACGAGTCGCCCGTCGGCGCCGGTGTGCAGTCGTACGAGCAGGTCGGCCGCCTCGGTCGCCGCCCGGACGTACTCGGGCACCTCCAGCAGTGCGCCCGCCTCGGCCAGCGCGGCGATGGCGAGGCCGTTCCACGCCGCGACCACCTTGTCGTCACGGCCCGGGCGAACCCGCTGCTCCCGGGCCTGCGCCAGTCGCGCACGCACCTCGGCGAACCACTGCGCGTCGTCGGGGTCGCGCGGCAGTTGCAGGGTCGAGGCGCCGTGCTCGAACGTCCCCCGCTCGGTCACCGCGAAGGTCCGCGCGGCGGCGGCTCCGTCGTCCGGCCCGAGCACCTCGCGCAACTGGTCCGGCGTCCAGGCGTAGAACTTCCCCTCCACGCCCTCGCTGTCGGCGTCCAGCGCGGACGCGAAGCCACCCTCGGGGGTGCGCAGCTCGCGGAGCAGGAAGTCGGCGGTCTCGCGGACCACCCGCTCGGCCAGCGGCGCCCCCGTGAGCCGCCACCAGTGGAGGTAGACGCGCAGCAGCAGCGCGTTGTCGTACAACATCTTCTCGAAGTGCGGGACGACCCAGACCGCGTCCACGCTGTAGCGGGCGAAACCACCGCCGAGCTGGTCGTACATCCCACCGCGGGCCATCCGGTCGCAGGTCTGCTCGACCATGGCCAGGGCGGTGTCGGCCGCATCTGCGTCGGCGCCAGGCCCCGGCCCCGGCTGCTCCCCGCGGCGTACGGCGGCCCGGAGCAGGAACTCCAGCGCCATCGACGGCGGGAACTTCGGCGCCCCGCCGAAGCCCGCGTTCCGCAGGTCGAAGTCGTGCCGCAGCACCTCGACCGCCGTGTCCAGCCGGTCCGCGCCCGGCGCCCGGCCGGACGGGAAACCCGTGCCGGCGAGCTGCGCGACGATCGACCCGGCCGACTGCACGACCTCCTCACGCCGCTCGCGCCAGGTGCGCGCCACCGCCTCGAGCACCTGCGCGAACGACGGCAGGCCGTGGTGCGGCGTCGGCGGGAAGTACGTGCCGCAGTAGAACGGCTCGCCCGTGGGAGTGAGGAAGCAGGTCATCGGCCAGCCGCCCTGGCCGGTCATCGCCTGCGTCGCCTCCATGTAGACGGCGTCGACGTCGGGCCGCTCCTCACGGTCGACCTTGATGTTGACAAAGTGCTCGTTCATGTACGCGGCGGTGGTGTCGTCCTCGAACGACTCGTGCGCCATCACGTGACACCAGTGGCAGGCGGAGTAGCCGACGGACAGCAGGATCGGGACGTCGCGCTCGCGTGCCTGCGCGAACGCCTCCTCTCCCCAGGTGTGCCAGTCGACCGGATTGTCCGCGTGCTGGCGGAGGTACGGGCTGGTGGCGTTCGCGAGACGGTTCACTCCTCCAACCTACGCACGCACCGGCGTACTCGCCCCACCCGGCCGAGAACGTCGCGTGGTGTCGGCGCGCAGAAGCAGAATGGCGAAGTGCGTCACCAGCACCCTGATCGCGGCCGCCTCATGGTGTCGTCAGCGATGACGCTTTCAGTCGTACGCTCAATGCCTGGCTTCGGGTAGGCGCAACCCTCCGGCTTGGCGATCGCGCAAGGCGGAGTTGACGTGAATTCCTCTTGTGGGTAAGGGTTTCCGGCGAGCATGAGCCGATCTTGTTCGGTAGAATCGAACGCGTGAGCGATGGCGGTGAGTGCTTCGACGGCCACCTGAGCGATGAGCCCGGTGGCCGTCGGGTGCTGCCCGCGGGGTTTGCTGACCTGCCGGCGGGTCCTGGGTTGGCTGCCGCGGTGGCGGGGGTCGACGTGGCCGGGTGTAACGGGTTCGAGCTGGAGGAGTCGATCAAGGCACGGCGGCGGCTGATCTGCGGGCTGGAGGCCACCTGCCTGGCCGCGGTGAACGCGCTGGTCTACGCCGAGCCCGGCATGGTTGACGGCCCGGCCGGACGCAGTGTCACCCCGGATCCGATGACACCTGAGATCCTGGAGCCGTTGCTGGGGTGGACCGGCTACCGGGCGCACCAGTACGTGGCCCTGGCCGCCACACTGCCCCGCCTGCCGCGGGTACGTGAGGCGTTGGCCAGCGGGCAGCTGGAGCTCAACGATGTGCGGGTGATCGTGGACCGCATCACCGACGCCGAACCCGACCTGTGGGCCGCCATCGAGGACGCGATCTTCCCCAAAGTCCTGGAACTGCGTGGAGGACTACTACGGGCCAAGGTCGAGGCCGAGGTCGTCAAGGCAGACCCCGACGCCGCCGCCAAACGTCACCGCGCCGCCAGGTCCGGGCGGAACGTGGCGATCTGGCCCGCCGTCGACGGCGTCGCCGACCTCGCCATCCGCGGCCTGTCCGCAGACCAGGCCGCCGAAGCGTACGGCCACCTCGACGCCATCGCCCGCGCAGTCAAATCGTCCGGCGACACCCGCACCCTCAGCCAACTCCGCGCCGACGTCGCCGCCGCCCTACTCACCGGCACCGCCGACATCAAAGACTGCTCCATCCAAAGACAAGCCGACCAGACGCACGCCGACACCGAGCAGGAGCCGGACGAGCAGGCACAGGGTGAGACCAAGCAGGGGTGCTGTGCGGTTCACCGGTACCCCGACCACGACCTGCACAGCGCCGGATGTGACTGCGGCGACTGCGCTCCCGCCGGAACCGCAAACACCACCGCCCACTACACCCCCTGCCACTGCTCCACCGCCCACGACGCTGAAGCCCACGACGCCGCCGCGCGCGCCGCGGCCGCAGAGAATGCAACCGCTCGCACCATGGGGTCCAACACCTCCGGTCCCAACTCCGTTCTCCCCACCGCGGCTCAGATTCCGCGGCAGAACCGCAGACCCGACGAGCCGGCCGACTCACCGCCAGATGAAACGCCACCACCCCCGCAACCCGCATCACCTACACCGCCTTCGCCGCCCTGGTCCTCCTCACAGCCGAGCTGGGGGCCGATACGAACGCGCGCCAAAGTGCAGCTGAACATCCCGCTCACCACCCTGATAGGGCTGTCCGCCCAGCCCGGTGAGCTCGGCGGCTTCGGACCCGTCATCACCGAAGTCGCCCGCCGCATCGTCGCCAACCACCTCGACAACCCCGAAGCCAGATTCAGTGTCGGGGTCACCCACCCGGTCACCGGACGCCTACTCCACCTGCACCCCATACCGGCAAGATTCCTCCGCGGACTACAGGCAGAACTCGTCCACGCCCGCGACCAACGCTGCGCATGGACCACCTGCAGGAGACCCGCCGCCACCTGCCACCTCGACCACAACACCGAACACCAGGACGGCGGATCGACGTCCGTAGAGAACATCGCACCCCTGTGCCCACGCCACCACAAAGCCAAAACCGACCGCGACTGGAAACTCCACCAGACCGGACCCGGCGAACACACCCTCACCGACCCCCACGGCCGGCACTACCACAGCCGAACACCATCCCTCACCGACCCGGCCGTCGATGACCCAGCGGTCAGCGCCACAACGGGAACGGTCGACGATGACCTACCGCCGTTCTGAGGAGAGGCATGCCCGACGGCTGACTCGCCTAGGAGATGAAGTACTGCTCCGGCATCGTCGGCCCGGGACCGGGATACATCCACCCGTTGAGCAACGACTTCGGAACGTTGTGGAAGTTGTTGCGCACGATGGCGTAGCCCTTGGGCGGCAGCACGGTCCCGATCGCGTAGAACTGCTCCCTGGCGATCTTCAGGATCTGCATGAAGATCTCGTTCCGCCCGTCGGCGTCCGGCGTCGTCATCAGCTTGCGGTACAGCTCCATCTGCTGCAGCGCCGCGCTGGGTGGCTTCTGCTTCGGCGTGGTGTTGTTGAACCAGTTCGCCCAGGGGATCGCGTAGTTGGACTCGCCGCTGAACGGGAAGTACCACCGCGGATCGAGGATCGCGTCGGCGAGGCCGCCGTCACCACCCCACACGTTGGCGTCCTGGGAGTTCGCCGTCTTACGGTCGTACATCAGCGTACGGTCGATGCCGTTGACGCGGATGTTCACGCCGACCTCCTGCCAGTACTTCCGTACCAGCTCCATCCCGTCGGTCCACAGCGCCGACGGGACGGCGACGTCGACCTGGAACGAGATCGGCTTGCCGTCCGGGCCGAGCCGGACGCCGTTGGCGCCGCGCTTGTAGCCGGCCCGGTCGAGATGCTTGTTGGCCAGCGCGACGTCGTACTCCGTGTACTGCGTGGCGAGTTCCTCGTCGTGGTAGTCCGACTCGGGCCGTGACGCAGCCTGCCACGGTTGGCCCTGCCGCTGGAAGACCGCGCTGATCATCTCCTTGCGGTCGATGGCGTGTGACAGCCCGATCCGGAAGTCGCGGTTCTGGAAGACCTCACGCAGCGCGGCGTTCTTGTGAGCCAGGTTGAGCGCGATGATCAGGTTGTTCATCGAGCTGCCGGTCTCGGGTACGAAGTGGAACTCCCCCTTGTCCCGGCCGGCGGCGAGAACCGGCTTGTTCTGCGGGGTGTTGATCGTCCGCTCCTGCATGTCCAGCTCGCCGTTGACAGCCTTGAGGACCATCGTCTCCTCGTTGTTGATGACGTTGAAGACCACGCGGTCGATGTAGGGCAGCTGCGATCCCTCGGTGTCGACCTTCCAGTAGTACGGGTTGCGTTCGGCCACCATGCGCGAGCCGGTGCCGAGCGCGTCCTTGACGACCCAGCCGGTGATCCTCGGCAGCCCGACGTGGTTCCAGGGATCGGCCATCGCGCCGAACAGGTCTATCCAGTTGTCGAACTTCCGCTTCTTCGCGAGCGTGGCGACCTCGGGGTTGTACTTCTTGTGGAACTGCTCGAGGTAGTGGCGCGGCTTGTTGGTGAGCCCCTCGCCCGCGGGCTGGGCGATGTTCGCCAGGAAGAGCCCGTTGGGCGCGCTGAAGACGAACTTCACGGTGACGTCGTCGATCTTCTCCAGCCTGCCCGGCTTGCCGCCGGTGACCAGCCACGTCGGCGGCTGCGGGTTGAGCTCCTTGTTCATGAAGACGTCGTCGTAGGCGAAGACGATGTCGTCGGCGGTGAACGGCTTGCCGTCCGACCACTTCATGCCGGCCCGCAGCCGGAAGGTGAACTCCGCGCCCGTCGGGTCGGTCTCGACCGACTCGGCGATGTTGGGGATCGGCTTCGTCCAGCCCGGATCCCAGTTGACCAACTGCTCGTACCCCACGGTCCGGTACGCCCAGGCCGTGTCGCCCGGCCCCAGCAGTGCGGTCCGCCAGTCCCCGCCGTAGGTGCCGAGCTTCTCGACCGGTTTGATCACCCGTGGCTTCTTCGGCAGCCGCTGCCCGAGCGGAGGAAGGTTCCCCGCCTTCACCTGGGCGGCCAGGTCGGGTGCCTGCTTGCTCCGCGGGCCGCCACCGGCGCCGCCGCTCCTGCCGGCCTTGCCGGTGGGATCGGTGGACAGCAGGCTGCATCCCGACAGGGACAGCACCGTGACAGCGCCGCCTCCCCACGCCAGCAGGTCACGCCGGCTCATGCGCCGGGACTCGTCGTCGTACCGGATGCCCATGGCCACTCCCTGCTCTCGCGTCCGTCCTCGACACGTCGCCAGGACGGCCAACCGGGTCGACACGGTCGACATTCTGGGAATGCGCTTACCAAGGGTTCACAAGATCGCACACGGCGCTGTCGGCCGCCACGGACCGACTCCGAAGCGTCCTGCTCCGGTCACCCGTTCGGTCCCGGGTTCGGTGCGCCCGGGCGAGCCGGAAGAGCGGTGTCGGTGGCGGCGGATAGCCTGCGGGCGTGGAAGAAGACCGTGGCACCCGCGCGCCGCGGCCGGGCCGGGGCACGCCCCGGGCGTACGACCTGTACACCGGCGACGTCGCCCGCGCCTACGCGCGCTGGCCTACCCCGACGACGATCATCAGCGACGGCGCCTACGGCGTACGCGGGTTCCACGGCGACACGACCGGCCCCGAAGGACTCGTCGAGTGGTACCGCCCGCACGTGCAGGCCTGGTCGGCGGCCGCACATCCGTCCACCACGCTGTGGGTGTGGAACACCGAGGTGGGCTGGGCAACCATCCACCCGCTGCTGGTCGAGCACGGCTGGGAGTACGTCCAGACCATCACCTGGGACAAGGGGATCGCCCACGTCGCCGGCAACGTCAACGGCAAGACGATCCGCAGGTTTCCGGTGGTGTCGGAGGTCTGCGTGCTCTACCAGCGCAGGTTCGCGATCGACACCCCCGACGGCCCGATGCCGGTGCGCCGATGGCTGCGGCACGAGTGGGTGCGCAGCGGCCTGCCGCTCTACCGTGCCAACGAGGCCTGTGGCGTACGCAACGCCGCCACGCGCAAGTACCTCACCCAGGACTGGCTGTGGTACTGGCCGCCCGGTGAGATGTTCGAGAAGCTCGCGACGTACGCCAACGAGCGCGGCGCCCGCACCGGCTGGCCCTACTTCAGCCTCGACGGCGAGACCGTCGTCACCGCGAAGGAGTGGGACGGCCTGCGTTACCGCTGGAACCACCAGCACGGCCTCACCAACATCTGGCACCGCGGGCCGCTGCACGACGACGAGCGCCTCAAGGGGACGCTGCGCCGGGCCGCCCCGCGCGTCTACAAGCCCACCGCGGGCAGTTCCGCCCATCTCAACCAGAAGCCGCTGGAGTTCATGGAGCGGCTGGTCCGGGCGGTGACCGAGCCTGGTGACGTGGTGTGGGAGCCGTTCGGGGGGCTGGCGTCCGGCTCGGTCGCGGCGGTCGCCCTGGGCCGGCGCGCCTACGTGGCCGAACGCGACAAGGGCTTCGCGAAGCTCGCCCGGGAGCGGCTCCGGGTCGCCGACGCCACCGCCGACCCGGCCGCGGAGGAGGCCGCCGTACCCGCCGAACACCACCGCAGAGCAGCCACACAGGAGGCACCGTGACCGCCGGACCCCCCGCACCCGGCACGCACCGTGGCGCCGGTGATCGGACGGGCGGGCTCGGGGCAGGCGGCGACCCCGACGTGGAGGCCGCCGCGGAGGCGGACGGGCTGTTCGCCGCCGAGCCGGAGATACTCGGGCCGGGCGCGCCCGCCGAGCCCGATCTCGACCCCGACGACCCGCTGACCCACCTGCAGGCCAGGTTGCGCACCCTGCTGCTCGGGCTGCCGGCCTACTTCGAGTTCAGCAACCACGTCGCCGGCGTCAACGCCACCGACCTGCACAGCCTCAACACCCTGCTGGGCACTTCCATCGAGGGCCAGGTGGTGAAGGCGCTCAATCAGCAGCGTCCGCTGTGGGACCCGGACAACGACTGGCTGGGGTACACCTTCGAACGCCAGTCCCAGCGGTTTCCAGACGTACGCCTGGTCCGCAAGGGCTCGGCAGGCGGGCCCACGATCGCACTCGGCATCGAGCTGAAGGGCTGGTTCCTGCTGGCCAAGGAGGGCGAGCCGAGCTTCCGCTTCACCACCACGGCGGGCGCCTGCGCAGACCACGACCTGCTGGTCGTCGTGCCGTGGTACCTCGACAACGTCCTGTCCGGCTCCCCCGTGGCCGCGCAGCCCTACGTCGCGTCCGCGCGCTGGGCCGCCGACTACCGCACCTACTACTGGCAGCACGCACGCGACGCCGCGCGCGGCACCGACCGCGCGATCCACCATCCCCCCGACGCGCGGCCCTACCCCGCCCGGGACGCCCAGATCGCCGACGTGCCCGCCTACGACGGCGGGAAGAACTTCGGCCGGGTCGCCCGGGTGCGGGGAATGATGGACGAGTTCATCCGAGCCTCGCACGAGCTGGAGGTGCTCGGCATCCGGATCCAGGACTGGTACCGCTTCCTGCGCATCCACAGCGACCAGGCCGACCCCGACCAGGTGTCGGAGCTGGTCCAACGCGACCTGCGCCGGACGCTGCGCGGGCGATCGGCCGCCGCGGCGGCGGAGGCGGTGCGAGCCGTCCGCACCCTCGGCGACGTGTTCGGCTCCCGCTAGGCGCCGGCACAGCCTCATCCGGTGATCCGGGTGTAGACCTCGCCGCCCGTTCCGGATCGGCGTTCCGTGGCCGAGAGTGGGCGGAGAGTGGGGCGGCTCACACGGGGAGCAGGTTGATCACATACCTGGCTGGGGTATGGTGGAGAACGCGCGACGAGATACCCCTTGGGGGTAGCAGGGAGACTGTCATGGCCAGCACGCCACCGTCCCGCCGGTCCAGGCCCGGCAAGTCCAGCGACGCGGACGTACACCCCGTTACGGACACAACGGATGCGGCGGACGTCATCGCCGCCGACGTCCCGACTCCCAGCCCGCACGCAGGTCACCGGCCGCCGGGTTACCTCGACCAGAAGGACGCGCACCTCAAGCGGCTGCGCCGGATCGAGGGCCAGATCCGCGGCCTGCAGCGCCAGGTGGAGAACGACACGTACTGCATCGACGTTCTCACCCAGGTGTCGGCCGCGACCCGGGCGCTGGAGTCGTTCGCGCTCGGACTGCTGGACGAACATCTCGCCCACTGCGTGAGCGAGGCGCTGTCCAGCGGCGACCAGGACGCGCAGGCCAAGGTCAAGGAGGCCTCGGCCGCCATCGCCCGCCTCGTCCGTTCCTGAACCAGGCTCAAACCCCGTACACAAACCTCCGTACACACCCGCATCCCGAACCCAGAACGCAGAAGGAGACTCCTGTGGCGCTCACCTCGACCTACACCGTGTCCGGCATGACCTGCGAGCACTGCGTGGCAGCCGTCACCAGTGAACTCAAGGCCGTCGACGGTGTCTCCGACGTCTCGGTCGACCTCGTGCCCGGCGGGAACTCCACCGTCAGCGTGACCAGCAGCACCGAGGTGTCGCCCGAGGCCGTCGCCGAGGCCCTGGACGAGGCGGGAGACTACCGCCTCGTCACCTCGTGAGCACGGGCGCGCCGGTCACGACCGGCGCACCCGCCCCCGACGCGGCCCGCGAGCCGGGGACCCGCGACGTCGAACTTCTCATCGGCGGGATGACCTGCGCCTCCTGCGCCGCCCGGGTGGAGAAGAAGCTGAACAAGCTGGACGGCGTGGTGGCCACGGTCAACTACGCCACCGAGAAGGCGAAGGTCAGCGCACCTGAGACGGTGACCACCGATGATCTGGTCGGAGTCGTCGAGGCCACCGGCTACACCGCAACCCTGCCTGTCCCGCCCGCGCCGTCGCCGGCCGCCGGCGACGGCGCGGCGACCGGGGCCGGCTCCCCCACGGCGTCACCGGCCGAGGCAGACCCGACCCGGGCCCTGCGTACCCGCCTGCTGACCAGCGCGGCCCTCGCCCTTCCGGTGGTCGTGCTCGGGATGGTGCCGCCGCTGCAGTTCACCAACTGGCAGTGGCTGGCGCTCGCCCTCGCCTCGCCCGTGGCGGTGTGGGGGGCGTGGCCGTTCCACAAGGCGGCCTGGACCAACCTGCGGCACGGCGCGGCGACGATGGACACGCTGATCTCGCTGGGCGTGGGCGCTGCCTACCTCTGGTCGCTGTACGCGCTGTTCCTCGGTACGGCCGGCACCCCCGGCATGCGGATGGAGTTCTCGCTGCTGCCCCGGCAGGGGTCCGGCGCGGACGAGATCTACCTCGAGGTTGCCGCGGCGGTGACGACGTTCATCCTCGCCGGCCGGTACGCCGAGGCGCGGGCGAAAAGGCGTTCCGGCGCCGCGCTGCGGGCGTTGCTCGAGCTCGGCGCCAAGGAGGTCACGGTCGTACGGGACGGGGTGGAGACCCGGATCCCGGTCGACCGGCTCGGTGTCGGCGACACGTTCGTCGTACGCCCCGGCGAGAAGGTCGCCACCGACGGCGTGGTCGTGGACGGTGCCTCCGCGGTGGATGCGTCCATGCTCACCGGCGAGTCGGTTCCGGTCGACGTGCGCCCCGGCGACAACGTCGTCGGAGCCACCGTGAACGCCGGCGGCCGGCTGGTCGTACGCGCCACCCGCGTGGGATCCGACACCCAGCTCGCCCAGCTCGCCCGGCTCGTCGAGGACGCGCAGAACGGCAAAGCCCGCGTCCAACGGCTCGCCGACCGGGTGTCCGGCATCTTCGTCCCGGTGGTGATCGTGCTCGCGGTCGCGACGTTCGGGCTGTGGCTCGGCGCCGGCGGCGGGGTGACCGCGGCCTTCACGGCGGCGGTCGCGGTCCTCATCATCGCCTGCCCCTGCGCACTCGGACTGGCAACCCCCACCGCGCTGATGGTGGGCACCGGCCGCGGCGCACAGCTCGGCATCGTGATCAAGGGTCCGCAGGTGCTCGAGTCGACCCGCCGGGTGGACACCATCGTGCTGGACAAGACGGGCACGGTGACGACCGGGCAGATGAGCCTGGCCGACGTGCTCCCCGCCTCACCGACCACCGAGCACGAACTACTGCGGCTGGCGGCCGCGGTCGAGCACGCCTCCGAACACCCGATCGCCCAGGCGGTGGTCACCGGCGCCCGCGAACGCGGCACCGAACCCGTCGCGGTGACCGACTTCCGCAACACCGAGGGACTCGGGGTGTCCGGCCGGGTCGACGGCATCGCAGGGGCCGGCGGGGCTGACGGCGCTGACGGCTCGTTCGTCCGGGCCGGCCGGCTGAGCTGGCTGCGCACCGAGGGAGTCGAGGAGCCGGCGGAGGAGTTGCGGGCAGGCGCGGAGCGGGCCGAGGCCTCCGGGCGTACGCCGATCTGGGTCGCCGTGGGAAACCGGGTCGCGGGTGTGCTGGTCGTCGCCGACACGGTCAAGCCGACCTCCGCTGCCGCGGTGGCGGACTTCCGGGCGCTGGGGCTGCGGCCGGTGCTGCTCACCGGCGACAACGCCCGCGCCGCCCGGGCGGTGGCGGCCGAGGTGGGGATCGCCGCCGACGACGTACGGGCGGAGGTGCTGCCCGCCGACAAGGTGGCAGCTGTCCGTGCCCTGCAGGAGTCCGGCGCGGTGGTCGCCATGGTCGGCGACGGCGTGAACGACGCGGCCGCGCTGGCGCAGGCCGACCTCGGGATCGCGATGGGCTCGGGCAGCGACGTCGCCATCGAGGCGTCCGACCTGACCCTAGCCCGCGGCGACCTGCGGGTGGCCGCGGACGCGATCCGGCTGTCGCGTTCGACGCTGCGCACGATCCAGGGCAACCTGTTCTGGGCGTTCGCGTACAACGTCGCCGCGCTGCCGCTGGCCGCGCTGGGGTTCCTCAACCCGCTGGTCGCGGGGGCGGCGATGGCGTTCAGCTCCGTGTTCGTGGTGACCAACAGCCTGCGGCTGCGCCGGTTCACGCCCAGGGCGAGCGCCTAGGGTCTGTCGAGGGGGCCGCCCCGCACGGCGAGGTCGGCGAGCTCGACCAGGAAGTCACCACAGGCCACCCACAGCGGGGCAGCCTCCTCGATCGGCCGGCCGTTCAGCGTGGTGCGGCCCTGGGCCACCACAGCGGGAATCGCCGGGGCCAGCCAGCCGTACTTCGCGGCGGCCCCGGCGGCGACCATCCGCCGAACCTCGGCCGGCTCCGCCGGCCCGTCCGATCCCGACCAGCCGGCCGCGGCCAGCCCGTCGGCGTACCCGGCCACCAGCGTCTCGAACAGCTCCGGCAGCTTCGACGGCGGCAGGTGGAAGTCGGTCACCGCGTCGACGACCAGGTTGCCGAGGTCCTCTCCCAGGGCGCCGACCCCTGCGAACGCCCAGTCGATCACCACGGTCCGCCCGGCCACGTCGAACAGGTTGCGCGGGTGGAAGTCGAGCTGGCACAGCGTGCGCGGCAGCCCGTCCACCACGTCGAGCAGCCGGTGGCGGGCCGCCCACAGCGCCTGGAACGCGGGCACCCGGTCGGCCGGGACGAGCCGCCGCACCAGTGGAGGCGACCAGACCCGCGGGTCGGTGGGATCGGCGTCCGCGGCACTCCGGGCGGCGCGGCGGTCGACGTACGTCCGCAGCCAGCCCCGGCTCATCCACGGGCGGTCCAGCACGGGTTCGCCGGCCAGGTGCTCGCGGGCCAGGTGTCCCTGCACCTGCCCGAGGTGTTCGGCCGCCTGCCGGTAGCGCGGCAGCGCCCAGGTCGACCCCTCGCAGCCGGCGACGTCCTCCATCCAGATCGCGAGCGTGCCGTCGGGACCGGGGACGACGCCGTAGCACGCCGGTGCACGCAGGTCGCCGGGCAGTGAGCCCAGCAGGCCGTCGGCGAACGCGTCCGCCTCCCGCCGCCAGTGGAACGGGTGCGCCGGGTCGTCCTCCGAACGCCACACCGACAGCCCGCCGTGCACGACGTGGCGGAGCACCTTGACCACGGCCGACCAGTCCGCTCCGCGCACCCGCCAGATGCCGACGGTGGCGATGCCGTCCACGGCGGGCCCGGCCAGCGGGTCGATCTCGGCCGCGCGGACCTCCTCGACCGTACGCTCCAGCGCGTCGGCCACCTGGGCCGAGACCTCGAACGGCACCTCACGTCCGGCAGTCGTCGGCTCCATGCGGACAAGTGTCCAGGAGGCCCTGACCGCACGGGAGACAGGTCAGTGCGTGTAGGGGCGGTGCAGCGCGCACTCGGGATTCAGCCGTACGCCGAACCCCGGAGTCTCCGGCACCCGCAGCCGCCCGCCCACCGGAACCGGCTCGTCCAGCAGCAGCGGGTGGAACATCGGCACCACCTCCGTGGCCTGCGGATGCATCATCAGGAACTCCGAGAACGGGCTGTTCCGCCGGGTGAGCACGAAGTGGTAGGAGTACACGCTCGAACCGTGCGGGATCACCGGGACGCCGTGCGCGTCGGCGAGGGCGCTGATCCGGGCGAGCTCGGTGATGCCGCCGCACCAGTTCACGTCCGGCTGGATCATGTCGGCGCAGCCCATCTCCAGCAGCAGGCGGAAGCCGAACCTCGTCCACTCGTGTTCGCCGGTGGTGACCCACATGCCCGTCGGCACCCGGCGCCGAAGCTCGGCGTAACCCCAGTAGTCGTCGGGCGGCAGCGCCTCCTCGATCCAGCGCAGGCCGAACTCCGCCGACCGCTGGGCGAGCCGGGTGGCGTAGTCGAGGTCGAGCGACATCCAGCAGTCCCAGCTGAGGAAGAAGTCCTCGCTCACCCGTTCGCGCATCGAGGCCAGCTTGTCGAGGTTGGCCCGTAGACCCTCAGGACCCTCGGCCGGCCCGTGCTGCAAGGGCAGCTTGCCTCCGACGAAGCCGAGCTTCTCCGCGATGTCGGGGCGAGCGCCGGTCGCGTAGAAGACGAGTTCGTCGCGGACGGGCCCGCCGAGCAGGGCGTAAACCGGTTCTTGACGGATCTTGCCCAGCAGGTCGTACATCGCGAGGTCCACGGCGCTGATGCAGTTGACCGCGATTCCCTTGCGGCCGTAGTACAGCGTCGAGGCGTACATCTGGTCCCAGATCTTCTCGATCGAGGTGACCGGGGCGCCCTCCACGAAGCGGGCAAGATGCTTCTCCACGATGTACGCCCCGGGTTCGCCGGCCGTCGTGGTCGCGAACCCGACCGTTCCGTCGTCGGCCTCCACCTCGACCACGAGGGTGCCGAGCACGTTGAGCCCGAACTTCTGCCGGCTGTCGCGATAGTCGGGGTAGTACGCCATCGGCGTGGCCACGTGGTCGTCGATCCAGTGCTGCTCTGCCTGGTCGTGGTAGTCCGCGCCACCGCCGCGCACGACGTACGCGCGGACCTCACGTACCTTCGGCATCGCCATCGCACTCACTCCCCTTCGTGCCAAGGGCGGACACGAGCCCTGGTCTCAGGTCACCTGTCGGCGTAGGTTATGCGCAGTTTCGGCTCGGTGAACCCGAGTTCACGTATCCGAACGATCGCGTCCGGAGGCGTACCCCGTGACCGACCCGACCACCGGCGCAGTGAAGTCGGCCGAACGCACCCTCGCGATTCTTGAGCTGCTCACCCGGCACGAGGAGCCGCTCACGTTCACCGCGATCGCGCAGACCCTGCGTTATCCGCGTTCCAGCCTGCACGGGCTGCTGCGGACGCTGGTGGAGCGGGGCTGGGCGGAGTTCGACGCCGACCAGCGCTGCTACTCCCTCGGCCTTCGCACGCTGGAGGCCGGCAACGCCTACACGCGCACGCTCGGGCTGGTCGAACGCGCACTGCCGTTGATGGAACGCATCAGGGACACCATCGACGAGACGGTCCAGCTGGCGGTGCTCGACGGAGTGCACAACGTCTACGTGGCCAAGGTCGACGGGCGCCAGACCCTCACCCTCGCGTCCGAAGTCGGCCGCCGGCTGCCCGCTCACGCCACCGGGGTCGGGAAGGTGCTGCTGGCCGGGCTTCCCCGCGACGACCTCGAGGCGCGCCTGCCCGCGGGTCCGCTGCCGTCGTTCACCCGGCACACGGTGACCGACAAGGCGAGGTTGCTCGGTCAGCTGCGCACCGTGGCCCGGCGCGGGTTCGCCGTGGACAACGAGGAGTACACCCTCGGCATCCGCTGTGTCGCCGTGCCGGTGTACGACGTCAGCCGGCGGACCGTCGCAGCGCTCAGCGTGTCCGTCCCGGCGATCCGGTGCACACCTGCCCACCGGGAGAACGCCCACCGGCTGCTGACCGAGGCGGCGCACCGGCTGTCGGCCGAGTTGGGCTACGAACGCCGGCACCGGGCCGGACCGACCCTTGAGGAGTGGTGACCGCCATGAGTGAGTTCCGCGTCGACGTGCTGCCCCTCGGCCGGGGTGACGTGCCCGGGCCGGAGCTGTTCTGGATGAGCGGCTGGGACGAGTGGCACACGCTGTTGTTCCAGTCTGTCCTGCTGCGCGGTGACGGTGTCACGGCGCTGGTCAACACCGGCCCGGCACGCGACCTCGAACCCATGAACGCCCACTGGGAGAAGGTGCTCGGCGCGCGTGCCCGGATGCGGCGCGAGCCCGGTGAGTTCGTCGTCGACCAGCTGGCGAGGTTCGGTCTCGCTCCCGAGGACGTCACCCACGTCGTCCTCACGCCGCTGCAGCTCTACACGGTGAGCAACGTCGCGTTGTTCACCAACGCACGGATCTGTGTCGCCGAACGCGGCTGGGTACACTTCCACACCACGCACGCGCACCCACACGACAACCGGGCGACATCCCTGCCCGACGACGTGCTCGTCCACCTGGTGACCGAGGCCTGGCCGCGGGTGCGGCTGCTCGCCGACGAGGACGAGCTCGCGCCCGGCCTGCGCACGTGGTGGAGCGGCGTACACCACCGTGCATCGGTCGTGGTGGAGGCGGACACCCCGCGTGGTGTGGTGGCGATCTCGGACAGCTTCTTCGTGCTGGACAATGTGGAGAAGAACATCCCGATCGGGATCAACGAGAACATGTACGAGGCGATCGCCGCCTACGAGCGGGTACGCCGCACCGCCGACGTGATCGTGCCGCTGTACGACCCCCGTAACCTCGAACGCTTCGCCGGCGGGAGGGTCGCATGAGCGGCGGTACGAGCGGCGGTACGAGCGGCGGTACGGAAACCCGCACGGTGCTGGTGACCGGCGCCGCCCGGGGCATCGGCCGGGCGACCGCGGCGAGGTTCGGCCGCGAGGGTGCCCGGGTCGTCGTCAACCACCCACCGGGCGAACGCGAGCACGCCGAGCAGACGGCCGCGCTGGTCCGCGAGGCGGGCGGTAGGCCGCTGCTGGTGGAGGCCGACGTCGCCGACCCGAAGGCGGTGGCGAGGATGGCCGAGGCCGTGCACGCCGAATGGGGCCCGCTGGACGTGCTGGTCAACAACGCCGGCATCTGCCCGTTCGCCGACTTCTTCGACATCGACGTGGATCTGTGGGACCGCGTGCAGCACGTCAACCTGCGTGGGGCGTTCCTGGTGACCCAGGCGTTCACCAGGGCGATGGTCGAGGCCGGACGTGGCGGCCGGGTGCTGTCGGTGTCGTCCATCTCGGCCTGGGTCGGCGGCTCCCAGCAGGTGCACTACTGCACCACCAAGGCCGGGATCAGCTCGCTGATGAAGAGCCTCGCGATCGTGCTCGGCCCGCACGGCATCACCTGCAACGCCGTGCTGCCCGGCGCGATCGCCACCGACATCAACAAGGACGACTGGAGCGACGGGACGAAGGTCGACTACTTCCGCTCGCGCATCCCGGCCGGGCGGATGGGTGAGCCAGCCGACGTCGCCGGGGTGCTGTGGCTGCTGTCCCAGCCGGAGTCGGCGTACATGAACGGTTCCGACGTGCTGGTGGACGGCGGTATGTTCGTCAACCTGCAGTAGCGGGCGTGACGGGACGGGGCGGGCGGGGAGGCGGGCGTGAGCGACATCGTGGTCGAGGAGGCGTCGGCGCGGGACGAGGCGCGCTGGCACGCCGACTGGCTGGAGCGCCGCGGGGAACAGTGGCGCCGGCAGGGCCTGGTGGACGCCGACGTCGCGGGCCACGTGGACCGCCTGGACCGGATGCGGGCCGACACCGCGCTGCATCCGGTGTGGACGCTGCGGGCAACGGGGCCGAGCGGCGACGCGGAGACCGTGGGGTACGTCGCGGCGGGAGGCCGGACGGACCCGGCCGGCCGGCGGGCGCTCCTCTACGACATCTGGGTACGTCCGGACCTCCGCCGCCGGGGAATCGCCTCCGCGGCCCGCGCGCACGTCGAGGACTGGGCTCGGGCCAACGACCTGCCCCGGGTGGGGACAACCATCGACCCGAACGACCCCGCCCAGGCCGCGTTGTTCGGCTCGTACACCGTCACCGCCCAGCACATGCAGCGGACACTGGACGAGCCGCCCGACCTCCCCGAGGGCCTGGTCGGCCGGGCGATGACGGAGGCGGAGTTTCCGGCGTGGCGGGAGCAGGATGTCGCCGGCTACGCCGACGAGATCGCCGTCGGGCGGGCGCTGTCCCCCGAGGAGGCGCTGGCCCAGGCCAACGCGGAGTTCGACGAACTGCTGCCGGACGGGCCGGCCACCGCGCAGCACAGCATCTGGGTGCTCGAGACCGGTGACGAGCCGCCCGGGAGGACGTACTCCGCCGTGATCTGGCTCCGGCACCACCTCGAGGCCGGCAGGGCGTTCGTCTTCGGCGTCTCGGTCGTGCCCGAACGCCGGGGCCGCGGCCTGGGCCGAGCGGTGATGCGGCTCGGCGAACGGGCGGTGCTCGCCGCGGGCGACTCGGTGCTGGCGCTGAACGTCTTCGGTCCGAACACCCCGGCGATCAACCTCTACACCAGCCTGGGCTATCACGTCACCGACCAGTCCCGCGTCCGGGAGCTCACCACCTGACCTCGGGTCAGGGCGGCGGCGAAGTCAGGCCACGCAGAAGTCAGGCCACGCAGAACTCGTTGCCTTCGGGGTCGGCGAGCACGATCCAGCGGGACCCGCCCTCCTCGTGACCCTCCCCCAGCCGGGTGGCGCCGAGGCCGCACAGCCGCTCCGCCTCCGCATCCACCCTGTCCGCCCCGACGTGCAGGTCGAGGTGCAGGCGGTTCTTGCCCTGCTTGGGTTCGGGAACGGTCTGGAAGAGGATCCGGCCGCCCTGCCCCACGCCGGTCTCGGCGTTGACCGGATGCTCGGGATCGCGGATCCCTGCGGCGGTCCGCCAGGCCAACCGCCCGTCGACCTCGACCAGGTGGTCACGGATCGGCGCGCCCTCGGCCAGCAGCGAATCGATCAGTGGCGAGTGGTCCTCGACGACGTAGTCGAGCGCCTGCGCCCAGAAACGCGCCAGCAGGTGAGGATCGGAGCAGTCGATGCACACCTTGTATCTTACGGCCATGCGCCGACCGTAGGACCCACCACCGACAGGCGCCGGCGTCCGCGTGACCCCCGGGCGGTCACCCGGGCAGCAACCGGATCCGGGCTTTCGCGGACCGCTCCACCGCCGCGCGGCTGTACAGCAACGGCGCAAGCTCACCGGCCCGCCAGAGCTCGGCGAGGTCGCGGTAGTGCGGGCTGCGCGGGTCCCCGGACTGGCCCGGGGTGTTGACGAACACCGAGTTGTCCCACTCGCCGACGTCGACCACCACCCGGGCGGACGCACCGATGGTCTGCACGAAGTCGCCCGGGAGGTACGGCGCGGCGTTCAGCGTGGTCGCGGAGCCACCGGCCGGGAACGGCCCCACGTCCAGCTTCGGGTCCAGGAAGCCCAGTGGGTGCGGCTGGTGGTTGCGGTGCAGCGCACCCCAGCTCCAACCGCGCGGGTCCGGGCCCAGCAGCTCCTCCAGGTCGGCGACCGCGGCGCGCAGCGTGCCGAGGAGCAGGTCGTCCCGGCGCCGTTCTGCCTCTCCGTCTCCCTCCCCGGACCAGACGGTGGCCGGGTCGGACAGAGCGGACCGTACGGCGGCCTGGTCGAAGGTGGGCAGGAGGGGTGGTACGCCGGGAGGGAGCACCGCCTCGGCGAAGCCGGGCAGCAGGTGGCGGGAGAACCAGACCTGGTACAACGCCGCCGCCGCGGACTCCGGCGCCTCCACACCGTCCCAGTCGCGCAGCATCGCCAGCGCTGCCGCCAGTCGCCGGTCGCCGTTCGGGGGCAACCCGGCCACCAGCGCCAGGACCTCCCGGGTGCCCACCGAGCACCAGTCGGTCTGCAGCCGCATCGAGTCCTCGAGGCGGTGCGGCTCGGGCCGTTCGAGCACCTCGACGATGCGCCGCTGCCGGGCGGGGTCGGACCATTCGTACGACAGCTGCCGGTCGGCCGGGTAGTCCGGCGGCAGGTTGTACTCGTTGGCCGTGGCCACGAACCCGGCGGGCGGGTCGGCGAGGCCGGGCAGCTCCTCCGGAGCGTGGAAGCCGGTCCACTCGTAACGCCCGTCGCCGGGCACCGGCAGCAGGCCGTCCCAGCCGGTCCGCCGCGGCACCAGCCCGGCCGCCTGCCAGCCGACGTGGCCAGCGGTGTCGGCGAAGACGTGGTTCTCCCCCGGTCCGCCCCAGGCACGCAGCGCCGCCCGGAACTCCTCGCCGTCACGTGCCCGCAGGTACTCCAGACTGCCCAGGTAGGCGGCCGTGCCCGGCTCGAACCACGTGGTCCGCACGGCGTACGCACGCAGGTGTTCGGAGTCCACGTGGATCACCGGTCCGTGGCGGGTGAACGCAAGTTCGAGTTGACACGGGTGGGCGTCGCGCACTTGCGCGGTCTCGCGTTCGATCCGCATCGACTCCCAGCCGTTGCCGTAGCGGTAGCGCGTCGGGTCGTCCGGGTCCAGGTCGTACACGTACAGGTCCACGGTGTCGATCGGGAAGATCGTGTAGCCGAACGCCACGTGGCCGTTGTGGCCGAGGGTCACTCCCGGCACCGCCGGCTCACCCGCCCCGATCACGTCCAGCCCGGGCGCGGACAGGTGCGCGAAGTACCGCAGTGAGGGTGTGGCGAACGGCCGGTGCGGGTCACTCGCGAGGATGGGCCGGCCGGTCGCCGTACGGGAGCCGGCCACCACCCAGTTGTTGCTGCCGCCGTCGAGGTCTCTTGCCGCCGCAGCCGTCGCCCCCGCCGCCGCGGCCTTCGCCGGGTTGTCCGCGGGCAGTTCCGTGCTGAGCGGCACGCGCGAGTCGCCGGTGAACACCACCGGCGTGGTGGCGAGCTCGTACACCCGCAGCACGTCGTCGGGAAGGTCCAGGTCCAGGCCGTCGGCAAGGTGGGGTTGACGGTGCGGCCGCAGCGACTGGCGTACGAGGTCGGACTCCCAGCCACCCACGTGGGTCACCCGGGCCCGGGCCACCTCCTGCAGCAGGTTGTACGCCGTGCCGTGGCTGCGGATCCGTACGACGTCCTCCGGACTCCACCGGGCCGGCCGGTAGTCCAGCATCCCGAACTCCGGCGGCAGCTCCTCCGGATGGCGCTCCAGCCAGTCCAGGTAGGCGTTCACACCTTCGACGAACCGGGTGACGGTGGCTCGCGCGCTCGTGCCGTACGACGCCCACTCCGCGTCGAGGTCGCCGCGGTACAGGAAAAGCCGGGCCGCCCGGTCGCGTTCGAGGTGGTCCGGCCCGAAGGCCTCGGCGAGCCGCCCCAGCCCCCGCCGGCGCCACAGGTCGATCTGGAACAGCCGGTCCCGGGCGGCGTTGAAGCCCTGGGCGAAGAACACGTCGTCGGCGCTCTCGGCGTAGATGTGCGGAACTCCCCAGGTGTCCACGACGATCTCCACCGGTGCGGACAGTCCGGACACGGCCTCGACCGATCGCTCTTCGCAGGTCTCGCTGACGTCGCTCACGGGTCCGATTGTCCCGTCCCTGTCGAACGGGTTCCCGGCCGCAGCGCGTTCCGTCCGGAGCAGGCCGCGAAATTCCCGACGCCTGGGCCCGCGCGGTGCACACCGCGCAGGAACGTGGTCGCGTAGCGTGCGCAGCGAGGACGTGACCGGCACCGGCCGGCCACAGGCGACCAGTCGCGCCGGAGGGACGACGATGCAGCCCGGACACCGCAGCGTCCCGCACACCGCGGACGCCCGGATCGAGGCCTGGGCGGCGACCCGGGAGGCCTGTGTGGCCGAGGCCGTCACCGCGATGGTGGAGACGTTCGCCGACACCTCGGCTGCCCGGCCGACCGACTCCGCGAGCTTCGAGGTGACCGCCGACACCGACGAGGACCTCCTGGTCGCCGTGCTGGACGAGGTCGTCTACCTCCTCGACACCGCCGACGTGATCCCGCTCGCGACCCGGGTCGAGCCCGCGCTGGAGGAGGGGTACGACGTGCACTTCGAGGTGACCGATATCGGCGAGGTGGAGCTGGTCGGCGCGGTCCCGAAGGCCGTCTCGCTGCACGGCCTGCGGTTCGAGCAGGGTCCCGAAGGCTGGACCTGCGCAGTCACCCTCGACGTCTGAACCGCCGGTGCCGCACCGCCCCGGCGCACGCGGCGGCGACCTCAGCCCTTGACCACCCCGACCGGAACCAGCCGGGCCACCGCCCGCGCCAGCCCCGCACCCTCGGCCGCCTCGACCACCGCGTCGATGTCCTTGTACGCCTCGGGCATCTCCTCGGCCAGCCCCCGCCAGGACGCACCGCGTACGGCGATCCCCCGGCTCTCCAGCAGCTGGCGAAGCTCCTGGCCCCGGACGGCCTTCGCCGCCTGGTGCCGGCTGAGAGTGCGGCCCGCGCCGTGGCAGGTGGACGCGAACGCCGGCCCGCCCGGCACACCGGTGAGGACGTACGACGCCGTGCCCATCGACCCCGGGATCAGCACCGGCTGGCCCACGTCCGGCAGGTCGCGCAGGTCGGCCGGCAGGTCGGGATGACCAGGCGGCAACGCCCGGGTCGCGCCCTTGCGGTGCACGCACAGGCGCCGCGGTGCGCCGGCCGCTCCCGCCCCTCCGGCAACCCGGTGGGTCTCCACCTTGGCCAGGTTGTGGGAGATGTCGTAGACCAGGTCCAGCCCGGCGCCGGTGAGGCGTTCGAACACCCCGCGCGCGGCCTGGCCGAGCAACTGCCGGTTGGCCCGGGCGTAGTTGGCGGCCGACGCCATCGCCCGCAGGTAGGCCCGCCCGGGATCGGAGTCGACGGGCACGCACGCCAGCTGGCGGTCGGGCACCGTGATGCCGAAGCCTGCCATCGCCTGCTCCATCGCGCGCACGTGGTCGGTGCAGATCTGGTGGCCGAGGCCGCGCGAACCGCAATGGATCATCACGCACACCTGGCCGGCCCGCAGCCCGTACGCCTCCGCGGCCGCCTGGTCGCGGACCGCGTCGACGACCTGCACCTCCAGGAAGTGGTTGCCCGAACCAAGGCTGCCCAACTGGTGCAAGCCGCGCTTGACAGCGCGTTCGCTCAGCGCGGCCGGGTCGGCGTCGTCGACCGCGCCGAAGTCCTCACACCTGTCAAGGTCGCGTTGCACGCCGTGCCCCTGTTCGACGGCGTACCTCGCGCCGGACGCCAGCACCTTCGCGAGTTGGCCGGCCCCGGACAGTTCCCACACCGCCCCCTTGCCCATGCCACGGGGCGTCGACCGGCTCAGTCCGTCCAGCACCGCTTCCTTCCTCGGCGCGAAGTCCGCCGCGTCGACGTCGGCCGCGTACAGCCGCACGCCGCAGGAGATGTCGAACCCGACACCCCCCGGGGACACCACGCCGCCCTCGGCGATGTCGGTGGCGGCCACGCCGCCGATCGGGAAACCGTAGCCCCAGTGCACGTCCGGCATGGCGTACGACGCGTCCACGATCCCCGGCAGCGTGGCCACATCAGCCACCTGCTGCAGCGCCTGGTCCCCGCCCACCTCGGGCAGCAGCCCCGGTGAGGCGAACACCACGCCGGGCACGCGCATCCGGCCGGTGGGCTCGATCTGATAGCGGTACGGCGTCTCCTGGACCAGTGCGGGTACGCGTGCCTGGGTCACGGCTTCTCCCGTCCTTTCCGTCCTTTGCGCAGAAACGTCCGAAGCCTGCGCAGCGGCCAGGTGTTGATCACGTCGCCGGCCGTCAGCCAGCCCCGCTGGGCGGTGCCCACGCCGTACCTCAGGTAGTCCAGGTGGGCGACCGCGTGCGCGTCGGTGTCGACGGCGAACTTCACCCCGTGGCGGCGGGCGGCCAGGAGGTGCTCGTCGTTCAGGTCCAGCCGGTCCGGTGAGGCGTTCACCTCCAGCGCGGTGCCGGTGTCCGCACACGCCTCGTACACCGCCTCGAGGTCCACGTCGATCGGCTGCCGGTGGCCGATCAGCCGTGCCGTCGGGTGCCCGATCACGTTGACGTGCGGGTTCTCGCAGGCCCGGACCAGCCGACGGGTGAGTTGCGCCCTGGTCTGGTTGAAGTGGGAGTGCACGGACGCGACGCAGATGTCGAACCCGGCAAGGAAGTCCGCCGGCCAGTCGACCTCGCCGTCGGGGTCGATGTTGAGTTCGGTGCCGTGCAGCAGGGTGAGGTGGGGGTAGCGCTTCGCCAGAGCGTGCAACTGCTCGCGCTGGGCGAGCATCTTCTCGTCCGTCATCCGCTGCATGTAGAGATTCGGCGCGTGGTCGGTGACCGCGTAGTAGTCGTAGCCCCGCTCGGCTGCCGCGGCCACCATCTCGGTCATCGGCGCGACCCCGTCGGTGAGGTCTGTGTGGGTGTGCAGGTCGCCGCGGATGTCCTGTTCGGTCACGACGTCGGGCAGCGTGCCGTCGCGGGCGGCCTCGATCTCGCCACGGTCCTCCCGCAGGGTCGGCGGAATCCAGGGCAGCCCGATCCGGGCGTACACCTCCTGCTCCGACTTCGACACCACCAACTCGCCGGCCTCGGGAGGTCCGGACTCCTCGGCCGGCTCGGTCGGCTCGGTCGACTCGGCCGGCGGCCCTTCCCCACTTGCCGGCTCGCCTGTCAACGTTGCCTTGCGCCGGTGCCTGCGCTGCGCCGGCGGGACGGTGAACAGGCCGTACTCGGACAACTTGAGGTCCTGGCGTACCGCGATCTCGCGGGTACGCACGTTGTGCGCCTTGGACCCGGTGAAGTACTGCAACGCCGCACCCCACGACTCCGGGGGTACGACCCGCAGGTCGACCTGCATCCCCGCCGTGGTGCGAACCGACGTCTTGGTGTCGCCGTGCGCGATCACCTCCGACACCAGCGACAGTCCGGTCAGAGCCTTCATCAGCGACCTTGGTTTGGTCGACGCGGCGAGGATGTCCAGGTCGCCGACAGTCTCACGCATCCGGCGCAGCGACCCGGCGTAGGTGCAGCGCTCGCACTGCGGCAGCGCGGACAGCGCGGCGACGACCTCCTCGGCGAGTTCCATGGCCACGTCCAGCGTGACCCGCCCACCGGCCTGGCGGAGCAGGGTGATGCCGTGCCGGAGATTCTCCTCGGTCCTGGGCCCGAAGCCCTTCAAGCCCCTCAGGCGCCCCGCGTCCAGCGCGTCGAGCAGGTCCTGCACGGAGGCGATGCCGCGTTCGTCGTACAGCATCATCGCCTTGCGCGGGCCGAGCGTCGGAATCTGCGTCAGCTCGCGTACGCCGGCCGGAATCCGCGCACGCAGCCGCTCGACCTCCTCGATTCGGCCGGTTCGGAAGTACTCGACCACCTTCGCCGCGATCGAGTCACCGACGTTGGGGATCTCGCGCAGGCCGGCGGCGTCGAGCGTGGACACGTCGAGGTGGTGCCCGGCGACCGAGCGCGCGGCCTTCTCGTAGACCCGCGCCCGGTAGGGGGCGCCACCGGTGATCGCCACCAGGTCCGCGTATTCCTGCAGGAGCGCGCCCACCTGCTCGTTCGGTCGCGCCATGCCTTCGAGTCTAGGGCGGGAGGGTGCCTATTCCACGAAGTTGATGCCGCGCAGGAACGTACGCGCCACGGGTCCCGCGTCCTTGCCGCCCCCGCCGCCGTCCTCGACCAGCACCGCGAACGCGATGTCGCCGCGGTAGCCGATCATCCAGGCGTGGGTGCGCGGCGGGTCGTCACTGCCGTACTCCGCCGTCCCGGTCTTGGCGTAGACGTCCGGGCCGGGCAGGTCCAACTGCCTGGCGGAGCCGGTCGCCACCACCGCCCGCATCAGCCCTCGCATCTGGTCGACCAGTTCGGCCGGCAGCCTGTCGCCCGCGGGACCGCCGGGCGCCACGTCGGGCAGGAGCACCGGTTTGTACGGCCGTCCGGCGTCCACCGTCGCGGCGACCAGGGCCATGCCCAGCGGGCTCATCAGCACCCGCCCCTGCCCGATCATGCCGGCGGCGCGGTCGACCAGGTCGCGGGGCTCGGGCACCGAACCGGAGTAGGCCGGCAGCCCGAGCTTCCAGTTCGTGCCGATGCCGAACCGCTCGGCCATCGCCACCAGGTCCCCGTCGTCCAGGTCGCGGGCGCGGTCGACCACCGTGGTGTTGCACGAGTGCGCGAACGCTTCGGTCATCGGGCCGTCGGGCAGCGAGAAGCCGTAGGCGTTCTTGAAATGCTTGCCGCCCACGGACGTGGTGGCCGGACAGGTCACCGTGTCGCCGGGACGCAGCCCGCCCGCCAGCAGGGCGGACACCGACACCACCTTGAACGTCGAGCCGGGCGGGTAGCGGCCGACGAAGGCACGGTTGTACGACGTCACGCCGGGGCCGTTGGCGGCGGCGAGCACCTCACCGGTGCCAGCCCGTACGGCCACCAGGGCGGTCGGCTTGGCCTGGCCGGCGACCGCGTCCTCGGCGGCGTTCTGCACGTCCTGGTCGAGCGTCGTCCGCAGAGGTCTGCCCGGCTTCGCGGTCTGCGAGAACACCGTGGCCACCCTCTGGTCGCCGGAAGTGCGCACCACGTCGATCCGGCCGCCGGGGGTGCCGGCCAACCGGGTCTGGTACGCCGCCTGCAGCCCGCTCGCGCCCACCGCGTCGCTGTCCATCGCGAGCGGGCCCGCACCCTTCAGCGAGTCCGCGGTCGCCGGCGCGACGACGCCGAGCACGCCGCGGGCGAACGACGACGACGGCCCGAGCGACATGATGTCCTCGCGGGTCACCACGCCGGGGATGGCGTCCAGCCGGGCCCGCTCCTTCTGGTAGGCGGGCTCGCGCAGGGTCAGCACGTCGACGAAGTACGTCGGGCCGGCGGCCTCTGCCCGCCTGCGCAGGGCGTCCGGGTCGATGTCGAGCACCTGCTGCAGCTTGGCGTAGGTGACGTCCGGCTCGACCCGGCGCGGCTCCACCCCCACCCGGACGACCGGAGTCTGCTTGGTCAGCGGCTTGCCCGACCGGTCCAGGATGGACGCCCGGGTCGGCAGCTCGCGTTCACGACGGAGCGCCGTGCCCGCCGCGAGCTTCGGGTGGAACGTCTCCGGCGTCCACCACACCTTCCACCTGCCCTGGTCGTCCTCGCGTACCTGCGCGGTGGTGGCGTAGCGCCACGTGCCCAGACCGGCCAGGTCGTGGGTGACGGTCAGGGGCTGGCGGCAGACCTTCCCGTCCGCCTTCAGCTTCGCGGCCTGGTCGCTGTCGAGGCAGGTCAGCTCGCCGGCCGGGCGTACGGACGTCTTCCGTGCCCGAACCGCCTTGGTGTCCGCCGCCACGTCACGGCTCGCGGCCCTCGCCGTGCGCGGATCGACCGTGGAGCCGAGCTCGCCGGACGACCACGCCGCGGCGAACGCCCGGGCCGCCCGGGACGCCTCGTCCGGCGGTCCCGGCGAGCAGCCCGCCGCGGCCGCCAGTGCTGTGAGCGCGGCCACCGCCGCCGCCAGGCGTGTACGCATGAGATCCCCCGTCGCGCTGCGTCGCTACCAGTCAGGTGCCAGGAGTCAGTCGGTGAAGGTCAGTCGAGTGCCCAGTCGACCGGCTCCCCGCCCTGCTCGGCCAGCAGGGCGTTGGCCCGGCTGAACGGCCGGGAACCGAAGAAGCCGCGGTCGGCCGACATCGGGCTGGGGTGCGCCGACTCGATCCTGGGCACCTTGCCCAGCAACGGCCGCAGGCTCTGTGCGTCCCGGCCCCACAGGATCGCGACCAACGGGGTCTCCCGGGCCACCAGCGCCCGGATGGCCTGGTCGGTGACGGCCTCCCATCCCTTGCCGCGGTGGGCGGCGGGGCGGCCGGGCTCGACGGTGAGCGAACGGTTGAGCAGCAGGATCCCGCGCCGCGACCAGGGCGACAGGTCGCCGTTGGACGGCTGCGGAAGGCCGAGGTCGGCGGCGTACTCGCGGTAGATGTTGCTCAGGCTGCGCGGGATCGGCCGCACATGGGGCGCCACCGAGAAGCTCAGTCCCACGGCGTGTCCCGGCGTGGGATAGGGATCCTGGCCGACGATGAGGACCCGCACGTCGGCGAACGGCTGCTGGAACGCCCGCAGGACGTCGGGGCCGGACGGGAGGTAACGTCGCCCGGCGGCGAGCTCGGCACGCAGGAAGTCGCCCATCGCCGCGATCTGGCCGGCGACCGGGGCCAGGGCATCCTCCCAGCCGGCGGCCACCAACTCGGCCAGCGAGCCGCGGCCCTGGGTGGCTCGCGGCGCAGTCTTGGGCGTGATGCCGGTGCCCTCGGTGATGCCCGTGTCCTCGGTGGCGATGTCCTGGGTGGTACCGCTGCCTTCGGCGACGCCACTCAGCTCCGCCTGGGCCACTTCGCTCATGCCTACCTCCTCGGCTGTCGCTGGACCCGGCCCGCCCCCGCTGCGCTGACCGAGCCTATGGGACCGCACCGACACCACCGGATCCACCCGCCGCGCCGGTCGAGCGAGGCCCCGCATCCCCCCGGCGGCGTTGTCGTGGTCGCGCGTGGAACACCGATACGCGGGTCCTCCGCCTTGCCGGACGGGCGCGGCTCCTTCGCTCACTACTCGACCCTGATCGGGGAGAGCGGCTGGGGGTCATATGTTGACGCCATGACGAGGATCGCCGACTCCGTACCACCACGCGGTGCGTTGGACCCGCCTACCTACGCCGCTTTCATCCGGGCCGAGGGTGCCCGGCTGCTGGCGGCGTACGAGACCGGACCGGCGTCCGCCCGCGTACCCGCCTGCCCGGAGTGGACCCTCACCGACCTGGTTGCGCACACCGGACGGGTGCACCGGTGGGCGGCGGAGATCGTGCGGACCAGCGAGTTTCCCGGTGGCGGGTCGGACACCGTACCCGGCCCGGACGGCTCCGAGCTGGGACCGTGGTACGCCGAGTCCGTCGAGCTGCTGCTCGACCGGCTGGCCGCGACCGACCCCGCCCAGCCGACCTGGGTGTTCGGCGACGGCGGCACCGCGGAGTTCTGGTCCCGACGCCAGGCCCACGAGGTGTGCGTCCACCGTGTCGACGCCGAACTCGCGATCGGTCTCCGGCCAGTCGTCGACCCCGACCTGGCCGCCGACGGGGTGGGCGAGGTCGTGGAGGTGATGATGCCGAGGTCGCAGCGCTTCGGGCCCCATCGGCTCGTCGCGCCGGTGCTGCTGAGGTGTACCGACCACGCCGGCCGCTGGCTGGTGAGCCCTCCGGCCGAGCCGGGCGGAGTGCCGGTCGGAACCGGCCCCGCGCTCACCGACGCCGAAGCGGCCTCCGCGGCCGCGACCGTCGCGGGAACAGCCGGCGACCTGCTGCTCGCGCTGTGGCGGCGGCTGCCGGCCGACGAACTCGGCCGACGGCTCACCGTCGAAGGTGACCACGCGGCGGCCAGGGCCGCGCTCGACGCCCGAGTGGTCCCCTGACCAGCTGATCCGCTGAGCCGCAACTCGGCGGATCAGCCGGTCAGGTAGGCCGGTGGGGTCAGCCGATCAGCGGCGGCGGTCCTCCGCGCCGGACTGGTCCGGGCCGGGCCGGCCGTCGTCCGCGGTGTCGCCCGGGCCGTCGATCGGTCCCGGCCGGTCACCGCCGGCGGGCGGTTGCCCGGGTCCCGGACGGCGGCGCGGGTTGGGCTCCTCGAACCGCACCTTGCGCAACTGTTTGTTCATGTTGCGCCACAACAGCACCGTCGCGACACCGATCGCCGCGATCACCACGAAGCCGAGCAGGCCGGGACCCACCCACGCCGAGTCGTCCTGCGGCGCGGCCGCCTGGACGATCATGTACAGCACTGGACGTACCTTCTCCCACCTGGGTGTTCATGGACCGCGACACGCGCACGGGCCCGTCAGACGATTGTCGCAGCCCTGGGCGGGGGCACGCCCTCAGGAGGCCTCCGGCGCGAGCCGCCCGGCGCTGTGCGGGGTGGGTGCGTCCTCGGGGAGATCGCGCAGCCCCGCGAACAGGTCGTCCTCGGGAACGGGCGCCTCCACCAGGCTGCGAGCCAGTTCGTAGTCCTCGGTCGGCCAGGCGGCGACGTGCACCTCCAGCGGGCAGGCGAACCACGGCCCCTCGGGGTCGATCTGGGTGGCGTGCGCGAGCAGCGCCTTGTCGCGGACCGGGAAGTAGTCCGAACACGGCACCCGAGTGGTCACCCTGGCGGCGTGCGCCGGGTCGGGCTTCCACTCCTTCAGCCGCTCGGCGTAGGGCGACTCGAGTCCCCGGCGCACCATCTCGTCGTGCAGCGCCTTGGTGCGCTCCCAGTGGAACGA
Organism: Actinopolymorpha singaporensis; assembly: GCF_900104745.1. Taxonomy (NCBI): domain Bacteria; kingdom Bacillati; phylum Actinomycetota; class Actinomycetes; order Propionibacteriales; family Actinopolymorphaceae; genus Actinopolymorpha; species Actinopolymorpha singaporensis. The sequence continues at coordinate 6,340,893 of NZ_LT629732.1, forward strand.
GTGGTGGTAGTAGAGCTTGAGCGGGTGCCACGGCTCGCCGGCCTCGGGATAGGCGTCGGGATCACCGGCCGCCTCCCACGCGGCGATGGTGACGTTGTGGCACATGATGTGGTCCGGGTGCGGATATCCGCCGTTCTCGTCGTAGGTCGTCACGACGTGCGGACGGAACTCGCGCATCACCCGCACCAGCGCGCTGGCGGACTCCTCCACCGGCGTCGCCGCGAACGATCCCTCCGGCAGCGGAGCCGGATTGTCGCCCTCGGGGAAACCGGAGTCGACGAAACCGAGCCATTCCTGCCGGATGCCCAGGATCTCCCGTGCCCGGTCCATCTCCTGCCGGCGGATCTCGGCGAGATTCTCCAGGACATCGGGCCGGTCCATGTGCGGGTTGAGAATCGATCCGCGCTCTCCGCCTGTGCAGGTCACGACCAGGACCTCGACCCCCTCCGCGACGTAACGGGCGGTGGTGGCGGCCCCCTTGCTCGACTCGTCGTCGGGGTGAGCGTGCACGTGCATCAGCCGTAGCGGCGCGGGTGCGGTGGAAGGCACCGTAGTTTTCTCCTCTGTCCGGCGGCGCGGGTTGCAAAATTTGCGCGCGACCACCATGGTGGCTCAGACCACCGACATTCTTCTCACCGACCTCGACGTACCGACGTGGGATGGCCGGGAGAGCCGCGCGTTGTTAGCCTGATAGGTCAGTCCGTACAGTTCCGGACACGCACCGAGAGCGCACCGGCGCGAAACGACCAGGTTCTTTCCGAATGACCGAAGTGCCCCCGCATGACCAAGGAGCAAAGCTGTGACGCAGTCGACCGACGAGAACGTCATCTGGCTCACGCAGGACGCCTACGACCGTCTGAAGGCGGAGTTGGACCATCTCACGGGTACTGTGCGCGCGGAGCTCGCCAGGAGGATCGGTGAAGCCCGCGACGAGGGTGACCTGCGGGAGAACGGCGGCTACCACGCCGCGAAGGAGGAGCAGGGAAAGGTCGAGGCGCAGATCCGCAAACTGCAGGACATGCTGCGCCGCGCCCGGGTGGGTGCCACGCCGGCGGACGACGGGATCGTCGAGCCGGGCATGAAGGTGACCATTCGCTTCCAGGGCGACGACGACACCGAGACGTTCGTGCTCGGCTCGCGTGAGCTGCTGTCACTGGACTCCTCGGTCGACCTGGAGGTCTACTCCCCCGAGTCGCCGCTCGGCCGCGCCATCAGCGGCAAGCGCAAGGGCGACCAGGCGACCTACTCCGCCCCCAACGGCCGCAGCGTCACGGTGGAGATCGTCGACGCCGTGCCCTTCGGCTGAGCACCGGCTGGGCATCAGCCCGTCGACCGGGCCGCCGCCCGGACAGCGAGAACCCACGATGCGCGGTGACGCCGCGCATCGTGGGTTCCTTCGTACGCACTCCGGGGGTTGCCCCGGCTGGAGTTGCCGCCGCCGTCGCTAACCGACCTGGCGGAGCCGGTCGGCGGCGGCATCCACGTCGATCTCGCCCCGGGCGAGCATCGCCAGGACGTCCTCCCGGCTCTGCTCCGGCTCGTTCGGAACTGCCGGTGCGGAAGGAGCGGGCGGCGAACCGGCGCCTTCCAGACCCAGCTTGGCCAGCAGGTCGGCGTAACGCTGCCGGGCCGTCGGATAGCTCACGCCGAGGTGCCGTTCCACCTCCCGCATGTTGCCGCGCGAGACCAGGAAGACGCGTAGCAGGTCGCGTTCTGCGTCGGTCAGGCCGCAGAACCCGCATGACTCGAACACTCCCGACAGTTCGCTCGCGCACGCGTCGCAGCTCAGCCGGGTCACCTGCAGACCGGCACCGCAGACGGGACAGTCGCGTGGCGGCCGGTGCGCATGGGCGGAGGGATGTCTCGGGTATCCACCCGTGCCGTACGCCATGCTCACGGCGCCTGCTTGACGGTCGCCATCCCCATCACGACTTCCAGGTCGAGCTGGCCGTCACCGCTACCGATCACGTGCTCGTCCCGGTCGGCGCCCGGCGGCTCCCACTGGACCCGGCCGAGCTGGACGTCGGGGCGCACCCGCACGCTCGAACCCGGCAGCAACCGCAGCTGCAGAGAGCCGGACTCCGCCCGCAACCGCGACTTGCCCCGGTGGATGCGTCCCTCCACCTGCGCCGAACCCGCCTGCACGAGCACGTCGATCGGACCCTCCACGTCGCGGACCCGAGCGGAGCCACCGGTGACCCGCACCTGCTCCAGGCTCGGGATGCGTTCGGCGTTGACGCTGCCCGCGGTGACCTCGACCTCCACCGCCAGGCTCGGGTTGACGCGTACGGAGAGCTCGCGTCCGAGGTCGAAGACCCGCTCCTGCACGTCGCGCAGTGACCGGGTGCGCATCAGGGTGAAGCCGTCCAGGGACGCCCCGAACTCGCCCTCGCTGGTGACGACCAGGGTGTCGCCCTCCTGTCGTACGACGTGCGGACCGTCGACCGCGACCGTCGAGACGAACGGCTCGCCGATGATCCGGACCCGCCGCCCGACGGCGCGAACCCGCACCCGGCTGGTCGGCTCGGCCGCGGAGGTCGTGGGCAGTGTCCGCTGCTCCGACGTGCCGGCGCCGGGCCCACCCGACGCCTTCGCCCCGGCCGAGGTCGCTCCGCTTCCGGACGGAGCGGACCCGGCGTCGGCGGTCCGGCGGGCCTCGTCCAGCCGGGCGGCGGCCTCCTCCGGGCCGAGCCGGCCGGCCGCGACGTCGGCCAGGATCCGGCGTACGGGATCGTCGCCCTCCGGCATCGGAGTGGGGGGCGTGGAAGCTGCGGGGGGCTCGGTAGTGGGGTACTCGCCGTTGCCGTGCGGCCCGGCCGCGTGCTCGGCGGCCCGGATCGCGTCCCCGGTGGCGGACTGCGCCTGCTCCGCGCGTTCTGCCGCCTCCCGCTGGCGGCGTTCGGCCTCGGCGCGCACCTGCTCGGCCACCGGGTCCGGCGTGGCAGCGGGACCATCGTGGCCGTCGTGGGTCTCGTGGCCGGCATGGGACCCGTGCCCCTGCGAGGTGGAGGCGGGCTCGTCGCGGTGGGTCGGAACGGCGTCGGTGGCCTCGGCCCAGGGGTCCGATTCGGAAGGTGTGTTCTCAGGCATGGGTCGATTCCACTCCGCCCGTCATGGAGTGTCAAGGCCGACTTTATAGATCCTGAATACTGACCTACGAAAAGTTGACCGTGTAGCCGGCCGATCGCAGTCGGTGCAGAATCTCCTCCCGATGCTGCTTCCCCCGCGTCTCCAGTTGCAGGGCCACGTCGACGTCGCCGAGGTGCAGGCCGGCGCCCGTCCGCTGGTGTACGACGTCCAGGACGTTCGCGTCCACCTCGGCGAGCTTGCTCAGGAGTGCGGCCAGCCCGCCCGGCTGGTCGGGCACGCACACCCGCAGCGACATGTACCTACCGGCGGCGATCATCCCGTGGCGCAGCACCCGCATCAGCAGCAAGGGATCGATGTTCCCTCCGGACAGCACCGCCACCACCGGTGGCTCGAACGCGCCCGGGGCGTCCAGCGCCGCCGCGACGGCCGCTGCCCCGGCGGGCTCGACCAGCAGCTTGCCGCGTTCCAGGAGCAGCAGCAGCGACCGCGACAGTGACTCCTCCGAGACGGTGATCACCCCGGCCACCCAGCGCCGGACGACCTCGAACGGCACCCCGCCCGGGCAGCCGACCGCGATCCCGTCGGCCATCGTCTGCATCCGCTCCACCGGGACCGGCCGCCCGGCTGCGAGCGACGGTGGGTAGGCAGCCGCGCCGGCCGCCTGTACCCCGACGACCCGCGCCTTCGAGCCGCGCCCGGCCAGCGCCGCCGCCACCCCGGCCACCAGTCCGCCGCCGCCCGTCGACACCAGAACGGTCGCGACGTCCGGGCACTGCTCCAGGATCTCCAGGCCGAGCGTGCCCTGGCCGGCCAGGATGTCGGCGTGGTCGAACGGGTGGATGAACACCGCCCCGGTCTCCTGGGCGTACTGCCGGGCGGCGACCAGCGCCTCGTCGATGGTGTGGCCGTGGAACCGCACGTCGGCGCCGTAGGAGCGGGTGGCCTCCTCCTTCGGGATGGGCGCGCCGACCGGCATGAACACCGTTGCCCGGGTGTCCAGCAGCCGGGCGGCGAGCGCGACTCCCTGCGCGTGGTTGCCCGCACTGGCCGCCACCACCCCGCGGGCGCGTTCCTCCTGGCTCAACCGGGAGATTCGCACGTACGCGCCGCGGATCTTGAACGATCCGGCCCGCTGGAGGTTCTCGCACTTCAGGTGCACCGGCCCGCCCACCCGGTCCGCCAGCCAGCGCGACGCTTCCATCGGCGTGGTCCGGGCGACCCCACGCAGGGTGCGTTCGGCGTCCTCGATGTCGGCGAGCAGGGCACCGAGGTCGGGCCCGCCGTCCGGGGCGGGGTCGCGGCTGTCGCCGGAGCGGTTGTCGGGGCGGTTCCCGGGGCTGTTGTCGGGGCCGGCAGCGGTCATGGCCGCAGTCTGACACCAGATCGGCAGTCCGCCGCCTCCCCGGCCCGCACGCCGGGCGCGCAGTCGGCCCGGCCGGGCCGTCTGCGCGCCCGGCAGCCGGAAACCACGTAGAAAAGAGCATGGCCACCAGCCCTCCGTCCGACCGCACCGACGAGCCACGCGGCGACGGGCGTCCGCTGCGTCGCGGACCGCACCGGCGTCCGGGCGGGCCCGGCAGGGTGGCCCGGCCGCCGGGTCCGCCCGGTGCGCTGCTGTACGCCGGACTCGCCCTGCACCGTGAGCCGCCGGCGTACTTCCTCCGGATCGCCCGCAGACATCCCCGGCTGGCCCACCTGCGGCTCGGCGGCGAACACGTCTACGTCCTCAGCCATCCCGACCTGGTACACGAACTCTTCGTCACCAGGGGCCGGGACCTGCGCAAGGGCCGGACGCTGGAGCGGATCCGGATGCTTCTGGGCGAAGGCCTGCTCACCAGCGAGGGCGAGTGGCACCGCTCCCAGCGGCGGCTGGTCCAGCCCGCGCTGCAGGGCGACCGGCTTCGCGCGTACGCGCCGGTGATGGTGCGGGCGGCGCGCGACCGCGCGGCCGGCTGGCGGGACGGTCTGCAGGTCGACCTGGCCCGGGAGATGTCCGCGCTGACGGTGGCGGTGGTGGGTGAGGCGTTGTTCGGCACCGACCTGCGGGACCGGAGCGACGAGGTGGCCGACGCGCTGGGTGAGCTGATGGACGGGTTCTCGCGGCGGATGCTGCCGGGTGCCGACCTGCTGCTGTCGGTGCCCAGCCGCGGCCGGGCGAGGCTTTTCGCCGCCGTCGACCGCCTCGACGCGCTGGTGCGGGGCATGATCGCCGAACGCCGCCGCCGTCCGCTCGGCTCCGACCTGCTGTCCACGCTGCTCGAGGCGTCGGCCGACGACGGCACTGCCGTACGGGACGAGGTGATGACGCTGCTCCTGGCCGGGCACGAGACCACGGCGAGCGCACTGTCGTGGACGTGGTGGCTGCTGGACCGGAACCCGGAGGCGGCGGCCTGGCTGCGCGCCGAGGTCGACGCCGTGGCCGCCGACCCCGCCCGGCTGACCTACGCCGACCTGGACCGGCTGCCGCGGACGCGGGCCGTACTGGCGGAGGCGATGCGGCTCTATCCCCCGTCGTGGATCCTCGGCCGGCGCACTCTCGCGGACGTGGAACTCGACGGCTGGACGCTGCCCGCGGGGTCGTTGTGCGTGACCAGCCAGTACGCCCTGCACCGTGACCCGCGGTTCTGGGCGGCCCCGGACGCGTTCGCGCCCGCACGCTGGATCGGCCGCGACGGGGCGTTCGGGGAGGGCGTGCCGGGCCAGCCGCGGGCGGCGTACCTGCCGTTCGGGGTGGGTGCCCGGATCTGCGTCGGGCTGGGCTTCGCCTGGACCGAGGGGGTGCTCGTGCTCGCCACGCTCGCCCGCCGGTGGGCGCCCCAGGTCGCGCCGGGGCACCGGGTCAGGCCGCAGGCGGCGGTCACCCTGCGGCCGAACGGAGGCATGCCGGTCGTACTCCACGAGCGCTCCCCGGGCACCGGGCGGCACCACGGTGAGCGAGGTTCGAGCGGCCCTCGGTAATAGTTGCATGGCGCATGCAAGCCCGTATACTTGCGGGGTGCAAGCAACTGGCAGTCCCGCCCACACCGGCGGACCCACCACCGCCTCCCCGGCGCCGGAGACGTTGCTGGTCGCCCTGATGCGGTTGGTGCGCCTGGTAAAGCGCGGAAATGACGCGCCGATCGAACCCGCTCTGCATTACGTTCTTCACACCGTCGCGTGTTCGGGCCCGACCCGGCTGTCCGATCTCGCCGGTCAGGTGCAACTCGACGTGTCGACCGTGAGCCGGCACGTCCGGGCGCTGGAGACCTCCGGTTACCTCGGACGGGCCAGCGATCCCGACGACCGCAGGGCCGCCCTGGTCTCGGTCACCGAGACCGGCAACCGCGTCCTGGAGGAGGCGGCCGCCCGCAGGCGCGCCCGGCTCGACGCGGTGCTGTCCCAGTGGCCGGCCGACGACGTACAGACCCTCGGGCGACTGCTCGACCAACTCGCCAAGGACCTGGAGGCCGAGACGTCCACGCCGCCTGGGCCCTGACCCGGAGGACGCCGCCATGGCCGCCCCAAGACCTCACCGACCCAAAGCGAACTCACCTGCGCGCCACCGCGCGCCCGTCACCAGGCACTGGTTCACCAGGCAACACCAAGTCACACGGAGTGCTGTTTCGATGAGCGAACCCCAACGCGGGCCGTCGGCCGGCGCGGGAACCACCCCCGCGGCCACCGACGGCCCCTCCTACCTGTCCCACCGGCAGATCCTGATCACCCTCGGCGGCCTGATGGCCGGGATGCTGCTCGCCGCGCTCGACCAGAGCATCGTCGGTACGGCGCTGCCCCGCATCGTCAGCGACCTCGGCGGGCTGGACAAGCTGTCCTGGGTGGTCACGGCGTACCTCCTGACCTCCACCGCCTCCACCCCGCTGTGGGGAAAGATCTCCGACCTGTACGGCCGCCGGCTGATCTTCCAGGCGGCGATCGGCACCTTCCTGGTCGGCTCGGTGCTGGCCGCCCTCGCGCAGAACATGCCCGAACTGGTGGCGTTCCGGGCGATCCAGGGGCTCGGCGGCGGCGGCCTGATGGCCCTGGCCTTCGCCACCATCGGCGACATCATCCCGCCGCGTGAGCGCGGCCGGTACCAGGGCTACTTCGGTGCCGTGTTCGGCATCTCCAGCGTCGCCGGGCCGCTGCTCGGCGGCTGGTTCACCGACGGCCCCGGCTGGCGGTGGATCTTCTGGATCAACCTGCCGATCGGCATCGCGGCGCTGGTCGTGACGACGTACGCCCTGCGGATGCCCACCGTCCGCCGCAACCACCAGATCGACTACCTCGGCGCCGCCACGATCGTCGCCTCGGTCTCCTCGATCCTGCTGTACCTGTCCTGGCGTGGGCAGTCGTACGGCTGGACCGAGGGCGGGGCGCTGGCCCTGCTCGGCGCCGGCATCGCCCTCGCGGTGGTGTTCGTGTTCGTCGAGTCCCGGGCCTCCGAGCCGATCCTTCCGCTGCGGTTGTTCCGCAACTCGGTGTTCACGATCAGCAACGTCTTCGGCCTGATCGCCGGGTTCGTGATGTTCGGCGCGATCATCTACCTCCCGCTCTACCTGCAGGTGGTGCACGGGCTGTCGCCCACCGCGTCCGGACTGGCGATGCTGCCGATGGTGGCCGGTATCTTCACGTCCTCGATCGGGTCGGGCCGGCTGATCAGCAAGACCGGCCGGTACAAGATCTACCCGATCCTGGGTGCGCTGTTCATGGCGCTCGCGGTGTGGCTGCTGTCGCGGCTGAGCTCGGGATCCTCGATGTGGACGATCGGGGCCTACCAGTACGTCCTCGGTTTCGGCCTGGGCCTCACCATGCAGACGATCATGACGGCGGTGCAGAACTCCGTGCACTTCCGCGACATGGGCACCGCGACGAGCGCGACGACGTTCTTCCGGAGCATGGGTGGCGCACTCGGCACAGCAGTGTTCGGCGCGATCCTCACCAGCCGGCTGGGTACCCACCTGGCGGAGGTTCTGCCGCCGGCGGCGGCCGCCAAGATCCCGGCCGGCGCGGTGGAGAACGTCACCGCGATCCAGAAGCTCCCGCCGGAGCTGAAGGCGCCGGTGATCGAGGCGTTCGTCCGTACGCTGCACGACGTGTTCCTCACCGGTGCGCCGTTCGCACTCGTGGCGATGGTGGTCGCGTTGTTCCTCAAGGAGCTTCCACTGGCCACCGGGCACCCGCCGGTGGAGGGCACCGGCGAGGTCGAGGCGGAGTTCGCCCCGAGCGCCACGCACTGAGCAGCGAGTACGACAAGCAGGCAGGACAACCCGAAGGAGCCCCGGCGGTCAGCCGGGGCTCCTTCGTCGTACGCGGGGACCGCCGCGTCTCACCTGTCGGCGCGCGGCTCGTCCGGCGGGGGTGGCTCCTCACCCGGGCCGGACGCTTCCTCACCGGGTGGCGGAGAGGTCGTCGCCTCCGGCGGAGGCACCTCTCCGGGCGGCGGCACCTCTCCGGGCGGCGGCACCTCCGAGGCCGACGGCACCTCGCCGGAAGGCGTCTCACCGGCGGGCGGCGTCTGTGCCGGAGGTCCGCCCGGGCCGGTGGCCGGCTCCGCCGCACCCCCTCCCGGTGTGTCCGGCGGTCCGGTCCGCGGGGTTCCCGGTGTCCCCGTGCGCCGGGTCCGTGAGTCTGCGGCGACGCTGCGCACGACGCCGTTCGTCACCGCGACCAGCGGCACGGCGAACAACGCTCCCCCGATGCCGAACAGGTAGCCTCCGGCCGCGATCGCCAGCAGGATCGCCATCGGATGCAGTCGCACGAACCGTCCCATCAGGAACGGCTGCAGCAGATGCGCCTCCATCTGCTGGACGGCGAGCACCCCCGCCAGCATCAGCGCCGCCGTGACCGGGCCCCGCGCCACCAGCGCCACCAGCACCGCCACGGAGCCGGACACGAAGGCACCCACCAGCGGCACGAACGAGGCCAGGAACACCAGCACACCGATCGGCAGCGCGAACGGGACGCGGAGGACCACCGCCACGAGCGTGATGCCCACCGCGTCCACCAGGGCGACCAGGACGGTCGCGCGAACGAAAGCGGTCAGGGACACCCAGCCCTGCCGGGCGGCCGCGTCGACGCGTTCCCACCCCCCGCGCGGAAGCAGGCGGACCAGCCAGGCCCAGATGCGTTCACCCTCGTACAGGAAGAAGTACGTCGTGAACAACGCGATGAAGAACCCGGCGACGACGTGGCCGAGTGTCGTGCCGACCTGCAGCGCACCGGCGGTGACCTGCTTGGTGGACAGGGCCTTGCCGAGGTTCTTGAACGCCCGGTTGATCTCCTCCTGCGACACGTGGAACGGACCGTGGACCAGCCACGACTGGATCTCGCCGACACCGCTGACGACCTGTTTGTACAGCCCCTGGTAGCCGACCGCGATCTGCTGACCCACCAGCGTGAGCAGCCCGAAGACGACGACGAAGAGTGCGAGCAGGGTGAGGAACGCCGCCAGGCTGCGCGGAACGGCCTTGCTGATCACCCCGGTGGCCGGCACCAGCAACGCCGTCACCAGGATCGCGATGAAGACGGGCACCACGACGACGCTGAGTTCGATCAGCACGTAGCCGACGACCAGCCCGCCCGCCACGAGCAACAACAGCCGCCACGTCCACTCGCTGGCCACCCGGAGTCCGTGCGGAACGACCTCCGCGTGGTCCGCGGGGTGCTCGCCCTGGGCTGCCGGTTCGGGGCCGGCCTCCGGGTCGGCCTGGCCGGCCTGGTCGCGGGCCCCGGAGCGACTCGTCCGCAGACGGCGGACGGCACTCAGCAACCGGCTGCGCGGCCGGCCGCCGGCAGCGCCGGCCGCACCGGTCGTTCCCGCGGCGCCTTCACCGGACTCCGTGCCCCCACCGTCGTTGATCACCACGGGTTCCTACCCGATGAACGAAGGCGACAACATGCCCGTCCGGGGTCCGCCGGCTCGGTCGGTGTTCCGGACGGCACCGCGGCCACCATCAGTCGGCGGACCAGTAGCGGTCGCCGCGCAGGATGAATCCCGCGGCGCCGACGATGCCGGCGTCCTGGTCGAGGATGGGCCGTTCCACCTTCACGTGGCGGGTGAACTCCATCCGGGCGTACTCCCGCAGGGTGCGTTCCAGCGGATCGAACAGCAGGGGCCCGACCTGGGAGACCCCGCCGCCGAGCACGACGCGTTCGACGTCACACAGCGCGACCGCGGACGCGATGCCCAGGCCGAGTGCCCAGCCGGCCCGCTCGAACGCTGCCCGGGCCACCTTGTGGTCGGCCCGGGCGTCGTCGGCGAGGTCCCGGGCGTTCGCCGTCGGGTCGTTCGGCCGCCAGCCCTGCTCACGGGCCCAGGCCGCGAGACCCGGTCCGCGCGCGAACGCCTCGACGCAGCCGCGGGAGCCGCAGCCGCACGGCGGGCCCTGCGGGTCGACGACCATGTGCCCCACGTGCCCGGCGTTGCCGCTGCCGCCGTCGATCAGCCGGCCGCCGAGGATCAGGCCGCCGCCCACCCCGGTGGACACGACCATGCCGAGCATGTTGGCAACGCCCCGTCCCGCGCCCTGCCAGTGCTCGGCCACCACGACGGCCACGGCGTCGTTGTGCACCCGGACCGGCAGGCCGGGGTACGCCGCGGCCAGCCGGGCGCGCAGCGGGAAGTCCCGCCACGGCAGCAGGTTGACCGGGGAGACCGCGCCCTCCGGCCAGCGCATCGGCCCCCCGCAGCCCACGCCGACTCCCTGGATCGCCGGGCGGCCGGCGGCGTCCAGTACCGATTCGCACAGAGCGTGCAGGCGCGCCCAGATGGCGTCCGCGTCGTCGTCGTGGCTGGCCAGCGTCGGCGCGCGATCGCTCACGAGTACCCGGCCGTCGGCGTCGACCACGCCGGCGGCGATCTTGGTCCCGCCGATGTCGACGGCGAGAACGGGTTCGGTACGTGCGTCTGCCGGGTGGCCGGCTTCCAGGTCGGTCATGCACGCATCTTGCCCGGTCCCTTGCCAACGCCGGACATGAGGACGAAGCTTCGGCGCAGCGGCCTCCATGACCCGTCAGGCCGAGTGACCGGCGCCGGCATCGACGGCGACCGGCGTTCTGGGCCGACACGGGTCGGCGCGACGAGGAGGCTTCGCGCATGCAGTGGTACGACGGCCCCACCAGGCCCGACCGTCAGCCACCGCCTGTCAGCGACCGTCCTCCACCGGCCGCGGGATCCCGATCCGGACGCCGGCCGTACGCGGACGCCTCCCCCTACGCCGGCTCCCGCGACCGTGATCCCCGCGGCCGGCAGGCGTCCGGCGGGGACCCGTACGCACGTCCGGCGTCCGGGGAAGGGACGGACGCCGACGTCGCCGAGGTCGGCTCACCCCGCCGTCGCCTCCCGCGCTGGGTGCGGTTCAGCCTGGCCGTCGCAACCGCCCTCGTGGTCGGCTGGCTGGCGCTGACCCGGCTCACCGCGCCCGACGCGGACGTCCGGGCGGCCCGACCGCGGTTCCCCGACAACTTCACCACCCAGGTCGACGTCACGGTCCGGAGCCGGGTCGGTGACCCGCAGGTCGTCCTGCCGCCGCGGCCGCCGGCGTTGCCCGGCCTGGAGTTCGCCGGCACGAACGGCGAGGCCGGCCCGACGGTCCAGGGACGCATGGAGTGGCGGTCGATCGAGGTGCCGGGGCACGGGCAGCGTGGCTTCTCGCTGTACTGGAAGGTGCGGGACTGCGCAGACGCCCTGGCCGCCGGCGAGCGCGAGGTCGCCGTCCCGCTGAGGGTGGTCGGTGCCCGCGGCGCGGGCAGCACGCTCCGGCTGTCCGTCGGCGTGCAGCGCGACCTGCTGCCCTCGGTCTGTACGACCGACCAGGACGCCGGCCGACCCCGACTGGTGGCGGCCGGCCCGGTCAGGGGCGCGGGCCGCGACACGTTGCAGGTGCTCGTCACCGTGCAGAACGTCGGCGGCCGGCCGCTGACCTACCGCGACACCGTGGTCACCGCCGACTCCTCGCTGCGAGTGCTGTCCCTCAGCGGCGACTCGGCCCGCCCGGACGCCGTGGGACAGGACCAACCGAGACTGGTGCCGGTGGGCGAGGAGCGAACCATCCCGCTGGTGTTCCACGCCAACGACTGCCGGGTCCCGGTGGACAGCGCCGCCGCGGTGACGATGCGCTTCGCCGGGCAGCCGGGCCGGCCGGTGGAGCTGCCGGTCAGGCTGGCCGACAACTGGGAGAACTTCCTCGGCGTCTGTGCCGGCCCCTGAGGACCCTCAGCGCCCGACCTCGGCGTCGGCGGGCTCGGCGTCGGCGGGCTCGGCGTCGGCGGGCTCGGCGTCGGCGGGCTCGGCGTCGGCCGGCTCGGCGTCGGCGGTCGGCAGGTCGACGACATCGACCAACGGCGAGTTCGCCCGGTTCGTCCGCCGGCGGGCGGCGGCGACCGCGAGGTCGGCCAGCCGGGTGGCCAGTCCGGCGTTGCGCCTCTCCTCGACCGGCTGTGCGTTCCGGACGGACTCCCCTGGCTCCGTCCCGGCAGCCGAGCCCGAACGCGACGTCACCGACGCCCGGGTCGCGGCCAGCAGGTCGCCGGCCGCCAGGAGCGCGTCGGGTGTCGTGGTCGCCCCGCGCCGGTCGAGCGCGCGGCCGAACAGCACGGCGAAGTCGCCGGCCGCGAACTCGCGAGTACGCACCACCCGCCACCAGGCCGCCAGGGACGGGCTGGCGTGGACCAGCCGGCGGTAGCCGTCCGGGCCGCCGAACGCGACGAGCTGCACGCGAGCGCCGTGTGCGCTGATCAGCCGGTGCAGTTCCTGCGCCAGCGGCCGGCCGATCCGCTCGTAACTCACCAGCCGGTCGAGTCCGTCGATGGCGATCAGGCGTTCGCCGTCGCAGCCCTCCACCCGGTCCCGGAGCTGGGCGACCGCGCTGTCGGCGTCCAGCGGGGCGAACTGCTCGTGGTGGAGCCACACCGCGGTTCCGTCGAAGCCGCGCAGGGTCATCAGCCGGGCGAGCACGTCGACCGCGAGGTCGGCGCCCACGTCCGGCGGCCCGGTCACCAGCAGCCGGAGGTCCTGGGCGGGCATGTCCACGAGTTCTCGGAGCACCGCGACCAGAGCCGGCTGCCCCACGATCCGGTCGATCATCGCGGTCGCCTGGGCCAGCGCCGAGGCCCGGGCGCACACCGGTCCGCCCGCGGGTGCGGGGAGGGATCGGGCGGACCGGTCCGACGCGTCGTCCGGCCCCTCGTTCGGGCCCTCGTTCGGCCCCTCGTTCGGCCCCGTCGCCTCACCGGGCCCCTCGCTGCCGGACACCTCAGCCGGAACGAGCGCCCCCGCCGCGTTCCGGCGTACCTCACCGTTGCTGTGCCCGACCGGCGGGAAAACGTCTTCCGTGGCGAGCCAGGCGGGCGCTGCCACCACGCCGGTGAGTGGATGGCGCACCCGCCGGACCCGGAACAGCCGGCGTACGTCGTCCTGGAACTCCCCCACCGGAACCAGACACGACTCGGGCGTCACCGCGTCGCCGGGCAGACCCTGGACCACGCCGGTCAGCCGGACCGCGAGGTCCAGCCAGGTCCTGGCCACGCCGAACTCCCCGGCCACCAGCGCCCGGGCCAGCCAGGACCGCACCTGAGCCCGCCACGCGTCGGCGTCCCACGTCCGCACGTCCTCCGGAAGCCGGGCGCCCACCTGCGCGTACAGGTCAGCGCGTACGCCGACGGCGAGCTCGGGCGGCACGGTGGTGAGCCCGGCCTGCACCAGCAGGCGGGAGAACGCGGTGCAGACGTCGTCCCCGCCCGGTACGGCGGCGATGAGAAGCTCGTGCGCCGCGCACCAGCCGTCGACGATCCAGCTCAGGTAGCCGACGTTGCCGGTGAGTTCGGGCAGGGCGGCCACGAGGTCGTCCCCGGCCGAGTCCGCCCAGCGTTCCCGCAGCCGGGCCCATCCCGACGGCAGACTCGGCGCGGAGAGGGTGGCCTCCACCAGGTCGTGGTCGGCCGCGGCGTGTTCGTACAGCCTCAGCAGGCCCTGCCGCCGGGTCTCCAGGGACTCGATCCCCTCCAGCGCCCGCAGGATCTCCACGGTCAGCTCCCACGCCAGCCGGCGAAGGCCGCGGTCGCCGCCGGCTGCCCGGAACAGTTCACCGCCCGGCGGACGCCACGAAGCTGCGGGGGCCACCCACCCGGCGTACGGGTCACCCGGCGCGTCCCCGCCCCGACCGGCTGCCGTGCCACCGGCGTGGTGCGACCTCACCAGGTCGTGCTCCAGCCGCAGCCAGGACCCGGAGCGGACCGCGACGTCACCGCAGAGGAAGGCGGTGATGCCGAGCACGTCGGCGACCACGGCCGGCACCGGCGTACGGAGCTGCGGATGCTCGTCGAGGACCAGCAGCGCCGCGCGCGGGTCCTCGGCCAGCGCGTCCACGCGTTCGGCCAGCTCCGCGACCAGGCCGTCCGGGACCTGCCACCTGCCCCACGAGTACAGGTCGAACACCGACTCCTCGCGGAACATCGCCTCGAGGGCGCCGTGTGCCCGGGCGTTGGTCTGCACTGGTGGTCCTCCGGCTTCCGGGCACGCCAGGTGGCCGGGCGTCGGGCGAACCTCGGCCGGGACAGGGACCGAGACCGCGGAAAGGAACAAGATCGCGCGCAGCCTAGCGGAGTCGATCACGAACTCCCACTGTGTGATCGCGTGCCGAACACCTCGACCGAAGGGCCTTTGCAGGACACCGCCGCGGGGCAGGTTTCCTCCTGGTGACCAACGACATGAACCCGACTCGCGCAGGCGGCTCCGGACCGGTCAGGGTCGGGCCGATCGAGGACCCGGCGCGACTGCCCGAGGCGGTCGAGCTCTACCGGACGGTCCTGGAGCTGCGGCCCGGCGACCCGGCGGTGAGCCCGCGGCTGCTCGCCGGGCTGCCCCGCAACGGCGGCTCGGTGATCGGCGCGTACGCCGGGGACACGCTGGTGGGATTCGCGTACGGCTACGTCGGCCGGGACTCCGTGACCGGGGAGGTCTACCACTACTCCCAGGCCGCCGTGGTCGGCCGGGACTGGCAGGGACGAGGGGTCGGGCGGGCGCTGAAGCAGGGCCAGCGGGAGTACGTCCTGGCCACCGGGCTCACCCGGATGCGCTGGGCCTACGACCCGGTCCGTGCCCGCAACGCGCACTTCAACCTGGACGTGCTGGGCGCGCGGGGCCGGTGGTTCGTCCGCGACCTCTACGGCCCGGACAGGCGTGAACCGGGCCGTGGAGGTCCCGCCGAGCCCACCGACCGGCTGGTCGTGGAGTGGGACCTGGCCGGCGCTCCGTCGCCGGTCCCAGGCCTGGCCGTGGACCTGCCTGCGGACCGGCTGCCGGCGTGGGGCGAGACGGCACCGGCCGGGGACGACCTGCTTCTCGGCGTACCACGCACGTGGTCGCGGACGGAGCCGGAGCCGGGCAGGGCGGCGCGGGTTCGCGCCGGAGTCCGCCATGCGCTGGAGTCCGCACTGGGCCAGGGGTACGTCGCGGTGTCGTGCGGTGCGCTGTCCCCGTCCTCCGGTACCAGGGGCGACGCCCGCGCCGACACCGCGTACTACCGGCTTCGCCGCGACGTCTGAACACGCCGGGCCGGTGGGCCGGTCGGCCCCCCGTCTCAGCCGACCGAGCGCAGCTTGGGCAGGATCTCGGCGACCTGCTCCGCCCGCGCCACGGCGTCGTCGCCGCGCACCACGACGATCACCTCGCCGATACCGACCCCGGCGTACGCCTCGGCCTGCCGCAGCAGGTGGTCGGTGCCCTCGTCGGCGCGGATCTGGACCGTGCGGCGGATCTGCGCCGGGTCGCGGCCGACGTCGTGGCAGTGCCGGTCGAGCACACCGGACAGTTCGGCGATCTCCTCGACGGAGCCGCCGGCGGCGTTCCAGGCGTCGGCGTACTGCGCGACGATCCGCAGGGTGCGCCTGCGACCGCTCCCGCCGATCCACAGCGGCGGCCCCGGCTTCTGCACCGGCTTGGGGTTGGCCAGCGCGTCGGTGAGGTCGTAGTGCTCACCGTGGAAGGTGGTCTTCGGCTCGGTCCACAGCGACCTGATCACCTGGCAGGCCTCCTCGAACCGGTCGAGGCGGCCCTTCACACTGCCCAGATCGATGCCGAGCATGGTGTGCTCGATCTCCGCCCATGCCGCGCCGAGGCCGAACTCCAGCCGGCCGCCGGACAGGTGGTCGACGGTCACCGCCATCTTCGCCAGCACGGCGGGATGGCGGTAGGTGACGCCGGTGACCATGCAGCCGATCCGCACCCGCTGCGTACCCTCGGCCATCGCCGCGAGCAGCGTCCAGCCCTCGAAGACGTCGCCCTCCGGTTCGCCGTGGATGGCGGCGAAGTGGTCGAAGTTCCAGCAGCTGTCGAAGCCGGCCTGGTCGGCCAGCTGCCACACGCGGCGCAGGTGGTCGACGGTGGTGTTCTGGGGCGCGAGCTTGACACCGACCCGCAGGCCCGAAGAGTTCTCCGCGACAGAAGTCATGCGCCAGTCTTACCGCGCCGGGCCCCGAACGGGCGAGGGCGGCGTTCCCGTTTCCGGTCGTACCGCCTGCGCCAGCCGGGCGGCCAGTGCGGCGGCCGCGCCGGGGTGGTCTGGCGCCAACAGGCCGACGGCCGCGAGCACGTAGTCGCGGTCCACCGCGAGCTCCGGGCGCTCGGGAACCATCCGGCCGTGCCCGCCGGCTCCGGCCAGCCCGGTCGCCACGACCCTTCGGGCGACCACGGGATCCACGTGCCGCAGCAGGCCGCCCGAACCCACCAGCAGCCCCACCGCGCGCAGGTCCTTGCCGGCGCGGTCGACCGTCGGCCCGGCCGGGCCGGTGACCACCTGGGACCGTCCGGCGTGCCGGCGCAGGGCCAGCTTGACGGCGAGTTCTGCCAGGCGTATGTCGACGTCAAGATCAGCTTGCTCCGTGGCGACGTACCCGGGATCCTCCTTGCGGCGTTCGGCCTCCGCCCGCAGCGTCGTGACGTCCGGCCCGGTTCCCGCTTCGCCCGCCTCGTCGAGCAAACCGGCCTTGACGGCTGCTCGAACGATCTCCGGCGCGTTCCACCTCAGACCCAGATCGCCCTCGACGGTACGGCTGACCGGCAGCGTGGCGACGACCTCGCGGCCCAGTCCGGCGTCCTCCGGATCGGGTTCGACCACGGAGTGCACGTCCGTGGTGGCCCCGCCGACGTCCACCACGACCACGCCCGGCACGTTGCAGGCGCGGGCCAGCACCTCCACTCCGCGCAGTACCAGGTCGGGGGTGGCACCCACGACGAAGCGGGCGAACTCCTCCCGCCGGGACAGGTGCTTGCCGCCGATCACGTGCCGGACGAACATCTCCCGGATCGCGGCCCTGGCCGGGTCCGGGCACACCACGCCGATGCGCGGCAGGACGTTGTCGGTGACCACCGCCGCGACCCCGGCGTCGGCAAGCACGCCGGCGACCTCCGCGCCGCAGGCCGCGTTGCCGGCCACGACGACCGGGGCGGTCGAGGGCGCGGCTGCCAGTGCCCGCGCGTTGGCCCGCAGGACCGCGGTGTTGCCGCCGTCGGTGCCGCCGGCCAGCAGGACCAGGTCCGGCGCCGTCGCCGCCATCGCGATCGCCGCGGCGGGGTCCAGGACACCGGCCGCCACGTGGACCACCCGGCCGCCGGAGGAGGTGGCGACACGCTCGCCGGCCTCGACCGTCACCAGTCGCTCGTTGCCGACGACCGCGATCCGCAGCCCGCCGCCGGCGCTCGAGCATGCTCGCACCGGCCAGGTCGGCTCCTCACCGGTCACCGTCGCGAGGTCGGCACGCAGCAGGTCCAGCGCCTCCATCAGGTCGGTGCCGATGGTCGTGCGCCGGCTGCCGGTGGCGACCAGCTCCCCGGTCGAGACGTCGACCAGGGCAGCCTTGGTGAAGGTCGACCCGAAGTCGACGCACAGGATCCGCGTAGGGCCGGTCACGACACCTCCGACGACGGCTCCGTCAGCCGGGCGGTGATCGCCTCCTCCAGCTCCCCGACCGTACGCCGGAACTCCGTGTCCAGGTCGACGTCGTACAGCTTGGCGAGCACCAGCACCGACCACAGGCAGTCGGCCAGCTCGTGGTGCAGCACCTCCCTGCCACCCGGCATCTCCCGAGCACCTTCCTGGGCCATCACCAGCTTGGCCAGGTCACCCACGTCGCCGACGAAGCCGAGCATGAACTCCTCGCGGTTCCACGTACGCCCGCGCTCCTTGTGGTTGAGCTCGTCGTAGAGAGCGTGCACCCACATCGCGTGTTCGGTGAGCTGGTCGAGATTCAGCCGGTCGCCGGTCATCGGCTCAGCGTAGTTGCACCCAGGTCGGAGCTACCTCCATCTCCGTGTTCGCGGGTCCCACTGACTGTTGGCAACGGTCCCTGCCAGAGCGGGGTCGGCAAACGCGATCAGCGCGCCGAGCAGATCGAGAAAGGACGACGGTAGGCGGTCGTCCAAGCCCTGTTTGCGTCGCCAGGCAGACCACCGTGCCTGGGCCAGTGCGGCGTACCCGTCGAGGACGTCGACAAGCGGCAACAACTCCGCGTGGCGATACGCCGCGACCTCGGCGATGGCGCCCTGTAGTTCGGCTCCCCCTACAGGATGAAGCCCCGTAAGGAGGTAGAGGTCGGCGAAGTCGCGCCACCGCGTGTTGACGGTGCCGCGTTGCAGTGCGGTGGTGATCTTCTCCGCGTAGACCATGGGCAACGGATAGCCAGGCAGGGCGATCTTCCCACCGAGGAGCCTGGGCAGTTCGACGATTCGTGGATCCGGCCAGATCGGGTCGCCGATATTGATGTCGACGTGCAAGCTGAGCTTTGCACTGGCCAGGGTCGCGGTCAGCGTTACGCGCACGCCGCTGTACTCGTCATCGTCCCGGATGACCTCTGCCGTTGCGGCGGCAGTGTCGAAACGTAGTCCGTCGTCAACAGATACTGCTGCTATGTCACGCACGAGCTGCAGCACGTCCCCGAGCTCTCCGCTGATCGCTTCGGACGGCGGGCGTTGTAGGCGGCAAGGAGTACGCCGCCCTTGAGCACCAACTTGTCGGCGTGCCGGGAGATGGTGAGGCGAATGAGGAAGCCCTCGAGGGCGTAGAGCTGGTGCAGTTCGTCGGTGGGGCGATGCTGGGTGCGGGCGAGGTTCTGCAGGTCCAGATATGCGCGGCCGTCGACGGTGGCTCGGGTGGGCCGGCGGAGAACGGTCATTGCAGTATCTCCAGGGTGTCGCGCAACGCCGGTTCGGCCTGGGGGAACGACTGGGCCACCCTCAGGAGTGTTGCGGGCTGCGCGCCGCGACGTCTCAGCCAGCGGCGTAGTGCCTCTACTGCCACCTCGGGTCCTTCGACGTGGCGGAGCCGGAAGACGTCGATGATGCAGCGCTCCGGGCTGTACAGCCCAATGCTTGTCTGCGCGGTCAGCGCCAGTTCGTCGCGGCCGATGGTGAAGGTGTTCGGGGCGAAAGCATGCCAGCTGACCGGCGCCTCTACGCGCGGCGGCCGCCGTCCCCGGGGAAGAGCGACGTCGATGCGAGGCGGTATGACGTCGCTCAGCCCGTGCTGTGCCAGCGCGGTCGTCAGGCAGAGCGTCGCCTGTGGCGCTCGGTACGCGATCTCCAGCAGGTCCGGATCACCCTCGGCCGCCGCGTCGACCCGGCGGAACAGGCCGCGCCCGAGTTGTTCGATATCTCCCGCATCACGCAGCGCGTACAGTCTCCTGTCCGAGAGGCCGCCCGCCCGCGCCTCGGAGTAGGTGAACGTCGCCGGCAAACCAGCGAGGATGTCTGCTGTGGCTGGCTCGGTCGATCGCGCCATGGAGGAAACCGTATACAGGTCCGGGGGGTGTGTATACGGTTTCCTCCGCGCGAGGAAGCGGCGGCCCTAGCCGAGGGCCTGGGCGAGGTCCTGCAGCAGGTCGTCGGCAGTCTCGATGCCGACCGAGAGCCGCACCAGGTCGTCGGGCACCTCCAGCGGTGAGCCCGCCGCGCTGGCGTGCGTCATCCGGCCCGGGTGCTCGATCAGCGACTCGATGCCGCCCAGCGACTCGGCGAGGGTGAACACCCGGGTGCGCTCGCAGACCTCGGCAGCCGCCGCGGCGCCCTCGGCGTGCCGGAACGACACGATGCCGCCGTACCGCCGCATCTGTTTGGCCGCGACCTCGTGGCCCGCGTGCTCGGGCAGCCCGGGGTAGAGCACCCGGCCGACCTTCGGGTGGGCCTGCAGGAACGAAGCGATCCGCTCGGCGTTGTCGCAGTGGCGTTCCATCCGTACGGCAAGGGTCTTCAGCCCGCGCAGCACCAGCCACGAATCGAACGGCCCGGCCACCGCGCCCATTGAGTTCTGGTGGAACGCCAGCCGCTCGCCGAGTTCGGCGTTGTTGGTGACCAGCGCACCGCCGACGACGTCGGAGTGCCCGCCGCAGTACTTCGTCGTCGAGTGCACGACCACGTCGGCGCCCAGGGTGAGCGGCTGCTGGAGGTACGGCGAGGCGAACGTGTTGTCGACGACCAGCAGCGCACCGGCCTCGTGCGCGACGTCTGCCAGGGCCCCGATGTCGGCGACCGAGAGCAGCGGGTTCGTCGGCGTCTCCACCCACACCACTGAGGTGGGCCGGGCCTGGACGGCCGCCCGGACCGCCGTCACGTCGGACACGTGCGCCGGCGTGTGCTCGACCCCCCAGGGCTGGGCGACCTTCGAGAAGAGCCGGTAGGTGCCGCCGTAGGCGTCGTTGGGGATGACCACGTGGTCGCCGGGCCGGCAGACGCTGCGCAGCAGGGTGTCCTCGGCGGCCATGCCGCTGGCGAACGCGAACCCGCGTACTCCCTGCTCCAGCGCGGCCAGGCACTCCTCCAGCGCCGCGCGGGTGGGGTTCTGCGTACGTGAGTACTCGTAGCCCTGCCGGGGCCGCCCAACGCCATCCTGCGCGTAGGTGCTGGTGGCGAAGATCGGCGTGATCACCGCGCCTGTTGCCGAGTCGGGCTCCTGACCTGCGTGGATGGCCTGGGTCTCGAAGCCGCGGTGCTGCTCGTTCATGGTCCCGAGGCTATCCGGGACGGCTCCGGCAGGCGGGGACCAGGCCGGGTCGGCACGGTGAGTCGCGGCAGCAGCGCGTGCACGAGCGGGCCGATCCCGAGCGCGTACACCACCGTGCCGACACCGACGGTGCCGCCGAGCAGCCAGCCGATGGCGAGGACGACCACCTCGATGGAGGTCCGGACAACCCGGACCGATCCGCCGGTACGCCCCACGAGGCCGGTCATCAGGCCGTCCCGCGGTCCCGGCCCGAGGCGGGCACCGATGTAGGCCGCGGTGGCGACGGCGTTCAGGACCACCCCGCCGAGCATGAACGCGATCCGGGCGGCCAGCGGGTCCGGGGCCGGCAGCACCGCGAGGGTGAGGTCGACCGCCACCCCGACGAGGAGCGCGTTGCTCACCGTGCCCAGCCCGGGCCACTGGCGCAGCGGGATCCAGGCCAGCAGGACGACCAGGCTGACCAGGATGACGATCGTCCCGAACGACAGCGGCATCCGTACGGCCAGGCCCTGGTGGAAGACGTCCCACGGGTCCAGGCCGAGGTCGCCGCGGATCATCAACGCCATCGAGACGCCGTACAACGCGAGGCCGGCGTACAACTGGGGCAGTCGGCGTCCCAGCCGGCCGGTGCGCAGCGCGCCCAGCGGACCGGACGCATCCCTGGGCTGCCGGTCATGATCCCCGGGCTCGGCATGATCGTTGGGTGGCTGGGCCTGATCTCTGGGCGGCTGGACCTGATCTCTGGGCGGCTGGACCTGATCTCTGGGCGGCTGGGCCTGATCGTTGGGCACCGTCCGATCCTGCGCCACGCCCGCCCGCGAGTTCCACCGGGTTCCACGGGGGCGAGCGCGGCGGCGCGGATGCCCCTGTGTCCCGGTCGGGGAATTCGGCACCTGCGGGCCCGCGTTGAGCAGGACGGGGAATCGCGTCCGGAACCCCGTCGAGTACGCAGGTCGCAGCGAGGAGAGGGTGGCCCATGAGCTTGTTCCGCCGTAAGGCCGAGATGCCCAGCCCGGAGAACGCACTGCCCGGCCGGCCCGAGCGCCCCTTCACCGTCGCGGAGCGCCACCTCGTACTCGGCACCCCGCTGGAGGGGCCCGTACCCGACGGCCACGAGGTCGCGTTGTTCGGCCTCGGCTGCTTCTGGGGCGCCGAGGAGATCTACTGGCAGCTGCCCGGCGTGTGGTCCACCTCGGTCGGGTACGCCGGCGGCATCACCCCGAACCCGACGTACGAGGAGGTCTGCTCCGGCCGCACCGGGCACACCGAGGCCGTTCGCGTGGTCTACGACCCCGCACGGGTGTCGTACGCCGACCTGGTGAAGACGTTCTTCACGGTGCACGACCCGACCCAGGGGATGCGCCAGGGCAACGACATCGGCACGCAGTACCGCTCGGCGATCTACTACACGACGCCGGAGCAGGCAGAGGTCGCCGAGCAGTTGCGCACGGCGTACGGCAAGGCGATCGCCGACCGCGGGTACGGCGAGATCACGACCGAGATCGCGCCGGCGCCGACGTACTACCTCGCGGAGGACGGGCACCAGCAGTACCTGGCGAAGAACCCGCACGGCTACCGCTGCCACGCCAACACCGGCGTACCGTTCCCCGCGTGATCGGCGCCGCGTGATCGGCGCCGCGTGATCCGCGCCGCATGGTCGGCTCCGGGTGATCCTGTCGATTCCGCGTCCCGCCGTTCGTCGAGGGGGTGACGGCGGACACCTGGTCCGCCAGGCGGGAGGAGCAGTCATGGCCGAGTACCTCATCTACTTCAACCAGCAGTGGGTCGGTGACCACTCCGAGGAGTGGTTCCGCGGGCGAGGTCCGCTCGCCCGGGCGGTCGTGGAGGAGATGAAGGCCGCCGGCGTGTTGGTGTTCACCGGGGGGCTGGAGGAGGAAACCGAGGATGCCTTCAGCGCCGACGCGACCAGCGGCACCCTGTTGATCACCGACGGGCCCTACGTGGAGACCAAGGAGTTCCTGGGCGGGCTTGCCATCGTGGACGTGGCCGACGACGAGGCGGCCAAGCTGTGGGCCGGCAAGATCGCGGAGGCGTGCGGCTGGCCTCAGGAGGTACGCCGCTTCAAGTCGCGGGCACAATCCTCGTGATCGAGCCGCGGTCGGCCCGCTTCACGCAGGTGAGGACCCTGCTGAGGCAGTGGCGCCTACGGGCAATGGCCTACGCCCGGCCCGGGTATCGGGAGGCGATCCAGGACGGCATCGAAGGCCGGGAAGATGCCTTTGTCCGCTACATCCCGCCAGACTGGGTGGCGGGTTGACGCACGGTAGCGTCAGCCTGGCGACAGACGGGCGTAGAGGCTCGCCAAGCAGCGCTTCTCACGTACTCCCGCACTGAACCCTGGCGAGCAGGCGACGGTCGGGCGGCGGCGAGTGAGCACGCCGCCGCCCGACCGGCAGACCGGGCGAGCTAGCGGCGAGCGGCTGCGGCGGGGACGGGCGCCTTCGTTGCCTTGCCCGTCTCGGAGCCCGCACCCGGGGCCGCGCCGGCCTGAGTGGCCGCCTCGGCCGCCTCCGCCCCCTTGGCTACGGGGCAGCCGGACCGCTGTGCCTTCGCGATCACCTCGAACTCCCCGGGGAAGAGCACGGTGTAACGGACGTCACCGTCCGCGCCGAGGTCGATCAGATAGGACCGGTCGGGCTTGTCGTGGGTGTCGAAGACGACTCCCTGGGTGCCGGTTTCGATGACCTGGAAACCGCTGCGGATCTCAACCGTGGTGCGTATTCGGTCTCCGAGTGCAACCTTCATGCCGTGGTCTCCTCAGGCGCGGGCCGCGGATCCCTGTTCCCTGCGCGACGGGTCGGCGTGACCGGCACGAGGCCGGTTTCGGCGACCCATCCGCCGCCGCACTGCTTCTCGTCGTGGATGGTGCCTTCCGCGTCGCGTGATCCCCGTCGCCGCCCGGCCGGCAGTCGGGGGTCCCCCGCGACGGTGATCAGTATGCAGACAATACGCCGCCGCCGCCCGCGAATCGCCTGATTTGCACGGCCCCTTTGTGACGGATGACAATCGCGGGGTGAACGGCGCGCCGGAGGGCCCGTGGACATCGCGGGGAGCCGCGGCGGCCCGGCGCGCCCTGGACGAGTTTGCGGCCGAGGTGCCGACCGTCGTGTTCGAGCGTCCGGAGGCCGGTTCGGCGGACCGGTCCCGCCCCCGGGCGCGTCAGCACGGCCCACCTCAGGGCGCGGGCGCCGGCCCGCAGACTCCCGGATCACCGCCCCCAGGCAGGTCGCACGACTCGCTCGCCGGGGTGATCGAGGAGAACGTCCACCGCTACTTCCGCGCCGCGGACGAGCACCGGCTTCCCACTCGGGCCGAGCTGGCGGAGGTACGCGAGGACGCCGCCCGCCACGCCCGCGCGGACGTTCCCCTCGCCGACCTGCTCTCCGCGTACCACCTGAGCGCCCGGTCCGGCTGGGAGGAAGTCCTGTCGGCGGCCGACCAGAGCGAGCTGCGCCGGTGGAGCGAGCACCTGCTGGCCTACTTACGCTCCGTGACGGCCGCGGTCTCCAGCGGGTACGTCGAGGGGCACCAGGAGTTCCACGACGAGGAGAACACCGCCCGGCGGGCGTTGACCAAGGCGCTTCTGGCCGGCGAGCCCGCGTCCGCCCACGCCGAGCGCGCGGGGATCAGCCTCACCACCAACCACGTGGTGCTCGTGTTCACCATCGGCGGAGCGGCCGACGTGGCCGCCGAGAAGGTCGGTCACCTGATCCAGGAGGAGCTGGACGCCTACGCCGGAACGCCCGTGCCCAGCGTTCTGGACGGGCGCCGCGGCGTCGCGCTCCTCCCCGGGCCCGGCGACACCCTGCCCTCGCTCGAGCTCGGGCTCACCTCGCTGGCCGAGCGGCTGGGCGCGGCGCTCACCGCTCCGGTCCGGGTCGGCGCCGAACGCGCGGTCGGGCTGTCCGCGATTCCGGACGCGGTGGACCAGGCCGAGGAGATAGCCCACCTTGCGTACGCCCTGGGCCGGCCGCCCGGTGCGTACGTCCTCAGCGACGTGCTGCTGGAGTACCAACTCACCCGGCCGGGACCGGGGCGGGACCGGCTGGCCCGGATCCTCGACTGTCTGGACAGGCATCCGCACCTGGTGGAGACGCTGCTCGCCTACCAGCGCAGTGGGCACAACCGCCGCCAGGCCGCCGCCGAGCTCCACGTGCACCCGAACACCCTCGACTACCGCCTGAACCGCGTGGCGAAGCTGACCAGGCTCGATCCGGGCCGGCCGGCCGACGCCCAACTGCTGGCGGCCGCGGTGATCGCGCGCACGCCGCTGTCCGGGACTGAGCGATCAGCTTCCGCGCGGTGCGTACATGATCACGGCCACGCCCACCAGGCAGATCGCGGCACCGAGCAGGTCCCACCGGTCCGGGCGGAACCGGTCGACGACGACTCCCCAGGCCAGTGAGCCGGCCACGAAGATCCCGCCGTACGCGGCCAGGATCCGGCCGAAGTTGGGGTCCGGCTGGAGGGTGGCGACGAAGCCGTAGGCCCCCAACGCGATGACGCCGGCGCCGATCCAGAGCAGGCCGCGGTGCTCGCGGACACCCTGCCAGACCAGCCACGCACCGCCGATCTCGGCGAGTGCCGCGACCACGAACAGAATCAGGGAACGCGTCACCGTCACCCGTCGGACGCTACGGCACCACGGCGCCGCACCCGAACTCCGCCGGTCTCGCGGCGCTCACCGGCCCTCCGCCGGGTCGACCGCGAGGCGGTACCCCCGTTTGGTGACCGTACCGACGATGTGGGAGTCCCCCAGCCGTGCCCGCAGCCGGGCGATCGCCATCTCCACCGCGTGCCCGTCGGCGCTGCGCGGCAGGGTGCGGAGCAGATCGGCCCGGGACACGACGCGGCCCGGGTGTTCGACCAGAGCCCGCAGCATCGCCATCGGCGCCGGGGCGAGCGTCCGCATCTCCCCGTCCACGACGACGGCGTGGCCGCGGATCTCCAGCCGGTGCCCGGCCACCGCGACGTGGCGGGTCCGGTGCGCGGGCAGCCGGTCGGTCAGGGTGCGCACGAGCCCGCCGAGCCGGGCACGGGCCGGTTGCAACGTCGGTACGCCGCGCCGGGCGAGCGGCCCGGCGGCCACCGGGCCAACGCAGGCGGCGAGCACCCCGCTCCGGAATGCCTCGAGCACCGCCTCCTCCTCCGCCCCCGACACCTCCAGCAACGCGGCTGCCGCCGGTGCACTGGTGAACGTGACCGCGTCGACGTAGCCGAGCTTCACCAGCTCCACCAGCCGGACCAGCGGCGTCACGTCCTCGGGCAGCACCCAGCGGTAGACGGGCACCTCGATCACCGAGGCCCCCGCGGAGCGCAGCGCCGCGACGAAGTCCGGCAGCGGCTCTCCGTGCAGTTGGACCGCGATCCGCAGGCCGCGTACGCCGGCGGACAGCAGGTGGTCGAGCACCTCCTGGGAACACTCCGACGCAGGCGCCCACGTCTCGGTCAGGCCGGCCGCGCGGATCGCACCGCGTGCCTTCGGCCCCCTCGCGAGCAGCCGGGCGCCGGCCAGGGCGGACAGCAGCCCGTCGGCCAGGCCTGCGCTCTCCGCCGCCTCCAGCCAACCCCGGAAACCGATCCCCGTCGTGGCCACCGCGACGTCGATGCCCTGCGCCAGGCACAGCCGAGTGGCGGCCTGCAGCGCCCGGTCGTCGGCCAGCGGAACGATCCGGATCGCCGGGGCCTCCACGACCCGTGCTCCCCGGCGTTCGAGGAGCGCGACGAGCTCCTCGCGGCGGCGGGCCGCGGTCACCCCGACGGTGAACCCGGTGAGCGGCCGCAGTTCGGTCGAGGTGTCGGGCCCGGCCCGCGGCGGCTCGGGCCCGGGCCGCGGCGGTTCAGATTCGGCCCGCGGCGGTTCGATGCTCGCCACCCTTGGCGGTGGCAGCCCCGCGGACGGGACCTCACCCTGCTGGAACGGAGTCATGACCGATCCCCGAGGGCGATCGACACCACGCCGCCGTCACAGCGCACTGCGTACGTCGGCACGGCCACCCCCGAGGTTTCGAGGCACTGCCCCGTTCGTAGGTCGAACGCCTGCTTGAACATCGGCGAGATCAGCACGGGCACCTCGCCGACGCTGCCCACGATTCCGCGGGACAGGACGTACGCGCCCGAGAACGGGTCACGGTTGCCCACGGCGTGGAGCTGCCCGTCGTGGGTACGGACGATCGCGACCTGCTGCGCTCCGACAAGTGCGGCGACGGGGCGCTCGGGCAGCAGGTCGGTCGCGGCACACACCGCGACCCAGGTCGGGTCCGCAGCCCTGCTCGACGCGAGATCGGTGGGCGAGGCCGTGCCCGAAGTCGTGTCCGGGGTTGCGTTCAGCACAGCTGTCATCTGTCAACCTCTCGTTGCGTACGCGTCGCCAGGGTGGGCCCGGCGACGAGGACGGGCGCGTCGGCGGGGACCGCCTGGCCGCGTTGGGTGACGAACTCGATCGACGGATCCGGCGTTCCGGGGGCGTTGACGAACGACACGAAGCGGCCGAGCTTCTCCGGGTCGTTCAGCGTCGCCGCCCACTCGTCGCTGTAGCTGCCGACGTGGTGTTCCATCGCCGCGTCGAGGTCGGCGCAGATACCGAGCGCGTCGTCGACGATCACCGACCGGAGGTGGTCCAGCCCACCGTCCATGCCCTCGATCCAGGCGGCGGTGCGCTGGAGCCGGTCGGCCGTTCGTACGTAGAACATCAGGAACCGGTCGATGGTGCGGACGAGGGTCTCGGTGTCCAGGTCGGTGGCGAACAGGTCCGCGTGCCGTGGGCGGAAGCCGCCGTTGCCACCCACGAAGAGGTTCCAGCCGTTCTCCGTGGCGATGACGCCGACGTCCTTGCCCCGCGCCTCGGCACACTCGCGCGCGCAACCCGACACCGCCGCCTTGATCTTGTGCGGAGAACGCAGGCCGCGGTAGCGCAACTCCAAGTTGACGGCGAGGCTGACGGAGTCCTGCACGCCGTAACGGCACCAGGTCGTACCCACGCAGGACTTCACGGTCCGGACCGCCTTGCCGTACGCGTGCCCGGACTCCATTCCCGCGTCGACCAGCCGGCGCCAGATCAGCGGCAACTGTTCCACCCGGGCGCCGAGCAGGTCGATGCGCTGGGCGCCGGTGATCTTCGTGTAGAGGTTGAAGTCACGGGCGACCTCGGCGATCACCAGCAGCTTGTCCGGAGTGATCTCCCCACCCGGGATGCGGGGAACGACGGAGTAGGTGCCGTTGCGCTGCAGGTTGGCGAGGAAGCGGTCGTTGGTGTCCTGCAACGCGGCCTGTTCGCCGTCCAGGATGTGCCCGTTGCCCAGGCTCGCCAGGATGGAGGCGATCGCGGGCTTGCAGACGTCGCAGCCCCGGCCGGTGCCGAACTCCTGCACGATCCGGGAGAAGCTGCGCAGCTCGCGTACCCGCACCAGGTCGAACAGCTCCTGGCGTGAGTACGCGAAGTGTTCGCACATCGCCCGGGACTGCTCCACGCCTGCCTGGGCGAGCAGCGTCCTCAGCAGCGGCACGCACGACCCGCAGCCGGTGCCTGCCCGGGTGCACGCCTTCAGCCCGGCGACGTCGGTGTGGCCGTCCCCGACCGCGGTGAGGACGTCGTCCTT
Source organism: Actinopolymorpha singaporensis (assembly GCF_900104745.1). NCBI lineage: Bacteria > Bacillati > Actinomycetota > Actinomycetes > Propionibacteriales > Actinopolymorphaceae > Actinopolymorpha > Actinopolymorpha singaporensis. Next base: position 6,369,571 of record NZ_LT629732.1, read on the forward strand.
GGTGACGGCGTGACACGAGCACACCTGCGCACCACCCGGCAGGTCGCCCGGCACCTCACCGGAGCCGAGGAAGTCGGCCAGCTTCCCGGGCAAGGGGCCGTTGACACTGGCCCGCAGCACGGCGTACGCCGACGCGTCCCCGACCAGGATCCCGCCGAGCAGGGTCTGCGCGTCGTCGGTGAGCGCGAGCTTGGCGTAGATGCCGTGCGCCGGATCGGAGTAGACCACGTCCAGCTCACCGGCCGGCGTGCCGAAGCTCGCCACGTCCACACCGAGCAGCTTGAGCTTCGTCGAGGTGTCCGCGGCCGCGAACGTGTCGTCCCCGCCCAGCAGCCGGCCGGCCACCACCTCGGCCATCGCGTAGCCGGGCGCCACCAGGCCGTGCACCTGCCCGTCGACGTTCGCGCACTCCCCGATCGCGTAGACGGCGGGGTCGGACGTACGGCAGGTGCGGTCGACGACCACACCGCCGCGCGGGCCGACCTCGAGGCCACACGCGCGGGCGAGGTCGTCGCGAGGACGGACGCCGGCCGCGAAGACGACCGTGTCCACGTCGATGCCGGGGCCGGCCGCATCGGTGGAGCCGGCATCGGTGACACCGGCATCGGCGGCACCGGTGGCGGCGTCGGCGTCCGCGGCGAACACCATCCGCTCCACAAACCCGTCCGGCCCCGCCTGCAGGCGTTCGGTCCTCGTCGCGGTGTGCACGGTCAGGCCGAGCGCCTCGACGTGGCGGCGCAGCATCGCACCCCCGGCCTCGTCGAGCTGCATCGGCATCAACCGCGGCGCGAACTCCACCACGTGGGTGCGAAGTCCCAGCAGGCGAAGGGCGTTCGCGGCCTCAAGGCCCAGCAGGCCGCCGCCGACCACCGCGCCCGCGTGACGCCCCGCACAGTGGTCCGCGAGCGCTTCCAGGTCGTCCAACGTGCGGTAGACGAAGCAGCCGGGCAGGTCGCTGCCCGTGACCGGCGGCACGAAGGGGTACGACCCGGTGGCCAGCACCAGGGCGTCGTACCGATACTCACCCCGGGCGGTGGTGACCACCCGGCGGACCCGGTCTACCGACAGCGCGGGCTCTCCCAGCCGCAGGGTGACCTCCGCGGCGTCGTCGTAGAACCCTTCGGGCACCAGGGAGAGCTCCTCCGCCGACGTGCCGGTGAAGTACGCCGACAGGCCAACGCGGTCGTACGCGGGGCGGCTCTCCTCGGCGAGCACCGTCACCTCCCACCGGCCCTCGGTGTCCCGGGCACGCAACGCCTCCACGAACCGCTGCCCCACCATGCCGTTGCCGACGACGACGAGCTTCATGCGACCACCTCCTCCGGCGCGGGGGTGTGCGCCGGGCCGGCGGACAGCGCGGCGACGAACCCCTCGATGGTGTCGCGGCAGCCGCCGCAACCTGTACTTGCGCGGGTGACCCGCGCGACCTCCTCGGTGGTACGGGCGCCGGCCAGCCAGGCGGTGGCGATGCCGCCGGCGGTGACGCCGTTGCACCGGCACAGCGTGTCCCCGGCGGCGGGCACACCCGGCGACCCGTTCGCGGCCGGCCCCGTCCCGGGGCGGGCGAACAGCAGCGACCGGGCGTCCACCGGCACCGGCGCGTCCCGGTCGAACAACTGCGTGACCGTGCCGACGCTGGGGTTGTCGCCGAGCATGATCGCCCCGACCAGTCGGCGTTCGCGGATGAGCACCTTCTGGTACACGAGCCGTGCCGGGTCGGCGAAGGTCACCACCTCGGTGGCCTCGTCGCGCACGTGCGGGTCACCCATCGTGGCCAGGTCGACGCCGGGCGCCTTGAGCCGGGTGACCAGCCGCGACCCGGCGTACGTCCCACCGTGTCCGGCGACCACTCCAGCGGCCACTCTGGCCTGTTCCCACGCCGGTGCGACCAGGCCGTACACCTGTCCGCGGTGTTCGGCGCAGTCGCCCAGAGCGTGGATGGCCGGGTCGGACGTACGCATCAGGTCGTCCACCACGATCCCCCGGCCGGTACGCAAGCCGGCCCTGACAGCGAGGCCGATGTCGGCCCGAACGCCACACGCGACCACCAGCAGGTCGGCCGGAAGCCGGGTGCCGTCCTCCAGCACGACACCGCGCACCCGGCCGTCCTCGTCTCCGACCACCGCAACCGTCGCGGCCTCGACCAGCACCTCGACCCCGAGCCCGGCGAGCGTGCTGGTGAGGATGCGACTGGCGTCAAGGTCGAGTTGGCGCTCCATCAGATGACCGCGGGCATGCACCACGCGGGCCCGCAGTCCCCGCCGGGCAAGGCCGCGGGCGGCCTCCAGGCCGAGCAGCCCGCCACCGAGCACAACGACGTCGCGGGCGCCGCGCGCCGCGGCCAGGATCCGCCGGCAGTCGGCGAGGGTCCGGAACACCGCCGCCCCCTCGACGAGCGAGCCGTCGTCGCGGCACAGGCCCTTCACCGCGGGGACGACCGGCCGGCTCCCGGTGGCGAGCACCAGCGCGTCGTACCGCGTCCGGCTCCCGTCGTCGGCACACACCACGCGGCGGTCCCGGTCGATCGCGGTGACGGTGACCCCGGCGCGCAGGTCCAGCGCCCCGGACGGCTCGGGCAGCGCCAGGTCGTCCGGCGTGAGCCGTCCGGCCAGCAGCTCCGGCAGCAGGACCCGGTTGTACGCCCGGCCGGGCTCGGCGCCGAAGACGACCAGCGGACGGTGCGGGTCGAGGGTTCGCAGGTCGGCCGCGAACCTCGTACCGGCCATGCCGTTGCCCACCACCACGACGCTCATCGGGCCGCCTCCGGCCTCTCGTGCAGGGCGCTCCCCACGGCGCTGCACACGGGTTCCAGCCGGACCGCGCAGACCTTGAACTCCGGCATCCGCGACGTGGGGTCCAGTGCCGGGTTGGTGAGGACGTTGGCCCGGCCGGCACCCGGCCAGTGGAACGGCATGAACACCGTGTCCACCCGGATCGTGTCGGTCAGCCGGGCCGGTGCAACGGCGACGCCTCGCCGGCTGACCACCCGTACGTCGTCTCCTTCCGCGATGCCGTGGCGTTCGGCCAGCACCGGATGCACCTCCACGAACGGACCCGGCGCGGCCTGCACAAGCGCGGAGACCCGCCTGGTCTGGGCACCGCTCTGGTACTGCGCGAGCACCCGGCCGGTGGTGAGGTAGACCGGGTACGCCGCGTCCACGTCCTCCACCGCCGGACGGTGCTCGACCGGTACGAACCTCGCCCTGCCGTCCGGTGTGGCGAAGCGGTCCAGGAACATCCGCGGCGTCCCCGGGTGTGCGGGCGTCGGGCACGGCCAGAAGACACCGCCCTCGGCGTCGATGCGCTCGTAGCTGATGCCCGCGTAGTCTGCGGGACCGCCTGCGCCGGCCCGGCCGAGTTCGGCGAAGACGCGTGCGGGTTCGGTCTCCACGACCGGCCCACGGCCCAGCGCGGCGGCGAGCCCGGCCATGATCTCCAGGTCGGTGCGCACCTGTCCGGGCGGCGGGCGCAGCCGGCGGCGCCGGATCACCCTTCCCTCCAGGTTGGTCATGGTGCCGTCCTCCTCCGCCCACTGGGCGCTGGGCAGCACCACGTCGGCGAGGTCGGCGGTTTCCGAACGCACCAGGTCGGCGACCACGAGCAGGTCGAGGTCGGCCAGGCGTTCCTCCATCCGCGCGGCCGCGGGCGCCGACACGACCGGGTTCGTGCCGAACACCAGCAGGACACGAGGCCCGCCCGGCCGGCCGAGGGAGTCCAGGAGTTCGTACGCGCTCGGACCGGGGCCGGGCAGGACGGCCGGGTCCACACCCCAGACAGCGGCGACGTGCGCGCGGGCGGCCGGGTCGTCGATGCGGCGGTAGCCGGGCAACTGGTCGGCCTTCTGCCCGTGCTCGCGCCCGCCCTGCCCGTTGCCCTGCCCGGTGAGGCAGCCGTATCCCGAGCCCGGCGTTCCCGGCAGTCCCAGTGCCAAGGCCAGGTTGACGAACGCCGTCACCGTGTCGGTTCCCTTGGCGTGCTGTTCCGCGCCGCGGCCGGTGAGCACCATCGCCCTGCCGGCGGTGGCCAGCAGCCGCACCGCCTCCCGTTGCTGGGCCACCGGCACGCCGGTGATCCGCTCGACGCGTTCGGGCCAGTAGCTCATCACGATCGGCCGGACGTCGGCCAGGCCGTTCGTGCGCGCCGCGACGTACTCGGTGTCGGCGTACCCCTCGACCAGTGCGACGTGCAGCATGCCCAGCGCGAGCGCGAGATCGGTGCCCGGTGTGGGCTGCAGGTGCAGCCGGGCCCGCTCGGCCGTCGGCGTACGCCGCGGGTCGACGACGATCAGCCCACCGGTGTCGGGTCGCGGTGCGGTGAGCACGCGCAGGAACGGCGGCATGGTCTCCGCCGAATTGCCACCGACGAGCAGCACCACGTCGGCCGCGGCGATGTCGCCCAGCGGGAACGGCAGACCGCGGTCCAGCCCGAACGCCCGGTTGGCGGCCGCAGCCGCCGACGACATGCAGAACCTGCCGTTGTAGTCGATGTTCGGCGTACGCAGGACGGTCCGGGCGAACTTCCCCAGCATGTAGGCCTTCTCGTTCGTCAGCCCACCACCGCCGAGCACCGCCACGCCGCCTGGCCCGTGCTCGGCCTGCACCCGCGTGATCGCCGCGGCGACGGTGCCGAACGCCCCCTCCCACGACGCGGGCACGAGCGCCTCGTCCCGCGACGCCCGCACCATCGGCGTGCGCAGCCGCTGTGGGGAGGTGAGGAGTTCGGCCGCCGTCCAGCCCTTCTGGCACAGGGCGGCGGCGTTGTCCCCGTGTGCGCGGGGCGCCACCAGAACTTCCCCTGAATCCGGCCCGGAGTCCGGCGCGGCACTCAGTTCCATCCCGCACTGCAGGGCGCAGTACGGACAGTGCGTCGCCACCGCCGCGGAATCGGACATGTCGTCGAGCCTGCGGTCCCACCGTTTCACGCCTGGGTCCCCTCTGTTTCGGGTCTGCTAACGGCCGCTCACCGATCCCCGGATCGCTCAGACCGCCGCCTCGGCCAGGCTCGGCATCCGAGCGACCAGCAACTGCCGGCGCAGGTAGCACCACCACGTCACGCCGAGACAGAGTGCGTAGAACGCGGCGTACGCGAGGACCGCCGTGGCGACCGATCCGGTCGCGCCGAGCGAGGCGCCGTACGCCCGCGGGATCAGGAACCCGCCGAACGCGCCGACCGCGGAGATGATCCCGACCGCCGCGCCGGCCTCGGTCAGCGCCGTCCGCCGGGCGCCGGCGATCCCCGCCCGCTCGTCCCGATCGCCCTGCCGGGCGAAGATCGCCGGAACCATGCGGTACGTCGAGCCGTTCCCGACGCCGCTGGCCACGAAGAGCACCGCGAACGCCGTGACGAACAACCCCAGCGACCCGGAGTTCACCGCGACCAGCAGGACCGCCATCCCGGCCACCATCGCCGCGAAGACCGCGCAGGTGACCCGGGCGCCGCCCCAGCGGTCGGCCAGCCAGCCGCCGACCGGCCGTACCAGCGACCCCACCAGGGCGCCGAGGAACGCGTACTTCGTCGCACCCGAGTCCGGGAACACGGTCTTCGCCAGCAGCGGATACGCCGCCGAGTAGCCGATGAACGAACCGAACGTCCCGATGTAGAGCAGCGACATCACCCACGTGTGCGGACGCTTGGCCGCCGCCAGCTGCCCCCGGACCGGCGCCTTCGAGACGGTGAGGTTGTCCATGCAGAACCACGCGAGCACCGCCGACGCCACGATCAGCGGCACCCACATCAGCCCGGCGTAGGCGAGTGTCCCCGCTCCCGCGCCGAGCACGACCGGCACCAGGAACTGCACCGTGCTGGTGCCGAGGTTCCCGCCGGCGGCGTTCAGGCCGAGGCCGAGCCCCTTGGCGCGTTCGGGAAAGAAGAACGAGATGTTGGTCATCGAGGAGGCGAAGTTCCCGCCGCCGAACCCGGCCGCGGCGGCGACGAGCAGGAACACCCAGTACGGCGTGGCCGGGTCGCTCACCGCGAGCGCCATCGCCACCGTCGGCACCAGCAACAGCAGCGCGCTCACCACGGTCCAGTTGCGGCCGCCGAACCTCGGCACCGCGAAGGTGTACGGCAACCGCAACAGCGAGCCGACCAGGCTGGGCAGTGCGACCAGCCAGAACAGCTGGTCGACGGAGAACGCGAAACCGGCCGCCGGCAACGCGACGACGGTCACGCTCCACACGAGCCAGACCGAGAACGCGAGGTGCTCGGCGAACACCGACACCAGGAGGTTGCGGGTCGCCACCCGGCGGCCGGTGCGCTGCCAGAACGCCGCGTCCTCCGGCTCCCACCGGTCGATCCACCGGGCTCCGAGCCGGCTCCTGGTTCTCGGCGTCTGCGTTGTGCTCACGGCGTCCTCCCACGACGGCGCCCACGGCGGGGCGCGGTTACCGGTCGTGGTGACGGTAGGAAGGCCCTGTTTCAGCCGACGTCACCCGAAGGCCGCGGTGCGGTAACAGAGCCCGCACATGCGGCGCGAGCCGTGGTGAGGTTCGCCGGTGGGAGTTGCGCGGCGGGGGCGCCTAGGACCGAGCGCCGGTCGGCCCGGTCGACTCCGTCGGCTCCCAGGTGGTGGGAAAGGTGAGGCTCCGGCTGGCGGAGTTCGCCGGCACCAGCGAGATGAGCCGGTCCCGCAGCCGCGCGCCCAACGGGTTGCGCAGCTGGCCGATCTTCCCGAGCAGACGTGCCTGCTTGGCGAGCCCGGTGGTCCGCGCCCGGCGGAGCCGGTCGTACTCCGGCAGCGCCGCGGGCACCTCGCCGGGGCCGGCGGCACGGACGACGGTCGCGAGCTCCACCGCGTCCTCCAGCGCCTGGCACGCGCCCTGGCCGAGGTCTGGCGTCATCGCGTGCGCGGCGTCGCCGAGGAGCACCAGCCGGTCGCGGACGAACGTGCGCGGCAGCGGCCACAGTAGTTCGATGTCGGTACGGATGATCCGGTCCGGCGGGGTTGCCTCGAGCAGCCGGGGAACAGGGTCGTGCCAGTCCGCGAACAGGCCGGGCACGTCCTCGCTCCCGTCTGCACGGTAACGCGGGTCGGCGTGCGCGAGCGTCGCGTACCAGTAGATGCCCCCGTTGGCGAGCGGAATGCAGCCGAACCGCTGGCCGCGCCCCCACGTCTCGCTGCCCGACTGGAGCGCGGGTGCGGACTCCGGCGGGATCAGCGCCCGCCAGGTCACGTAGCCGGCACCGCGCGTCCGGGTCCTGGGGTCGACCAGTGTCCGCAGCCGGCTGTGGATGCCGTCGGCGGCCACCACCAGGTCGGCGGGGAACTCCTCGTCGTCGGTCCGTACGACCGCGGCGGCGGGCCCGAGGTCCACGCCGGTCACGGTGCGGCCCAGGTGGAGCGCCTCGCCGGGCACGAGATCGCGGAGTACGTCGTACAACTTCGGCCGGGTCACCATCAGCGGAATGGTGAAGGCGTCCGCGGTGTCGGCCGGGCTGGGGTCGACCCGGCTGAGCCAGCGCCCGTCCGGCCGGCGCAGCCCGACCATGTCCTGCAGCTCGTTGTGCCCGCGCAGCCGGTCGACGGCGGTGGGTTCGACGGCGGCGATCGCCCGGAGGGCGTTCGGCCACAGCGAGAGGCCGGCACCGACGGCCTGGATCCGGGGCCGGCGTTCGAGCAGGTCGACCTGCCAGCCGTCGCGTGCCAGCGCGGCAGCAGCCGCCAGTCCGCCGACTCCGGCACCGACCACGACCGCCCTGCGCTGCTGCGTACTCATCGGCCCTCCACTCCCGGCACTGCCCGCACTCCCCGCGCGGCCTACCCGTAGGCGTTCCTCTACATCTGTAGAGGCGCTGCGGTTCACACTACAGGTGTAGAGGGGTGGTGGGTAGGGTTCCGAGCGTGACGCCCGACGCACCGCGACTACCCGGCCCCTCTCGCCCCGCCCGTACGACCAGGGCCGACGCGCTGCTGGACGCCGCGATCGCGGTGGTCGCCGACACCGGGCTGCGCGGCCTCACCCACCGCTCGGTCGACGCCCGGGCGCAGGTTCCGGCGGGCTCGGCCAGCTACTACTTCCGCACCCGGGTGGCGTTGCTGCAGGCGATCCTGCAGCGGCTGATCGACCTCGACGCGGCCGACTCCGCGGCGTACCTCCCCTTCGCCGACGAGGCATCGGCCCAGGCCACCGACCTGACCGGAATGGCGGCGGGCTGGGCCCGGCTGTTCGCCCACTGGCTCGGACCCGGACGGCAGCGCCTGCGTGCCCGCTACGCGCTCTACCTGGAGGGCCGCCACCACCCTGAGCTGCACGAACTGCTGGACACCGCGAGCGCGCAGTTCGTCGGGGGAGCGCGAGAACTGCTGGCGGCGGCGGGCGCCCCCGATCCCGACCGCGACGGGCCACTGCTGGTCGCGCTGCTCGACGGCCTGCTCTACGACCAGATCATCCGTGGCGGGCCGGGCGTCGACGAGGCCGAACTCCGCCGCCGGATCGAGGTGATCCTCGGCGCCGTCCTGCCGCACCTGGCCCGGTGGGGCGTGCCGTGACGCGCCCCGAGGCAGTTCAATGGGACACATGCCGACGTCCGACAGCCCTCCCCAGACCCGGCTCTCCGTCACCGTCTGGGACCGCCCCGACGCCGAGCCGCGGACGTTCGAGCTCACCGAGGATCCGCCGGCCGGCACCCATCCCCGCCCGGAGGCCGCGGTCGCCGCGATCGAGGCCGCGCCCCGGCCGTTCGAACCCGTTCCCCGCGACGCGATGTGCACCCAGATCTACGGCGGACCGCAGCGCGCCGTCATCGAGGGCATGTGGCGAGGGCAGCGCGTCCACGCGTCGTACGACAAGAAGAACGGCTGCGAGATCGCCCGGTGGAAGGCTCTCGGCGCGGTCCTCGACCCGGAGTGAGCAGGCCTGGAGCCGGCACCGGAACCGACACCGGAGCCGGCGCCGCTACTCCCCGGCCGCGAGGTGCTCGAGCAGGTCCTGCCGGGTGAGTACGCCGACCGGCTTGCCGTCGTCGAGGACGAGCACCGCGTCAGCGGTCTCCAGCAGGCGCACCGCGGCGGCGACCGGCTCCCCGGCACCGAGTTGGGGCAGCGGCGGCGACAGGTGCTGCTCCACCCGGTCGGCGAGCTTGGCGTGCCCGGAGAACAACGCCTCCAGCAGGTCGCGTTCGTGCACCGCGCCGGCGACCTCGGCCGCCATCACCGGCGGCTCCGCGCGCACGACCGGCATCTGCGACACGGCGTACTCGCGGAGGATGTCGATCGCCTCGGCGATCGTCTCGTTGGGGTGAGTGTGTACGAGCGAGGGCATCGTCCCGCTCTTGCGCCGCAGCACGTCGCCGACCGTGTCGTTGCTCTGCCCGCGCAGGAAGCCGTAGTGGGTGAGCCAGGCGTCGTCGAACACCTTCGACATGTAGCCCCGGCCGCCGTCGGGCAGCAGCACCACGACCACGGCGTCCTCGTCGGCCTCCCGGGCGACCTGGGCCGCGGCGACCACCGCCATCCCGGACGAGCCGCCGACCAGCAGGCCCTCCTCGCGGGCGAGCCGGCGGGTCATCGTGAACGAGTCGTGGTCGGACACCGCGATGATCCGGTCGCAGATGGTCCGGTCGTAGGTGGTCGGCCAGAAGTCCTCACCCACGCCCTCGACGAGGTAGGGCCGGCCGGTGCCGCCGGAGTAGACCGAGCCCTCCGGGTCGGCGCCGACGATCTGCACCCGGCCGTCGGAGACCTCCTTGAGGTAGCGCCCGACGCCGGTGATCGTGCCGCCGGTGCCGATGCCGGCGACGAAGTGGGTGATCCGTCCGTCGGTCTGGTCCCAGATCTCCGGCCCGGTGCCCTCGTAGTGCGACTGGGGGTTGTTGACGTTGGAGTACTGGTCGGGCTTCCAGGCGCCCTCGCGTTCCTTCACCAGGCGGTCGGACACCGAGTAGTAGGAGTCGGGGTGCTCCGGCGGGACGGCGGTCGGGCAGACCACGACCTCCGCGCCGTACGCTCGCAGTACGTTGCGCTTGTCCTCGCTCACCTTGTCCGGGCAGACGAACACGCAGTGGTAGCCGCGCGACTGCGCGACGATGGCCAGCCCGACGCCGGTGTTGCCGCTGGTCGGTTCCACGATCGTCCCGCCGGGGCGCAGGGCACCCTCGTGTTCGGCCGCCTCGACCATGCGCAGCGCGATCCGGTCCTTGACGCTGCCGCCAGGATTGAAGTACTCGACCTTCGCCAGCAGGAGGCCACGGACACCCTCGGCGGACCGGGTCAACCGGACCAACGGGGTGTTGCCGACAAGGGACTGCAGGGACTCGTGATACCGCACGGGTGCACTCTAGGTGGTGGAGGCCGGGTGCGGCATCCCGGCGCCTTCACGGCGCGGGGTGGATCGCTTGATGAGTTCGGGCTCCACACGGGGTAGAAGCAACAACCGGAGCCCTCCGACGGTCCCTCGACCGGCCCTCGGACGGGCAAGACCTCGAAGGAGGTCCAGGTGGGCAAGGCTCGCGCCGCACGAAAGTGGGCCGCCGCCGCCGCGCTGGGCGGTGGCGGCGCCGGACTGCTCGGCGGCACCGTGATCGCGATCCTGTTCGCCGAGGCGATGCTTGCCAAGCGCACCATCGGCGAACCCGTCGGCCAGGCGCCGGACGCCGACGGCATCTACGGCGACGGGCCCGGCGACCCGATCTCGTTCGTCGTCCTCGGCGACTCCACGGCCTGCGGGCTCGGCGTCGACACCGCCGAGGAGACCCCCGGCGGGCTGCTCGCGGCCGGCCTGGCGTCCCTGTCCGACCGGCCCGTCCGGCTCAGCGTCGCCGCCTTCTCCGGTGCGGAGACCCAGCACCTGGAGGACCAGGTGGACCAGGCGCTGGCCGTCGAACCGGACGTCGCCCTGATCATCATCGGCGCCAACGACGTCACCCACCGGACCCTTCCGTCGGACTCGGTACGCCTGCTCGTCCAGGGCGTACGCCGGCTCCGCGAGGCCGGCTGCCAGGTCGTCGTCGGCACCTGCCCCGACCTCGGCACCGTCGAGCCGCTGGCCTTTCCACTGCGTCAGCTCGCCCGGACGTGGAGCAGGCGACTGGCCGCCGTGCAGACCATCGCCGTGGTGGAGAACGGCGCCCGCACTGTCTCCCTGGGCTCGCTGCTCGGGCCGGAGTTCGCCGCCGCGCCGCGGGAGCTGTTCGGCCCCGACCGCTTTCATCCGTCGGCGGCCGGGTACGCCAGCGCGGCCGTGGCGCTGCTGCCGTCCATCGCCGCCGCGATCGGCTACTGGCCCGAGGACGAGGACGCCGACACGCCCCTTGGCGAGGGGCAGATCCTGCCGATCTCGTACGCCGCCGTGCGCGCCGCGCGGTCGGCCGGCACCGAGGTGGCCGCCGCCGACGTGGCCGGCCACGAACGCGGGCCGCGGGGCCGGTGGGCGCTGCTGCGTCGGCGCCCGCACCGTCAGGTCGAGGTACGCGAGAAAACCGGTTGAGGCGGGCGCGGCCGCTCGCGCAGACTGCTCCGCATGTGACGCCCCGCGGTGCGAGCCCGCCTTCCGCCTGTTTCGTCGTGCCCGTTCGCCCTCGTTCTGACCGGGAGCCCGTCCGATGTGTACGTTCACGTGTATCCGAATCCTCCGCCCGGGACTCGGTACGCCCAGCTGCAGGAGTTCCTCGCCCGTGCCGGGGAGCCCGCTTACCGCCTGACCCAACTCGTGCGCGCGGTGCACGACCGGGGCGTACGACGGTTCGCCGACGTCACCGACCTCCCGCTGCGGCTGCGCCGCGAGCTCGCCGAGGAGTTCGGCCCGTCGTTCGGCCCGCTGACGCCGGTCGCCACCGAACGCGGCGCGCAGGTGGAGAAGGTGCTGTTCCAGAGCGCGCAGGGCGCCCGCATCGAGACGGTGCTCGCAACCTACCGTGCCGGCTGGACGTCGTTGTGCGTGTCCAGCCAGGTCGGCTGCGGCCTCGGCTGCACGTTCTGCGCGACCGGTGCCGTCGGCCTGGTCCGCAACCTGACCGCGGACGAGATCTGCGACCAGGTGCTGCACTTCACACCGGTGGACAGCATCGCCTTCATGGGCATGGGAGAGGCGCTCGCCAACCCGCACACGTTCACCGCCCTGTCCCTGCTCACCGATCCGCGCTACCACCGCGTCAGCCCGCGCCGCGTCACCGTGTCAACCGTGGGTTTCGCACCCGGAATGCGCCGGCTGACAACGGAGTTTCCGCATGTCAACCTCACCTTGTCGGTGCATTCGGCCGACGAGGAGCAGCGGGCGGAGCTGATCCCGCTGCAGCGGCGCTTCCCGCTCGCCGAGTGCCTGGAGGTCCTGGACGAGCACACGGTGACCGGCGGCCGCAAGACCTATCTGGCCTACCTGCTGGCCGGCGGCTACAACGACTCACCCGCACACGCGCGGGCACTCGCGGATCTGGTGGCCGCGCGCCGGCGGCCGGAACTGTTCCACGTCAGCGTGATCGCCTACAACGAGGCAGCCGGCGCCCGGCCGGACCTGCGCCGGCCGAGTGCCGCGGGAGTGGAGGAGTTCGTGGCCGCGCTGCGGGCGGCGGGGATACGGGCGACCCGGCGGCAGCAGTTCGGCCGGGACCTGGATGCCGCCTGCGGCCAGCTGCACGCGCGGTACCTCACCCGGAACGCCTCGATCGGGCGGACCGCTGGCACCGGACCGGGCGGGCGTACTAGCCTCGACATTACCGACCGGTAACCATGCCGGCCGGACGACCACTGGGAGGCCGCCATGTCCGCCATGTCCATGGCCAGTCGCGGGGGCAGCGCACCGAACGACGCCGTGATCGTCGCCGCCGCGCGCACCCCGATCGGGCGGGCCGGCAAGGGTTCGCTGAAGGACGTCCGGCCCGACGACCTCGCCGCGTTCGCGGTGGACGCGGCCCTGGCCAAGGTTCCCCAACTTGACCGTACGGAGATCGACGACCTGTACCTCGGCTGCGCCGAGCCCCGCGACGAGCACGGCGGCAACATGGCGCGCCGGGTCGCGGTCCAGCTCGGCCTGGACGCCCTGCCGGCGGTGACCGTCAACCGGTTCTGCGCCTCCAGCGTCCAGACGGCGCGAATGGCCTTCCACGCCATCCGCGCCGGTGAGGGCGACGTGTTCGTCTCCGCCGGAGTGGAGTGCGTCTCGCGGTACGCCGGCTTCGGCAGCGCCGGCGTCGACCCGGTGCAGACGCACAACCCGCTGTTCGCCGAAGCGGAGGCCCGCACCCGCAAGTACGCCGAGAGCAACGACGTCTGGCACGACCCGCGCGCCGACGACCAACTCCCCGACATCTACATCGCGATGGGCCAGACCGCGGAGAACGTCGCCACCGCACGCGGGGTGAGCCGGGCGGTGCAGGACGAGTTCGGCGTACGTTCGCAGAACCTCGCCGAGGAGGCGATCCGCAGCGGCTTCTTCGCCCGCGAGATCACGCCGTACCCGCTGCCCGACGGCACCCTGGTGGAGACCGACGACGGACCACGGCGCGGGACCACCCTGGAGAAGGTCGCGGCTCTCGATCCGGTCTTCCGGCCCGGCGGTACCGTCACCGCCGGCAACTGCTGCCCCCTCAACGACGGCGCCGCCGCCGTGGTGATCATGAGTGCCGAGAAGGCCCGCCGGCTCGGCATCACCCCGCTCGCCCGGATCGTCGCCACCGCCGCATCCGCGCTGTCCCCGGAGATCATGGGCCTCGGCCCGGTGGAGGCGAGCCGGCGCGCGCTGGACCGCGCAGGACTCCGGATCGGCGACATCGACCTGGTGGAGATCAACGAGGCGTTCGCGGCGCAGGTCGTCCCCTCTGCCGAGGACCTCGGCATTCCCTGGGACAAGCTGAACGTCCACGGCGGGGCGATCGCGCTCGGCCACCCGTTCGGCATGACCGGCGCCCGCATCATGACCACTCTGCTGAACGGCCTGCGTAGCCGGGACGCGCAGTTCGGCCTGGAGACCATGTGCGTCGGCGGCGGTCAGGGCATGGCGATCATCCTCGAACGCCTCTCCTGAACCCGAGCACCTGCCCGAACGCCTGTCCGGCACGTCTGCGCCGGTGGCCGTAGGCTGGCCGGCCATGAGCCCATACATCGCCACCACCGAACGCCTCGAGCGCGCCGACCTGCTCTCGTTCCTCCGTCCGCGCCACCAGGGCGTGCTCGTCACCACCCGGCGCGACGGGCGGCCGCAGATCTCCCCGGTCACCCTGGGCCTGAACTCCGACGACCGGATCGTCGTGTCCACCTATCCCGAACGCGCCAAGGCGATCAACGTCCGGCGCGACCCGCGGGTCAGCGTGTGCGTGATGTCGGAGGGTTTCTCCGACCCGTACATCCAGGTGGACGGGACCGCCCGGGTCATCGACCTGCCCGAGGCCGTGGAGCCGCTCGTGGAGTACTTCCGGTGCATCAGCGGCGAGCACCCCGACTGGGACGAATACCGCGAGGCGATGCACCGTCAGGGCAAGTGCGTCATCGAGATGGAGATCGACAGGTGGGGCCCGGTCGCCCGCGGCGGCTTCCCCCCGCGCCTGGTCCAGTCCGACGAAAGCTGACCCATCCACCCGTACGCCGAACCATCCCGACCCGCGCCCTGAGTGGCGCGAGACGCCAACGGCGGTTACGGAATCGGGGCAGTCATGAGGGATCTCTTCGGATGCGCCAGGTAGGTGCGCACGGGGGGTTGTGTACTGCCCGCACGTCAGGCAGGCTCGGGGGCATGGTCCACGACTGATCCGACTGTCCCCGATCTCGGGAGGGCGACATGGCTCTGCACCACTCCGAAGAGACCCATCAGAACCTCTGCGCCCGGCTGGCGCAGGCGACCGGACGAGATCTCCCAGAGTGGATCAGAGTGCTGGAGAACGGACCCACCTTCCTCCGCTTCGAGGACCGGGTCAGTTGGCTGCGCAGCGAGTACGGCATCGCCCACGGGCACGCCACCGCGATCGTGCACGAGCAGGACCTCCGCCGCGCCCAGCGCAACTTCGGGTGAGCCCCGCGGACACGGTGGGCGCCGAACCCTCGGCCCCGGCGCCGAGCCGGCGGCATCGATGGACGTGACACAGGCGCAGGCGTTCCTGCGCGAACACCATCACGCCGTCCTCGGCACGATTCGCCGGGACGGCCGGCCCCAGCTCTCCCCGGTCACCGTCGGGGTGGACGACGAGGGGTACGCCGTGATCAGCACCCGCGAGCCGGCGTACAAGGTACGAAACCTGCGGCGCGACCCGCGGGCCAGTCTCTGCGTCTTCCCCGACGGGTTCTACGGCGAGTGGGTCCAGGTCGAGGGAGAGGCACACATCCTGTCGCTGCCGGACGCGATGGAGCCGCTGGTCGACTACTACCGCGGAGTCTCCGGCGAGCACCCGGACTGGGCCGACTACCGCGCGGCGATGGAACGCGACCGTCGCTGCCTGATCCGCGTCCGCATGGACCGGGTGGGGCCGGTGGTGTCCGGCTGATCCTCGCGATCTCCGGCTGACATGCGGAAAGGGCCGCCCGAGAATCTCGGGCGGCCCTTCCGCGTTTCTGCCTGTCCGGCTCGGTCTGGGTCAGTCACCGCCGCGCAGGATCGCGAGGATGCGCAGCAGCTCGATGTAGAGCCACACCAGGGTGACGGTGAGCCCGAACGCCGCGAACCACGCGTCCTTGCTCGGCGCACCGGCGGCGATGCCCTTCTCGACGTAGTCGAAGTCGAGCAGCAGGTTGAAGCAGGCCAGCGCCACCCCGATCACGGCGAACACCAGGCCCAGCCCGCCCAGCCCGCTGACGCCGAGGTTGAGGCCGAACATGCGCAGGACGAGGTTGACGGCCACGATGAGGAAGAAGCCGAGGGTGGCGGCCACGACGAACCGCTGGAACTTCGGGGTCACCCGGATGATCCGGAACTTGTAGACCGCGAGCATGCCGGCGGATGCGCACATCGTGCCGAGGACCGCCTGGGCAACGATGGACGAGTCACCGACGTAGGCGGACAGCACCTTGCTGGCCAGGCCGACGAACACGCCCTCGACCGCGGCGTAGCCGAGGATCAGCGCCGGGTTGGTGATGTGCCGCAGGCCGATGACGAAGCCCAGGCCCATCCCCACAAGGGCGGCACCGATCAGCCAGCCGAAGTGGGCCGGCTGCACCGGTCCGGTGAGGAACCACGTCGCGCCCGCCACCACGATCAGGGTGCCGAGCGTCATGGCGGTGCGGGCCACCACGTCGTCGATGGTCATCCGGTCGCGCCGCGGGCCGGAGTAGGACGGCGCGTCGTACATCTCCCGCAACTGGTCGGCACTCATGCCCGCGGCGCCGGAGCCAGCCGACTGGAACGCGTCGCTGCGCCGGAACACCGGGTTCTTGCTCTGCATCCTGGGTCCTCCTCCGCCGGCGGCGGGTGACGGTCGGCGGCCCGCGAGCGCGGGCCGGTTGGCTGCGGAATGCTCCACAACAGCGCCGGGCCGGTTCGGACCGGCTCGGCAGTGACGCCAATAGTAATGACTCGGCAAAGTCTTTGTCCTCCCCAACGGACATTTCGTCTCCAATGCCCGGCCCCGCCCTTCTCCGCCCACTTGACCTGAACCTTGGTGGAGGTCACAGGCTTGGGCGCGGACAACGGAGCGGGACGAGCCTGGAGGTCTGCGGATGCGCGCGGTGTGGGTCAGTGGGTTCGGCGGGCCGCAGGTGCTGGTTCCGGGTGAGGCGCCGGACCCCGCGGCCGGGCCCGGCCAGGCCCTGGTCGAGGTGGCGTACGCCAACATCACGTTCGTGGAGACCCAGCTCCGGTCCGGCACCGGCCCCTTCACCCCGACGCTGCCGACCATCCCCGGCAACGGCGTGGGCGGGACCGTCCGTGCCGTCGGGACAGGCGTCGACCCGGCCCTGGTCGGCGGGCGGGTGGTGACCAGCACCGGCGGCTCCGGCGCGTACGCCGAACTCGTCGTGGTGGCCGCGGACGGGATGGTGGAGGTTCCGGCGACGCTGCGGCTGGACGACGCGGTGGCGGTGCTCGCCGACGGCCGGACAGCGACCTGGCTGATGCGCGCGAGCGGCGCCGGGCCCGGTGACCGCGTGCTGGTGACGGCTGCCGCCGGCGGCGTCGGAACGCTCCTGGTGCAGCTGGCCACGGCGGCCGGAGCGCAGGTCGTCGCGGCGGCCGGCGGTGACCGCAAGTTGGCGTTGACGACGAAGCTGGGCGCGAAGGTCGCCGTCGACTACCGCCGCCCGGACTGGACCGAGCGGGTACGTGAGTCCGTCGGCGGCGTCGACCTCGTGCTGGACGGTGTGGGCGGCGCGCTGGGCAGGGCGGCGTTCGGCCTGCTGGTCGAGGGCGGTCGGATGCTCAGCTTCGGCCTGGCCAGCGGCACCTGGACCGACGTGCCGGAAGCGGAGGCGCGGCTACGTGGCGTGCGGCTGCTGCGCCCGGCCCTGGATCCGGCGGACGTCCGCGAACTCACCGAGAGCGCCCTGCGGGCGGCCGCCGACGGCCGGCTGCACCCGGTGATCGGCCAGCGGTTCGAGCTGGCCCGGGCGGCCGAGGCACATGCCGCGATCGAGGCACGCGCCACGATCGGCAAGACGCTGCTGGAGGTGCGGCCGGAGGAAGCGACGTGATACCGGAGTGCCCCCGGTGGGACTCGAACCCACAAAACTGACACCCATTTTAAGTGGGCCGCCTCGACCAGTTGGGCTACGGGGGCGCTGCGCGGGCCGACCGCCAGACCACCGACGGCTGACCTGTGACCACGCCCAACCTTAGTGTCGCCAGGCGCTCCGGGTGGCGGGCAGTAGTGCCCGGCCGTCGGTGTGCGGGCGAACGACCAGCAGCTGGTACGCCGAGATCCGGGCCGCCTCGAACGCCAGTGCCGACACCGCGAGGTAGAGCAGCCACACCCGCGCCCGCCCCGGCGAGGCCTGCCGGGCGCACTCGTCCCAGGCCCCTTCCAGGTTGGCCACCCAGGCTCGCAGGGTGCGGGCGTAGTGCTCGCGCATCGTCTCCAGGTCGCGGACCTCCAGGCCCGCGTTCTCGATGATGCTCGTGACGGTTCCGATCGGGAGGAGCTCGGCGCCCGGGTGGACGTAGGCGTCCAGGAAGGAGCGTTCCTGTGCCAGCGGCTCACCGCGCCGGCCGACCTGGTTGACCAGCAGCCGGCCACCCGGACGCAGCAGGCCGTACAGCGCGCCGGCGTACTCCCCCAGCCGGTCCGCACCCACGTAGTCGGCCAGCCCGTACGCGACGATCGCGTCGAACGGGTCGGCCTCGACCTCGCGCCAGTCCGCGACCCGGAACTCCACCCGCCCGGCGAGCCCCGCGTCGACCGCCCGCTTGGTCGCCTGCTCGGCCTGTTCGGCGGAGGAGGTGATGCCGAGCCCGCTCACCGCGTGGTGCTCGGCGGCGTGCAGGAGGAACGTCCCCCAGCCGCAGTCGACGTCGAGCACCCGGGCGCCGCGTTCTTCCGCGGGCCGATCGGCAAGGCCCAGCTTGCGGCAGGCGAGCTGCAGGCCGGCGCGTTGCGCGTCGTCCAGGGACATGCCCGGCTCGGCCCAGTAGCCGCTGCCCAGCATCAGCGTCTGACCGAACACCCGCGACAGGAACTTCGTACCGACCGGGTTGTCCGGCGAACCGCTCGGTGCGGTGTCGCGATCCAGCGCGTGCCGGCGTTCGGCCCCCGTGATCTCCTCCTCCGGCGGCTTGGGCGCCGGGCCGACGGCACCGAGATAGACCGCAGCCCGCATCAGTTCGCTGCGGTCGGCGGCGGTGAGCTCGGGGCGGGCGCCGATCGAGCGCCCGAACGGCGCGAGGCGTTCCAGGGCGGTGAGGATCGGGCCGTCGACCTCGATCTCGCCGGCGACGAACGCCCGGGCCAGGCCGAGTTCGTCCGGCCGCCACAGCAACCGGCGGACGGCACGCCGGGAGTGCACGCGTACGGCCGGCGCTTCGGTGGGCCCGGCCACCGAGCCGTCCCAGGCATGCAGGCGGACGGGCGCTTCCAGCCCGAACAACCGCAACAGGATGTCGTGCAGCCGCTCGGCGACAACGGGACCGGCCACAGCGCCCCCTCTCGTTCGGTCGTCCCCGTGACGTTCTACCCGTCCCGGGGACGATCGAGCCACTGCCGGATCAGAACCGAACCAGAACCGAACCAGAATCGGATCAGAATCGGATCAGGGCCGGAGCAGGCGCCGACGGCGTTGCAGCTACTGCCTGTGCTGCTCCCAGGTCACCTCGGTCCTCCCACCAGCATGAGCGTGTTCGAACTCCGGCGACCTGCTCGCGGGCGGGGAGAACTGGCGCGGCAGGGCGCTGCGTTCGAACTCCTCCCGCGGGCGCTGCAGGCTTCCGAGCGAGACGATCTCGCGGGGGAAGAACAGGCCGAGCGTCCAGTCGGCCACGATGCGGACCTTGCGGTTGAGGGTGGGCATCCGGCTGATGTGGTAGGTACGGTGCATGAACCACGCCGGCCAGCCGCGCAACTTGATGCCGTAGACCTGCGCCACGCCCTTGTGCAGGCCGAGGCTGGCCACCGAACCCACGTGCTTGTGCTCGTAGTTGTGCAGCAGCCCGCCCCTGAGGGCGCGGGCGACGTTGTCGCCGAGCACCTTCGCCTGGCGTACGGCGTGCTGGGCCGACGGGCTGCACAACGCGTTCGGCGGGCCGGTCAGGTCGGGGACCGCGGCGCAGTCACCGGCCGCCCAGACGTGGTCGGCACCCACGACCCGCAGGTCGGGCTCGGTGGGCAGCCGGCCCTTGTCGTCGCGTGGCAGGTCGGAAGCGGCGATGACGGGATTCGCCTTGACGCCGGCGGTCCACACGATGGTGTCGGAGTCGAACCGCGTGCCGTCGGACAGCTCCACGTGCCCGCCGACGCAGGACGCCAGCAGGGTGTTCAGCTTCACGTCGATGTGGCGCCTGCGCAGGCGCTCGACGGTGTAGCGGCCCATGTCCTCCCCGACCTCGGGCAGGATCCGGCCGGCCGCCTCCACGAGCACCCAGCGCATGTCCTCGGCGCGGAAGTTGCGGTAGTAGCGGCAGGCGTAGCGGGCCATGTCCTCGAGCTCGGCGAGCGCCTCGACTCCGGCGTACCCGCCACCGACGAACACGAACGACAGCGCTCGTCGCCGGGTCTCCTCGTTCGTGGTGGACTCGGCGACGTCGAGCCGGTCGAGGACGTGGTTGCGGAGCTGGATGGCCTCCTCGACCTGCTTGAAGCCGATGCCCTGCTCGGCGAGGCCGGGGATGGGCAGGGTGCGGGCGACCGAGCCGAGGGCGACGACGAGTTCGTCGTAGTGCACGTCGTACGTCGCGCCGGCGCGCGGCTCGATCCGGGCGCTGCGCCCGGCGTGGTCGATGCTCACGATGCGGCCGGTGATGACCTGCACGTCCGGGAGGACACGCCGCAGTGGTACGACGACGTGGCGGGGCTCGAGGTTGCCGGCCGCGGCCTCCGGGAGGAAGGGCTGGTACGTCATGTACGACCGGGGCTCGACGACGGTGATCGTGACCTCGCCCCGGCGGATTTCCTTGCGAAGGGATTTCTGGAGCCGGAAGGCGGCGTACATGCCGACGTAGCCGCCTCCGGCGATGAGGACGTGGCGTGTGTTCACGTCCGTTCACCTCCTCGGTTGGTTTCAGGCTAGTCGCTCGTGAATGTCTTCACAAGGCTGGACACCGCTGTCGGTAACGTCACACCCCACGCCCGGGAGCACCTAAGCTCGATAGAACGAGGGAGGGGCCGTGGGCGGGATCTTCGCTGTCATCCTCATCGCCCTGGTCGTCGCGGCAGTAGCGCTGACCGTGCCGCTCGTCGCGCTCGTCCAGCGCCGCGAACAGCGCCGACTCGAGGGCCTTGCCGCCTGGGCGTCGTCGATCGGGTGGACGACGTACGCCGGCAGCGTGGAGGTGCCCTGGACCGCTCGCCTGCCCGGAGCGAACCCGCGCGGGGTCCGCTGTCTCTTCACCGGCATCTATCGCGAACTACCCGTGAGCATGGCGGAGTACACGTACCAGACGACGCACACGACCTACGTCAACGGGCAAACCCAGGTCACCACCGACAACCACGACTTCGTCGTGTGCGTCGTGCATCTCCCCTACACCTACCCCGGCATCGAGGTGGCCAGCCGCGGCTCCGGCTCGCGCATGTGGCGCTGGCTCAACGGCCCGGACCACGCCGAGGAGGTGGGCATCGACGAGTTCGACCGGGACTTCCGCGTCCACAGCACCCACCCAGAACTCGTACGGCAGGTGATCGGCCCCGCGCTGGTCCGCACCCACCTGGCCGGCATGGCGCCGAACTGGAGCCTGCACGGCACCGACCTGCTGGTGTACTGGCAGGGTCGGATGGAGCCCACCCGGGTGCTGCCCGCCGTGGACTCCGTCATCCGCGTCGCCAACCTCCTCGGCCGCTGACGGCTCGCATCCAGACGATGCTTCCCGAAGAACATCTCCCGTACGGTCGCTCCATGAACGAGGCGGAGACCCGAGTCCTGAGTGTCAGTGCGCGGGCAGGCCGGCGTGGTCGGCGGCACGGGTGAGGACGGCGTCCAGCATCGGCTCGGTGAGCTTGCCGGTGAAGGTGTTCTGCTGGCTCGGGTGATAGGAGCCGACGAGGAGCACTTCGGGTCGCTCCGCCGGATGCTGGTCGGCTGCGGTCAGCAGAACCTCCGCTGCGTGGCCGAACCGCGGCCGCGGACGGGGAACCCGGTAGCCCAGCGCGGCGAGAGTACGAACCGCAGCGGTCCAGCCGTACGACCCGAGGGCCACGACCGACCGGACGGTCGGGGCGGAAATCTCCCACTCCCTGCGCAGCCACGGGAAGCACGCGTCGCGTTCGGCCGGCAGCGGCTTGTTCGCCGGAGGCGCGCAACGGACCGCGGCGACCACGCGGACGCCGAGCAGACGTTGCCCGTCACCGGCCGAAACGCTCGTCGGCTGCACGGCGAGGCCCACCCGCGCGAGTGCGGCGAACAGCCAGTCGCCGGACCGGTCGCCGGTGAAGATCCGGCCGGTGCGGTTGCCGCCGTGCGCGGCCGGTGCCAGCCCGACGACCAGCATGCCGGGTGCCGGGTCGCCCCATCCAGGCACCGGACGTCCCCAGTACGGCTGGGCGGCGAACGACCGGCGCGGCGACGCGGCGACCTCCTCCCGCCACTCGACCAGGCGAGGGCAGGCCCGGCACACCGACTGCGCGGCGGTCAGCTCACCCAGGTCGGGCGCGGACGCCGCGAGGCGCTCCACCTCGGCGGCGTCGTGCGCGACGGGGGTTCCCGGCTCGGCCGGGTCGTCCGGCCAGCCGGTGCCCGGCGCAACGGGGCTGGCGAACAGCGCCCCGGTCACCGGGTGCGGGCGCCGGTCAGTGGTCATCAGCGGCCATCCGAGGTCGTCAGCGGGCCGGACGGGACGACCGCTCGGCGCCGCTCCACGCGATGCCGTCCAGGATGTCGTGCTCGCTGACCACCAGCTCCGTCCGGGCGAGGTGAGGTGAGACCCGGGCGAGGATGCGGTCCAGGATCAGTGCGCCCGCGCCGATCACGTCCACCCGGCCCGGATGCATGAACGGCAGCGCCTTCCGCTCCGCGTGGGTCATCGTCAGCAACCGGCCGGCGGCCGCGTGCACGTCGGCCGCGCCGATGCGGGCGTGGTGGATCCGGTCGCGGTCGTACGCCGGCAGGTCCATCGCCGTCGCCGCCACCGTCGTCACCGTGCCGGCCAGGCCGACGAGGGTGCGAGCGCGCTCCAGCGGGACCTCCCCGGCCACCTCGTCCAGCCGGCGCTCGACCTCCGCCCGGGCCCGCTCCACCTGCTCAGGTGTGGGCGGGTCGTCGGTGAGGTACCGCTCGGTCAGTCGTACGCAGCCCATGTCGACCGAGACCGCCGCCTCCGGCCGGGCGCCGCCGAGGACGAACTCGGTGGAGCCGCCGCCGATGTCGACGACGAGGTACGGCGTCGGGATCCGGCGACCGGCCAGCTCGCGGGTCGCGCCGGCGAAGGACAGGTCGGCCTCCTCGGCACCGGTGATCACCTCGGGTTCGACACCGAGGATCTCCCGAATCCCCGTCACGAACTCGGCTCGGTTGTCGGCGTCGCGGGAGGCGGACGTGGCGACGAACCGCACCTGGTCGGCACCCAGTTCGCGGATCCGCTCGGCGTACCGCTCGCAGGCGGCGAACGTCCGGGCCAGCGCCTGCTCGGACAACCGGCCCGTGCGGTCGACGCCCTCCCCGAGCCGGACGATCTCCAGCCGGCGGTCCAGTTCGTGCAGATGGCGGGTTCCCGTCGCCGGCTCGGTGGTGATGTCGGCGACCAGCAGCCGGATGGAGTTGGTGCCGCAGTCCACGGCTGCCACGCGTACCGGCGGGCCCACCTCGACGCAGCGTCCCCCCGCCGCCCAGTCCGGCAACAGCGCCAGCGCCTCGTCCCCGAGCGGGTTCACTCCCGGTCCCGCCGCGAGCGCGTGGCCGACGAGAGAGTGCAGGCACTTCACCCGGTCGGGCATGCCGCCGGCGGAGATTCCGGCGATCTCGGGTACGTGGCCGAGACGCTCGCGCGCGGCGAGGTAGTGCTCGTGTGCGCGCCGGTAGCCGGCGGCCAGGTCGGGGTCGGCGGCCAGTCGTTCGGTCCACTCCCGCATCAGCCCACTCGCCTCCAGCCGCCCGATCTCGGCAGCCAGGCGCGGGCAGGTGAGGTAGAAGGTGGTCGGGAACGGCGTACCGTCGGGCAGCCGCGGCTCGGTCTCCACGACGTCCGGCAGTCCGCACCGGCACCGGTGCGCGACGCGGTGCACACCGCGGGCCGGCCGGCCCAACTGGGCGCTGACCGCCACCACGTCGGCCGGGTCCACCGGGGCGTCCGGATCCACGGGGTCGGGGGGGTCAGGTGCTGCGGTCATCGGTTCGGTCGCGGCGTCTGGGTGGGGCTGGGGTCGATGGTCTTCGGCGGCTGGTGTTTCGGCGTGCTGGGCGTCTTGCCGACGGGCGGCGTCGTCGGCTGCACACCGGAGCGCTCGACACTCCCCCACAGGCTGGACCACCAGGCCTGCTGGGGCCCCGAGCGGACGGCGGCGCCACCGGCGGCGGCCGGCGCCTTCGCGACCGAGCCGTCCTCACCGACGACGACGTATCCGGTCTCGCCCGGCTTCACCCAGCGCAGGCGCTCGCGGGCCTGCGCCTCGACGTACGCCGGATCGTGCCAGCGCCGTAACTCCTTCTCCAGTGAGGCCACGCGCTCGGTGCGCTGGGTCTCCTCGGTGCGCAACGCGGCGATCTGGCTGCGTTGTTCGACCCAGGCCCGCAGGCTGGACGCGTACGAGATGACCAGCGCCGCGATCACCAGGGCCAGGATCGCCGCCCGGCCGGTGACGTTGCCGTTGCGCCGCGAAGCGGGCTTGGTGGCGTCGGACCGGCCGGGGCCGCGACGAGCACCGGGCACTGTCCCGGCGGTGGCGCGGGCCACACCGGGCCGCACCGCCTCCGGACGGGCCTCGCCCCGGGCGGCCGTGCGGGTGGGGCCGGCGCCGGCGGTGCGGCGGGTGGTCCGGGGAGTGCCCGCACCACCTCGCGAACCGCGTCCGGACGTGCCACGCCCGGACGTCCCGGGCTTGGCGCGTCCCGGCCCTCGCCCGCGCCCCGCGGGCCGGGCGTTGCGACCACCTCGCGCGTCGCTCACCGGACCTACTCGGAGGTGAACCGCGGGAACGCCGTACGTCCGGCGTAGCGGGCCGCGTCGTCCAGCTCCTCCTCGATCCGCAGCAGCTGGTTGTACTTCGCCACCCGCTCGCTGCGCGCGGGGGCACCGGTCTTGATCTGGCCCGCGTTGGTCGCCACCGCGAGGTCGGCGATCGTGGTGTCCTCGGTCTCACCGGACCGGTGGCTGATCATCGTGCGGAAGCCGGCGCGGTGGGACATGTCCACCGCGTCGAGGGTCTCGGTGAGCGTGCCGATCTGGTTGAGCTTGATGAGCACCGCGTTGGCGGACCGCTCGGCGATGCCGCGGCCGATCCGCTCGGGGTTGGTGACGAACAGGTCGTCGCCGACCAGCTGCACCTTCCCGCCGAGGGTCTCGGTGAGCCCGGCCCAGCCGGACCAGTCGTCCTCGGCCAGCGGGTCCTCCAGTGACACCAGGGGGTACGACGCACGCAGCTCGGCGTAGTAGGCCGCCATCTCCTCCGACGTCTTGTCGCCGCCCTCGAAGCGGTAGCGGTCGCTGTCGGCGTCGTAGAACTCGGTGGCCGCGGCGTCGATGGCCACCGCGACGTCGGTGCCGAACCGGAAGCCGGCCGCGCCGACCGCGGTGGCGATCAGGTCCAGCGCCGCCCGGTTGGACGGCAGGTTGGGCGCGAAGCCACCCTCGTCACCGAGACCGGTGGACAGGCCCTGGCTCTTCAGAACCGCCTTCAGCGCGTGGTAGGTCTCCGCACCCCAGCGCAGTGCCTCGGCGAAGGTGGCCGCCCCGATCGGGGCGATCATGAACTCCTGGAAGTCGACGTCGTTGTCGGCGTGCGCACCGCCGTTGACGATGTTGAGCATCGGCACCGGGAGCAAATGCGCGTTGGGCCCGCCGACGTAACGGAACAACGGCAGGTCGGCCGAGGACGCGGCGGCGCGGGCGACGGCCAGGGACACGCCGAGCAGCGCGTTGGCGCCGAGCTTGGCCTTGTTGGGCGTGCCGTCCAGGTCCATCAGGCGGGCGTCGATCAGCCGCTGCTCGCTGGCCTCGTAGCCGACCAGCTCCGGGGCGATCACGTCGACCACGCCGCGCACGGCGTTGGTGACACCCTTGCCGACGAAGCGCTTGTCGTCACCGTCGCGCAGCTCCACCGCCTCGAACGCGCCGGTCGACGCACCGGAGGGTACGTCGGCGCGGGCGATGGTGCCGTCGTCGAGACCCACCTCGACCTCGACGGTGGGATTGCCGCGCGAGTCCAGAATCTCGCGGGCGGTGAGGGCCTCGATCGTTGCCACGTGCTTCCTCCCAGACAACCTCAGGTCACGGATGCCCCGAGCCCAGGGCAGGTTTCACCCTAGCGGCGCCGCCTGTGCGCACCGCGAACCGACCCGCGCACCGCCGGGATCACTCGCGATCAACCGGGATTCTCGGCGGCGCGAACGGCATCGACGTAGCGCCGGCAGGCGTCCCGTAACGCCTGTTCGGGATCGAGGTCCGCGGAGCGCGCGCGGTCCACCAGGGCCAGCAACGCCGCGCCGAGCCGGTCGGCGTCCAGGCGTCCCGGCTCGCCGAGGGTGTGACCGGCGACCTCGGCGAGTACGCCCGGATCGGGCCCGTCGACCCGGACGCCCGACCTTCTCGTACGCCCGAGCAGCTTGTCGGCGAGCGTCAGCGCGGGCAGCGCCAGCGGCACGCCCTCGACCGCGGAAGTCCGCCGCTTCTCCTCGGCCTTCAACTGGTCCCAGACGTTCTCCACCTCGGCCGCCGTCGACTCCGGAGTCCCGGACGGGCCACCCGCGGCAGGGCCGAAGACGTGCGGGTTGCGCCTGATCAGCTTCTCCACCAGGTCGGCGGTGACGTCGTCGATGGAGAACGGCGTCTCCGCGTCCTCCTCGGCCAGCCGGGCGTGGAACACCACCTGGAACAGCAGGTCGCCGAGCTCCTCGCGCAGGTGCTGCCGGCCGCCGGTCTCGATCGCCTCGACGGTCTCGTACGACTCCTCCACGAGGTACCGCACCAGCGAGCGGTGCGTCTGGTCGCGCACCCACGGGCAGCGTTCGCGCAGCTGGTCCATCACCGACACCAGGTCGAGCAGCCGAGCGCCGGGCAGGTCGTAGGAGGCGGGCACCACCTCCAGGGTGGGCAGGCCGCGCGTACCGGCCTCGGCGGCGGTGGCCAGCAGGTGACCGAGCGCCCGGCCGAGCGCGGGATCACCGTCGTCGGCGGCCAGCCACACCACGTCGACGCCGGCACGCGCCCTGGTCACGAGGAGGTCGGCCAGCTCCCCCGGCCCGGGCGCGTCCTCGACCACGAGGACGCGGACCCCGGCGGCCTCCACCGCCGCGCGTTGCGGGTGGTCGGCGTCGTCGGTGAGCACCTGGCCGGCCGCGTGCAGCAGCTCCCAGGCAGGCCAGGCGAGCAGCCCCGGCGCCACGCGCGGGCTGGTCAGCAGCAGCGCGATCCGACCGGCCGTCATCTGCGGGGCCACGGTGGGGTCAGGGCATCTGCGGGGCGGCCGGAGCCTGGGTGGCGGTCGGCCCCGGGGTGACGAGCTGGCCGCCCGGCTTCACCGCTCCGCCGGACCAGGTGCCGTAGCGGGGGTTGACCCGGACGCCGACCTGCTTGGCCGTCTTCGCCATCTCCCGCCCGACCAACTGGTCGGCCTTGGCCTGGTCCTGCTGGCTGGCCGGCTCCCTGCCGAGCAGCTTGGTGTTGAGTGCCCGCCGCAGGACGACCCACCGGGCGAAGCCGTCCAGCATGTCCGGCGGGATGACCACGCGCTGGGACTGGATCTGGGACTTCACCTGGTCGATGTCGGCCTGGCTGGCGCTCACCCCGGCACGCCTGGCGGTCGGCACGATCAGTGCGTCGTCGACGAGTTGCTGCAGCAGGTCGCTCTGCAGCTTCGTCGACTCGGAGTCGCTGAGATCGGACCGGCCGGCCTTGGCCAGGATGTCGCGCGACTGCTTCTGGAGGTAGGACACCGAGATCGTCTCGTCGCCGACTGTGGCCGCGGCTCCGGGGTTGGAGACCGCGCCGCAGCCGGACAGCGCCAGCCCGGCGACCAGAGCGACAACGGCGACTCGACCAGCGTGCCTTCGACCGACCACGGGACCTCTTCTCGTAACGGAAACCAGCCACGTCGCACCCGATCGTACGCAGGGCCTTCCGGCGGCGGGCCGACGGGCCGGACCCTACTCTCGACCCATGTCCGGCCCCATCTCCGAACGAACCGCACCCTCCGGAGCCTCCATGGTCCGGTTCCGGGCGGGCCTCGCCGCCGCCGGGCTGCTCGTCCTGGCCGGCTGCGTGGCGGCGTTCCTCGTCAGCCCGTTCGTCAGCGTTCCCGCGGGTGTGGCCGCCGGCGGCCTGGCCGGAGTACTGGTGGCCGGCCCGGCGCACCGGACCGCCCTGGTGCCTGTCGTGACCGTCGCAGCACTCGTCTCCCTCGCCGCCACGATTCTCGTCCCGGAGCCGCTGCCGCCGAGCGTGCAGTGGTTCGGGCTGTTCGAGCTGGCCGGGCTGCTGTGGCTGATCGTCCTGGTGGTCCGGCTTGCCCCGGCCCGGCAGGCGGTCGCCGTCGGCCTGCTCGCCTCGGCCGCGCAGGCGACGATGATCCTTCGTGCCGTACGCGGCTGGTCCCTGCTGGACCAGGTGGGGTCGGTCGGCTTCTGGGCGCTCGGCGCGGTGTGTGCCGCTCTCGGTGGGACCTACCTGCGGTCACTGGACAGCACCCGCGAGCGGGCCGTTCGCGAGGCACGCCGGACGCAGCGGCTGGCGCTGGCCCGGGACCTGCACGACTTCGTGGCGCACGACATCAGCGGCATCGTGGTCCAGGCGCAGGCCGCGCGCGCGGTGGCCGCGCAGCGGCCGGAGGCCGTTCTCGACGCGCTCGCCCGGATCGAGGAGGCCGGGCTGGCGGCGCTGTCCTCGATGGACCGGACCGTGCACATGTTGCACGACCCGGACGAGGACTCTGCGGAAGGCGGCGCGGAGCCGCCCGGCGCTGCGGACACCGGCCGGGCAGTCGCACCAGGTGTCGCCGACCTGCCCGAACTCCTCGACCGGTTCGCCGCCGGCGGGTCCGGGCCGGTCCGGCTGCACCTGCCCCCGGACCTGGCCGCCGCCATCCCCCGCGAGATCGGCTCCACCGTCCACCGGGTGGTGGTGGAGGCGCTGACGAACGTACGCCGGCACGCACCGCTCGACTCCGCCGTCACCGTCCTGCTCACCCGCGGGGACGGCGACGCCTCGACACTGACCGTGGAGATCACCAACCAGCGGGTCGGCCCCGGCCGTACGGACGCTCCCGTCGACGGCGGCGAACGCCGGGGCGGCCTCGGTCTGGTCGGCCTGGCCGAACGCGTACAGGCGCTCGGTGGCACCCTGTCCGCCGGTCCGTACGGCCGGGCGGGATGGCGTACGACCGCGGTCCTCCCCCTGTCCACCGGTCCGTCCACCGGTCGAGCCGGCCGGGGCGACGACCGAGGTGACCACCCCGTGACACGAGGACGAGAATGACCGGCGTGGCCACCCGGATCCTCATCGCCGACGACCAGGAGAACATCCGCAGCGGCTTCCGGTTGGTCCTGGACTCCCAGCCGGACATGCACGTCGTCGCCGAGGCCGCGGACGGCGCCTCGGCGCTGGAGCAGGCCCGGCTCCTGCGGCCGGACGTCGTGATCGCCGACATCCGGATGCCGCGGCTGGACGGCCTGGAACTCACCCGGGCGCTGGCCGGGCCGGACGTCCCCGACCCGCTGCGGGTGGTGGTGGTGACGACGTTCGACCTGGACGAGTACGTCCACACCGCGCTGGCGTACGGCGCCTGCGGGTTCCTGCTCAAGCGTGCCGGTCCCACGCTGCTGGTGGAGGCGGTGCGCGCGGCGGTGGCCGGGGACACGTTGATCAGTCCGTCGGTCACCGTTCGCCTGCTGCGCCACGTCAGCGAGCGGCGGCGCACCCGCACTGCTTCCCCGGTCGAGCCGCTGACCGAGCGGGAGGTCGAGGTGGCCCGCCTGGTCGCCGCCGGCAAGACGAACGCCGAGATCGGCGCCGACCTGTTCATCTCGGCGGGTACGACCAAGACGCACGTCGCGAACATCCAGCGGAAGCTGGGCGTACGCAATCGGGTGGGGATCGCCGCGTGGGTGTGGGCGTCAGGCGAGACGATCCCCTGAGAGCCACAAGTGCGGTGTGGGCGTCAGGCGAGACGATCCCCTGAGAGCCACAAGTGCGGTGTGGGCGTCAGGCGAGACGATCCCCTGAGAGCCACAGGTGCGGTGTGGGCGTCAGGCGAGACGATCCCCTGATTCGCGTCAGGAGCGGCGCGGGTGCCGTGGCGTGGGCGGGTCCGGCGCCAGCGAGCCGTCCGGGGCGATGTGCTCGAAGATCTGGTCGACAAGGGTGAGGACGTGCGGGTCCTCCACGGCGTAGATCTGCCGCCGGCCCTCTCGCCGGGCCGTCACCAGCCCGGCCAGCCGGAGCTTGGCCAGGTGCTGGCTGACCGCGGCGACGTTGGCGCCGGTGCTCTCCGCGAGCGTGCCCACGTCGTACTCGTGCCGGGCGAGCAGCCACACGAGGTGCAGCCGGGTGGGCGAGGACAGCAGGTCGAACGTGTCCGCCGCCGCTCGCAGCTGCGGCCCGGACAGCATGGGCTGCCCGATCGGCTCAGGTGACCCGGTCGGCTGGGGCGGATCGGCTGGATTGACCATGACGCCGCCGATTCTTCCGCATGCGCCAGGTGAGCGGAACGGCCGGATGTGAGCTGGCCCACAACAATTCGTCACTTGCGCAACTGGTTGACAATCCTGCCGGTCCGCGCCAGGCTGTACGACGCGAAGGGGAGTAGCCCCCAATGCCGCGGTCGACACGCTGGCAGCCCCTGTGGCGCCCGGCCCGGCAGCCTCCACCAGGCGGGCGAGACCTTCGACCAGGCGGATACGCCCGGGTCGAGAGGTCGCATCCCTCGGTCCGGCCTGATCGAGGAGCGACACTTCGCATGGATGCCCTGACGGCCAGCTTCTTCCTCAGCTTCGGCGTCATCTTCGTGGCCGAGCTCGGCGACAAGTCTCAGCTGATGGCCCTGACCTTCGCCACCCGCTACCGCGCACTCCCCGTGCTCGTAGGGATCACCGTCGCGACGGCCGTGGTGCACGCGGTGTCGGTGGGCGTCGGCTACTTCCTCGGTGCCAACCTGCCCACCGGTTGGATCTCCCTGGTGGCCGCGCTGGCGTTCTTCGGGTTCGCCGGCTGGACCCTGCGTGGCGACAGCCTCTCCGAGGACGAGGAACAGAAGGCCCGCCGGGCCAAGCAGTCCGCGATCGTCGCGGTCTCCGTCGCGTTCTTCCTCGCCGAACTCGGCGACAAGACGATGCTGGCCACCATCACCCTGGCCACCCAGCACGGCTGGCTGGGCACCTGGCTCGGGTCGACCGTCGGAATGGTGGTCGCGGACGCCATCGCCATCGTGATCGGCCAGCAGCTCGGCCGCCGGCTGCCCGAGCGTGCGATCAGGTACGGCGCCTCGGCCCTGTTCGCCGTCTTCGGCGTCTGGCTGCTCGTCGAGGCGATCACCCAACTGCGCTGACGCGTACGGCGCGTACGGCACGTACGACCAACACGGCGAACGAAAGGCGGCGGCCCGTCCTCACCGGACGGGCCGCCGCCTGTTTCACGTCAGAGCGCCAGCGGGCCACGTCGAAGGGTCAGGAGCCCAGCGTGTCGGGGTCGCCGCCGGTCCGCTCGTCTCGGTTCAGGGCGGTGATCGCACCCAGGTCGCCGGCCGACAGCTCGAAGTCGAACAGGTCGAAGTTCTCCTTGATCCGCGACGGAGTGACCGACTTCGGGATGACCACGTTGCCGAGCTGGATGTGCCACCGCAGCACGATCTGGGCAGGCGTCTTGCCGTACTTCTCCGCCAGCCTGCCGATCTCGGGGTCCTTCAGCAGCTCGCCGCCCTGGGCCAGCGGGCTCCACGCCTCGGTGGCGATGTTGTGCTCGCTGTTGAACGCCCGCAGCTTCTCCTGGATGAGGTACGGGTGCAACTCGATCTGGTTGAGGACCGGGACGTCGGTGGCCTCGTCGAACAGCCGCTGGAGGTGGTGCGGGTTGAAGTTGGAAACGCCGATGGAGCGGACCCGCCCGTCGGCGTACAGCTTCTCGAACGCGCGCCAGGTGTCGACGTACTTGTCCTGGCTCGGCACCGGCCAGTGGATGAGGTACAGGTCCACGTAGTCGAGCTTGAGCCTGCGCAGGCTCTCCTCGAACGCCGCGAGCGTGGAGTCGTAGCCCTGCTCGCCGTTCCACAGCTTGGTGGTGACGAACAGCTCCTCGCGGGGGACGCCGGACTCGGCGATCCCCTTGCCGGTGCCCTCCTCGTTGCCGTAGATCGCGGCCGTGTCGATGCTGCGGTAACCGACCTCGATCGCGGTGCGCACGGCGGCGGTGGCGTCCTCGTCGGGCACCTGCCAGACGCCGAAGCCGAGCTGCGGCATCTCCACACCGTTGTTCAGGGTGACGTTGGGTACTGCGGACATGCGCGTGAACCTCCATGGGAGTGCACTGGTGTGCCGGTCGTGTCGGCGACTCGTGAGGTCACGACCGGTCATCCCAAACATCAGACCACAGCGGCGGCCTTGCGGCGAGCGGGGGTCAGCGGGCCCGGCGACCCGGCGGTCGGTCAACGGGCCGGGCGACCCGGCGGTCGGTCAACGGGGCCTCGGCGGCGGGCGTACGGGCGCCGGTTAGATTTGCCCGCGTGGAGCTGCGCACGGTCGGCTTCGACCACCCCGATGCCCAGACGCTGACCGAGCAGGTGCAGCAGGAGTACGTCGTACGCTACGGCGGGATCGACCGCTCACCGATCGACCCGCGCGAGTTCGACCCGCCGACAGGACTGTTCCTGGTCGGCTACCTCGACGGCCGGCCGGTCGGCTGCGCGGGCTGGGCGTACTCCGCCGTACACCCTGCTGTGGCCCCGGTGACGCCGAGGTGAAGCGGATGTACGTCGCACCCGAGGCTCGCGGGCGGGGCCTGGCCCGCCGGATGCTCGCCGCCCTGGAACGCGACGCCGCCGCGGCCGGGAAGACCCGGATGGTTCTGGAGACCGGCCTCGGCCAGCCGGAGGCGATCACGCTCTACCTGTCCGCGGGTTACGCGCCGATCCCGTCGTTCGGCCTGCACCGCGACTCACCCGGCAACCGGTGCTACGCCAGGTCACTGGCGACCGGGACCGATCCGGCGCCGGAGCAGGTGGGCGGAGCTCAGCGGTAGCCGAAGTCCTGCGTCCACCACGGTCCACCGGGCCCGATGTGGGCACCGACGCCGATCGCCTTGATCTTGCAGTTCAGCATGTTCTCGCGGTGGCCCCGGCTGTCCAGCCAGGCCCGGGTGACGTCCTGCGGTGTCTGCTGGCCGCGGGCGATGTTCTCCGCGGCGGGAGCGTCGTAGCCGGCGGCCCGGATGCGGTCCCAGGGAGTCCTGCCGTCCGGCGTGTTGTGCCCGAAGTAGTCGCGGGCGGCCATGTCGGCGGAGTGCGCGTGCGCGACGGATCGCAGCCGGTCGTCCACCCGCAGCGGTGCGCAGCCGACGCGCGCACGGGCGGCGTTGGTCAGCAGGACCACCTGGGTCTCGTACAAGGCCTCCTCGCGGGTACTGGTGGTTCCCGAATCGGTCTGCGGCCTGGCGGTGCGGGCGGGAGGCGCGGCTCCCGAGTGTGCAGGGACGTACGCCGGGGGGCCGGCGAGTCGACCCTGGCCTTCGGCTGCTCGGCCTTCTCGGCCGCCTTCGGCTCGGGTGGGTCGGCGGCCCTCGCGCTTCTTCGGCGCCGGACCAGCCGGCTTGTCCGCGGGGGCGGTGTTCTTCGGGTGGCGGCGCGCTCCGGCGTGGCCGCGGGCGGCGCCGTCACCCTCTTGGCCGGGTGGGGGCCGGCTTCGCGGCCGGGGCGTCGGCGGCCCGCTCGGGCGTACCGGCGTGAGGCGGATCGGCCACCACGCGTTCCTGGCCGGCCCGGGGAGTCTGGTCGGCGGGCTGGAGGTAGCCGCTCAGCGCGAGCGCACCACCGCCGAGCCCGAGAACCGGTAGCCACCAGTGCCGGGACCATCAGGCGGCGCGACAGCGGGCGCCTGCCTCGGTGGCGCGGCCGGTCCGCCTCCTCGTCCCAGTAGCCGCGGTCGTGACGACCGTCGTCGTGGTGGAGTACGTCTCGGTCCTCGCGCGCCACGGCTTCTCCCAGGTCTCGAGTGCTGGCGGTCGATGGTCGTTCGGTCTGTTTCGCCCCATCGGCGGCACCTGTCGCGGATGTCGGTTACGGAAGATCCGGCACCGGAATATTAGGCGATGCCGGGAGCGGCAGCGGCAGCTTGGGCGACGGTTTCCGGGTGGGCGTCGGGTCGCTGGTCGGCGA